>NZ_CP025815.1:0-308835 GCF_003352045.1 Sulfitobacter sp. JL08
ATGACTCAAGAAAAATGGGGACAACTCAGACAACAGCTGCTGAAGACGGTAGGTCAGAACAACTATAAGACATGGATCGAGCCTCTGGAATTTTCCGACCTCAAAGATGGCGTTGCCACATTCCATGTCCCGACAAATTTCATCGGAAATTACGTATCTCAAAACTTTGCAGACCTGATCCTGTATGAACTGAATTCAACAGGTGCATCGGTTCAGCGCGTATCGTTCCGCGTGCCTGCAAATGCCACCGCTATCCCTGCCAAGCCGGTGTTCAAATCGGCCAAGGCCAAACCCCAGACCAGCGAATCCGGCCTGACGGCCGCGCCGCTGGATGCCCGGTTCACATTTGACAGCTTTGTCGTGGGCAAACCCAACGAACTGGCCCATGCGGCTGCGCGCCGTGTCGCCGAAGGTGGGCCTGTAACCTTTAACCCGCTGTTTTTGTATGGCGGGGTCGGGCTCGGTAAAACGCACCTGATGCACGCCATTGCTTGGGAACTGCGCGCCCGTCACCCCGAACTGAACGTGCTGTATCTATCGGCCGAACAGTTCATGTACCGCTTTGTTCAGGCATTGCGCGAACGCAAGATGATGGATTTCAAGGAACTGTTCCGCTCGGTCGATGTGTTGATGGTGGATGATGTTCAGTTCATTGCCGGAAAAGACAGCACGCAGGAAGAGTTCTTCCACACATTCAACGCGCTGGTTGACCAGAACAAACAGATCATCATTTCCGCCGACCGCGCCCCGGGCGAAATCAAGGATCTTGAGGATCGTGTGAAATCGCGGCTGCAATGCGGCCTGGTGGTTGATCTGCATCCCACGGATTACGAATTGCGGTTGGGCATTCTGCAAACCAAAGTTGAAAACTACCGCACCATGTATCCCGAACTGAACATTTCGGATGGCGTGCTGGAATTTCTGGCCCACAGAATCTCCACCAATGTGCGCGTGCTCGAAGGCGCGTTGACCCGCCTTTATGCTTTTGCGTCGCTCGTTGGCCGTGAAATCACGATGGAACTGACACAGGATTGTCTGGCCGACGTGTTGCGGGCATCGGAACGCAAGATTTCCGTTGAGGAAATCCAGCGCAAGGTTTCGGATCACTACAATATCCGCCTGTCCGATATGATCGGGCCCAAGCGTGTGCGCACGTATGCGCGGCCCCGACAGGTCGCCATGTATCTGTGCAAGCAGTTGACCAGCCGGTCGCTTCCGGAAATCGGGCGTCGGTTCGGCGGGCGCGATCACACCACTGTCATGCATGGCGTCAAGCGCATTGAAGAACTGAAGCAACAGGATGGCCAGATCGCCGAAGATATCGAACTGCTGCGCCGCGCGTTAGAGGCGTAGCGGCACGCGGCTCTGTCTGTAACTGCCCCATCGTGGCGGGTGGGCAATCAAATCGAACGCACATTTCCCTAATTCCGGCGCTGGCTTGCGCAAAGCTTGCGCCGGAAACACAATTTCCGTTTTCCTGATCACTCTGACACCCGATGTTCCAAGCGGCATCTTGACCCTTGCTCCAAAGCAATGGACAAACGAACACAGAACAAAATGCTTGTACGGGGGGCACAAACCGCTAGGTTGCTCGTCCCGGTAGTCCAAAGGGTGGAACACATGAAACTCAGCATCGAACGCGGCGCATTGCTCAAGGCCGTGTCTCAGGCCCAGTCGGTTGTGGAACGGCGCAACACGATCCCCATTCTGGCCAACGTGCTGATCGAAGCGGAAGGCAGTGATGTGCATTTCCGTGCCACCGATCTGGATATCGAAGTGGTCGACAAGGCACCTGCGCAGGTCGAACGGGCAGGCGCAACCACTGTGTCAGCCACGACTTTGCACGAAATCGTGCGTAAGCTTCCGGACGGGGCACTTGTTACCCTGACAGCGGATAATGCTGCAGGACGCCTCACAGTCGAAGCGGGAAGGTCGAACTTTTCCCTTGCGACGCTTCCGAAGGAAGATTTTCCCGTCATGGCGTCCTCGGAATATGCATCCAATTTTTCTGCGCCCGCACCGGTGTTGCGCAGGTTGTTCGACAAATCGAAATTTGCGATTTCCACTGAAGAAACACGGTATTATCTGAACGGCGTCTATATGCACATATCGGATGCGGATGGCGGCAAGGTTCTGCGCTGTGTTGCAACCGATGGCCACCGGCTGGCCCGCATCGATGCGCCGTTGCCGGAAGGCGCGGGCGACATGCCCGGTGTTATCGTACCCAGAAAAACCGTTGGTGAGCTGCGCAAACTGCTGGAAGACGACGATATGCAGATCGCGGTATCTGTTTCGGAAACAAAGGTCCGTTTTGCAACGCCGGATATCACACTGACGTCCAAAGTGATTGATGGAACATTCCCGGACTACACGCGCGTTATCCCGCAGGGAAATACGCGCAAACTCGAAGTGGATGCCGCCGAATTTGCCCAGGCCGTTGATCGTGTCGCAACCGTATCCTCCGAACGGTCGCGCGCTGTCAAACTGGCGCTGGACGAAGATCGCCTGATCCTGTCTGTCAACGCCCCCGACAGCGGTGCCGCCGAAGAGGAACTGGCGGTTGCCTATGGCGATGAACGGCTGGAAATCGGGTTCAATGCAAAATACCTTCTGGAAATTGCATCTCAGGTGGATCGCGAAAACGCGGTGTTCATGTTCAACTCGGCCGGCGATCCGACACTGATGCGCGAAGGCAACGATACCAGCGCCGTCTATGTTGTCATGCCGATGCGCGTGTGACCCAGAACGGGAACCGGCGAAAACCCCTCTGCGCGGCGACTGACGCAAACGGACATACCTGATGACGTCACTTCATATTTCTGAACTGACGTTGTCCCATTTCCGCTCGCATAAAATGGCGCGGATCGCCTGCGATGGCCGCCCTGTGGCGATTTTTGGGCCCAACGGCGCGGGTAAAACCAACATTCTCGAGGCTGTATCGCTGTTTTCGCCGGGGCGCGGACTGCGCCGTTCCAGTGCCGAAGATATGGCCCGCCGCCCTGAAGCCTTGGGATGGAAGCTGACAGGCATCCTGCACTCGCTCGCTCAGGTACACGAGGTCGAAATCTGGTCTGAAAGTGGCGCTGCCCGCCAGGTAAAAATTGATGGCAAATCGGCCTCGCAACTGGCGCTGGGTCGGATTGCGCGCGTCTTGTGGCTGATCCCGTCGATGGATCGGCTTTGGATCGAAGGGGCCGAGGGCCGGAGGCGTTTTCTGGATCGCATGACGCTCAGCTTCATACCGACCCATGCCGAGGTATCGTTGGCGTATGACAAGGCAATGCGCGAACGTAACCGCCTGCTGAAGGATCAGGTGCGCGAACCGTCATGGTACACCGCACTCGAGGCCCAGATGGCCAGTGCCGGGGCCACCATCCATGCCAACCGGATCGCCGCACTGGCTCTGCTGGCCGATGCCCAGCAGGATGCGCAAACGGCTTTTCCCAGTGCCACGCTGGAATTGATACAGACCGATGGCGACATGCCCGAAACCCAAGATGCGCTGCGCGATGCTTTTGCCGAAAACCGGTTCCGTGATCTGGTGGCCGGGCGCACCCTGATCGGCCCGCACAGAACGGATGTTTACGGCGTTTATGCCGCAAAAAATGTGCCGGCGCGCGATTGTTCCACGGGCGAACAAAAGGCGCTGCTTGTGTCCCTTATTCTGGCGAACGCAAGGGCCCTGACCCGTGAATTCGGCGCGCCGCCGCTGTTGCTTCTGGACGAGGTCGGCGCCCATCTTGATGCAGATCGCCGTGCTGCCCTTTATGACGAGGTTGTCACACTGGGTGCGCAGGCATGGATGACAGGCACCGGCCCGGAATTGTTCGACACGATGGGCGACCGCGCAATGTATCTGGAAGTGACCGAAGAATCCGGTCTTTCACAGGTGCGACAGGCGCAACCCTGACGGCCGTTTGCGCTTTGGAACGGGTGCTTTTGTGCTTGGGCGAAATACCCCGCCAAAAGGCACAAAATATAGGGCAAACGCGTGACATCCCCCCCAATACCCAGTATAAAAAGCGAAAATAACAAAGGGATTTTCGGATGTCCGAAACCGAACAGGTGCCAGAAGAATACGGCGCTGATTCCATCAAGGTTCTCAAAGGCTTAGAGGCGGTGCGCAAGCGTCCCGGTATGTACATCGGCGACACCGATGACGGGTCTGGCCTGCACCACATGGTGTACGAAGTCGTAGACAATGGCATTGACGAGGCGTTGGCCGGTCATGCCGACGCGGTGAACGTTGTCATTCACGCGGATTCAAGCGTTTCCGTCAGCGACAACGGACGCGGAATACCCGTGGGTATCCACGAAGAAGAAGGCGTGTCTGCTGCCGAAGTCATCATGACCCAGCTTCATGCAGGGGGTAAATTCGACAGCAATTCGTACAAGGTTTCCGGCGGTCTGCACGGTGTTGGTGTGTCCGTGGTAAACGCATTGTCCGATTGGCTTGAATTGCGCATCTGGCGCAACGGCAAGGAACATTATGCAAGGTTCGAAGGCGGCTTTACGACTGAACACCTGAAAGTCGTGGGCGAATGTGGCGACCGCACAGGTACCGAAGTGCGTTTCATGGCGTCGACAAACACCTTTTCAAACCTTGATTATTCATTTCAGACACTGGAAAAACGGCTGCGCGAACTGGCGTTCCTGAACTCCGGTGTGCGTATCATCCTGACGGATGAACGCCCCGCCGAACCGTTGCGCTCGGAACTGTTTTACGAAGGTGGCGTCAAAGAGTTTGTGAAATACCTCGATCGTCACAAAAGCTCGGTCATGCCGGAACCGATTTTCATTACCGGCGAACGCGACGACATCGGGATCGAGGTCGCGATGTGGTGGAATGACAGTTACCACGAAAGTGTTCTGCCGTTTACCAACAACATTCCGCAACGTGATGGCGGCACCCATATGGCCGGATTTCGCGGGGCGCTGACGCGCACGATCAACAATTATGCGCAAAGTTCTGGTATCGCGAAGAAGGAAAAAGTCAGCTTTACCGGCGACGATGCCCGCGAAGGTCTGACCTGCGTGCTGTCTGTCAAAGTGCCTGATCCGAAGTTTTCATCCCAGACCAAAGACAAACTGGTCAGTTCCGAAGTGCGCCCCGCTGTCGAAGGGTTGGTGAACGAAAAACTGGCGGAATGGTTCGAGGAAAACCCGAACGAGGCCAAAATCGTTGTTGGCAAGATTGTCGAAGCGGCACTGGCGCGCGAAGCGGCGCGAAAGGCACGGGATCTGACCCGTCGTAAAACGGCGATGGATGTGAACTTTCTGGCTGGAAAGCTTAAGGATTGTTCGGAAAAAGACCCGTCCAAAACTGAAGTGTTCCTTGTCGAGGGTGACAGCGCCGGTGGATCTGCCCAAACCGGGCGTGATCGTCAGACCCAGGCCATTCTGCCCTTGAAAGGCAAAATCCTGAACGTTGAACGGGCGCGGTTTGACCGCATGCTTGGGTCACAGGAGATCGGCAACCTGGTGATGGCGCTGGGCACAGGGATCGGACGCGATGAATTCGATATCTCGAAACTGCGCTATCATAAGATCGTCATCATGACGGACGCGGACGTAGACGGCGCGCATATCCGCACCCTGTTGCTGACATTCTTTTACAGGCAAATGCCGGAACTGATCGAACGCGGCCATCTCTATATTGCGCAACCACCGCTTTACAAAGTGTCACGCGGCAAATCCGAAGTGTACCTGAAGGATCAGGCCGCGATGGAAGAATACCTGATCAATCAGGGCGTCGAAGGCGCCATGCTGAAACAGGGAAATGGCGAAGAAATTTCGGGGCAGGACCTGTTGCGCGTCGTTGATATGGCCCGCCAGATGCGCCGCGTGCTTGAAGCGTTTCCAACGCATTATCCGCGCCACATCCTTGAACAGGCGGCCATTGCCGGGGCCTTTGCCCCCGGTGTTGTCGACGCCGACCTGCAAGGCACCGCAGACAAGGTGGCCGAGCGTCTGAACCTGATTGCGCTGGAATATGAAAAGGGCTGGCAGGGCCGCATAACCCAGGATCACGGCATCCGTCTTGCGCGCATCCTGCGCGGCGTGGAAGAGGTGCGCACCCTTGATGGCCGCATCATGCGTGGCGGCGAGGCAAAGCGCACCGGGGCGTTCACCCAAAGCCTGCAGGATGTCTATTCGCTGCCGGCTCAATTGATCCGCAAAGACAGAAGCCAGATGATTTATGGCCCGATGGACTTGCTGGATGCCATTCTGGCCGAAGGCGAAAAAGGTCTGTCCCTGCAGCGTTACAAGGGACTGGGTGAAATGAACCCTGATCAGTTGTGGGAAACCACGCTTGATCCGGACGCTCGCACTTTGTTGCAGGTTCGCGTCGAAGACATGGCCGAAGCTGATGATCTGTTTACAAAACTGATGGGGGATGTGGTTGAACCACGCCGCGAATTCATTCAGCAAAATGCCCTGAACGTCGAAAACCTGGATTTCTAGGTCTGAATACGGGCGGCTACAGCGCGTTTGTGCGGGAACCGCCCGTTTCGGTTTTCTGATCCGAACCAAGCACTGAAACTGGCGCTATACATTGCCCCGCGCCGTGCCTAACGTCGCGGTTATGCAAGGCAGCGACATACACGACAGCAGCTATTCCTGGACGCGGTTGATCATCACGCTGATCATCGCGACAGTCGCCAATGTCGGCATGTGGGCCGTTATCATAGTGATGCCCGCGGTCGAGGTTGAATTCAACGCGGGCCGTGCAGAAGCATCAAAGCCCTACACCCTGACAATGATCGGATTTGCACTGGGCAATTTGCTGATTGGCCGACTGGTCGATCGCTTTGGCGTGACTGTAGCCTTGATTGGCGCCGCACTGGTCAGCGCGCTGGCCTATCTGTGCGCGATTCTGTCCGGATCCATTTTCGTTTTGTCGCTTGCGCATCTTTTGCTGGGGCTGGGAACGGCGGTGGGATTTGGGCCGCTGATCGCCGATATTTCGCATTGGTTCCTGCGCAAGCGCGGCATTGCTGTCGCGTTGGTGGCAAGCGGGAATTATCTGTCGGGCGCGATTTGGCCGACTTTGCTGGCCGACATTCTGACAGCCGACGGCTGGCGCCATGTTTACATGATCCTCGCCATAATGACGCTCGCCGTGGTCATTCCGCTGTCCTTCCTGCTTCGCCGCCGTGTTCCGGAAGATGCCCACGGCAAGGCGCAGGCTGCTGCCACCTTGCGCGCGCGCAGCACCGGGTTTTCACCGCGCACATTGCAGTATCTGCTGGGGCTGGCGGGCATCGGATGCTGCGTGGCCATGTCGATGCCGCAGGTTCATATCGTTTCCTACTGCGTCGGGTTGGGCTACGGGCCGGTTGTCGGCGCTGAAATGCTGTCGCTGATGTTACTGGGGGGCGTTGTCTCGCGCGTCTTGTCGGGCGTTCTGGCCGACAAGGTGGGTGGCGTTATCACTTTGCTGGTCGGTTCGACATTGCAGTGTATCGCCCTGTTTTTGTACCTGCCCTATGACGGGCTTGTGCCACTTTATGTCATCAGCCTGATTTTCGGCCTTTCGCAAGGTGGAATAGTGCCCAGTTACGCGTTGATTGTGCGCGAATACATGCCTGCAAAAGAGGCGGGTGCACGTGTCGGATTTGTCATGATGATGACGATCCTCGGGATGGCGCTGGGCGGTTGGATGTCGGGCTGGATCTACGACATGACAGGTTCATATCAGGCGGCGTTTCTGAACGGCATTGTCTGGAACCTGATGAACATGGGCATCATGGTGATGCTTCTGTTGCGCGGCCGCCCGCGGCAGATGGTACCTGCTTAACTCAGGTTTTGGGGCCCATGTGGGTTTCGCCGCGCGATCTGGCCAGGGCAATCTGCTTCTGGCGTTCTCGGAACCGGTTCTTGTCCTGCTCTGACGTTTCGTCCACGCAGTGGAAACACGATACGCCTTCTTCGTAATCGGGCCGGTCGGTATCACTGGGCAGGATCGGGCGGCGGCAGGCGTGGCACAACATGTGCGGCCCCTCGGCCAGACCGTGACCCACTGACACCCTGCCGTCAAACACGAAACATTCGCCCTGCCACGTACTGTCTTTCGCGGGCACGTCTTCAAGGTACTTCAGTATGCCGCCATGCAGGTGAAACACCTCTTCCACGCCTTGGCCCAGAAGGTAGTTGGTTGATTTTTCGCACCGGATACCCCCGGTGCAGAACATCGCGATCCGCTTGTTGTGAAACCGGTGTTTGTTTTTTCCCCACCATTCGGGAAATTCACCGAATGACTTTGTTGCGGGGTCAACTGCGCCCTCAAAGGTACCAATTGCCACCTCGTAATCATTGCGCGTGTCAATCACGGCCACATCCGGGCTTTGGATCAACGCGTTCCAGTCTGCTGGTTCAACATAGTTCCCGACCCGTGCGCGCGGGTCCACATCGGGCTGGCCCATGGTAACGATCTCACGCTTCAGGCGCACTTTCATCCGGTTGAACGGCGCATCGGCAGACGTGCTCTCCTTCCACTCCAGATTGCCGCATCCGGGCAATGATCTGATATGCGACAGCACGGCATCAATCCCGGCGCGCGATCCGGCAATGGTGCCGTTAATCCCTTCACCGGCCAGCAGAAGTGTCCCTTTGACTCCGTTGGCACAACACATTTCAGCCAGCGGCCCCTTGACCTTGGCGGGATCTGCAAAACGCGTGAAATGATAAAGTGCAGCGATTGTATACATGCGCCGCCCAATACGATGTTGCACGCGCACGGACAAGACGTAGGGTAGTAAAAAACAGACGCGACAAAGGAGCCCGGCCATGACACAGGCGCTGATTGTGATCGACGTGCAAAACGATTTTTGCCCCGGTGGCGCACTGGCTGTACCCGATGGTGATAGCATTGTACCCGGCATCAATGCGCTGATGGCGGAATTCACGACGGTTCTTCTGACACAGGATTGGCATCCCGCAGGACACAGTTCATTCGCTTCGTCCCACAAGGATGCCGCTGCCTACGACATGATCGACATGCCCTACGGCCCGCAAGTGTTGTGGCCGGATCACTGCATTCAGGGTGGTATTGGTGCGCAATTTCACCCTGACCTGCAGGTGGATCGTGCCGATCTTATTCTGCGCAAAGGCTATAACCCTGAAATCGACAGTTATTCCGCCCTGTTCGAAAACGATCACAAAACCCCGACAGGGCTGGACGGGTATTTGCGCAGTCGCGGGATAACACACCTTACAATAGTCGGTCTGGCTCTGGATTTCTGCGTGAATTTCTCGGCCGTGGATGCGGCAAAGGCCGGGTTTGATGTTCGCGTCGATACATCGCTTTGCCGCGCGATTGATCTGAACGGATCGCTTCAGCAGGCAACGGACGGGATGATCGCCGCTGGTGTAACACTGTCATGAACATGCATTGGACTGAACTGAAGAAAGGATGCCCAGATGAACCTGCCAGACTTTATTCTGAACGCTGGAACGCTTGATTTGCCGATACCCGAAGACATCGTCACGGCAACGGGTTTTCGATCCGAAAAAGGACTGGTTGCGTTCTTTAACGTCCACAAGGATGTAACTTTGCCGCCCCATTCCCACGGCGCACAATGGGGGACGGTTCTGGAAGGATCGATCGCGCTGACCATGAACGGTGTGACCAGAACCTACGGACCGGGTGAAAGCTATGATATTCCCGCCGGGGTGGAACACGGCGCGACCGTGCCGGCGGGTTCCAAGCTCATCGATATATTCGAAGAGTCGGACCGCTATGCATTTCGGACCTAGCTGAATCCATCGGCTGCGCGCATCGCCAAGCCTTGCCACGCAACCGCGCCTTTGCTTTAACCGTCCGGAACCCAAAAGACGGAGCCGGACATGGTCGATATTGCCACCCGCGTCTATAACCACAAATGGAAGATCGACCCGATTGTCCGATCTTTGATCGATACGGACTTTTACAAGTTGCTGATGTGCCAATCGGTGTTTCGCAACAAGCCGGACACGCATGTCACGTTTTCGCTGATCAACCGGTCAACCCATATTCCATTGGCCACACTTGTCGACGAAGGCGAATTGCGCGAACAACTGGATCACATCCGGTCTTTGTCCCTGTCGCGGGGGGAAAGCACATGGATGCGCGGCAACACGTTTTACGGCAAGCGCCAGATGTTCCGCCCCGATTTCATGGACTGGTTCGAAAACCTGTCGCTTCCACCCTATCATCTGGAGCGCAAAGGCGATCAGTACGAACTGACGTTCGAAGGGGCGTGGCCCGAAGTGATGTTATGGGAAATTCCCGCGCTGGCCGTCCTGATGGAACTGCGCAGCCGCGCTGTTCTGAATGATATGGGCCGCTTTGAACTGCAGGTGCTGTATGCCCGCGCCATGACCCGTGTCTGGGAAAAGATCGAAGCGCTGCGCGATATCCCGAACCTGAGCATTGCCGATTTCGGCACCCGTCGTCGTCATTCCTATCTTTGGCAGGATTGGTGCGTTCAGGCCATGCGCGAAGGACTGGGTGAAAACTTTACCGGTACGTCCAATTGCCTCATTGCCAAGAACCGCGAGGTCGAGGCGATCGGCACCAACGCGCATGAACTGCCGATGGTCTATTCCGCACTGGCCAACTCTGACGCCGAACTGGCGAAAGCCCCTTACGAGGTATTGTCGGACTGGCACGAGGAACATGACGGCAATCTGCGCATTATCCTGCCCGACACCTATGGAACGGAAGGGTTCCTGAAAAATGCGCCCGACTGGCTGGCTGGCTGGACAGGGATACGCGTCGACAGCGGCGACCCCGCTGCGGCTGCAGAAATTGCGATACGCTGGTGGAGGGAAAGAGGCGAAGATCCAACCGAAAAACGCGTTATCTTTTCCGACGGTCTGGATGTTGCCAAGATCGCGGAACTTCAGGCGCAATTTGACGGACGCGTCAAAGTCTCTTTCGGGTGGGGAACGCTGCTGACCAACGATTTTCGCGGTTTCGCCCCCAATGATACGCTGGCCCCGTTTTCGCTGGTGTGCAAGGCGGTATCGGCCAATGGCCGTCCGACCGTCAAACTATCGGACAACCCGAACAAGGCGATGGGACCGGCAAAGGAAATCGAACGCTACAAGGCTGTTTTTGGTGTCGGGGCGCAAGACCGTCAGGAAGTCGTGGTATAGCACAAACGATCCAAAACCGCTTTACAGCTTGCGCCGTCGCAACCGCCTTTCGCGCCAGACGATCATCAATCCTCCAAACGCGATGAGAACCGCACCGGGGAACAGATCGTCCAGAGGCGCTTCGCCAAAAAATACCCAGCCGAAAACAAAAGCGATAAGAATACCAAAGTAGTTAAACGGGGCCAGATTGCTTTGCTCGGTCATCCGGTAGGAAATGACCAGAGACAGCACGGCAGACCCGCCAAAAACACCCATTGCCATGATCCACAACACATCTTCGCCACCACGCACCTGCGAGAACCCGCCCGTGGCCCATGCCAGCGCAAATGCTCCGACCATGGATGTCGCACTGGAATAAAGGTTGATCAGCGGGCTGGGTAAATCCACATCCATCCGCCGTGCCAGGACGCCGGAAAGCGCGTATAGAAATGCTGCCGCCAGTGGCAGCAGCGCGTCATAGCTAAAGCTGTCACCGCCCGGTCGCACGATCATGACGACACCTGCAAATCCCACCATAACCGCAGCCCAACGTGCGGCGCCAACCCGTTCGCCCAGCAAAGGCACCGCCAGCGCAGTCATGAAAAGCGCATTGGCATATGTGATTGTGGACGCCGTGGCAAATGCGAGCCGCCCCAGCGACAGATAGAAAAAGAATTGTGCAAACGTAGTCAGAATCCCGCGCAGACACGCCAACTTCCATTGGCGCATTTTCAGAATGCGACCTTTCTGATGCCAACTGCGCGAAGACCAAAGCGCAATCGCGCTTGGGATCAGACCAAACAGGTTGCGATAGGCGCTCAACTCGGCGGCGCCGTAATAACCCGACAGCAATTTGATGATCAGACCCATGAAATCGAATAGAACGATTGCCAGAAGGCTTAGCAAAATCGCGGGCACAACCCTGTCGTCTCGCACATCCACTTAAGTGCGCGCCCTGAACGGAACGAAAGGCCGAAAATTCAGATCATCCATGGCGTGACACTGGGCGACAGCGGCGCGCGCGACAAGTGCGATATTGAACGAAAGCGCAAGATAAGGATCGCGGTACTGTTGGGCCCGGCAGCCCGGACCTAGTCTTCGCCCTCGACGCGCCCGCGCAAGGCTTTGACATCGCCGCGCACTTTCTTGGCTTTCAGGCGGCGTTTTTTAGACCCTAACGTGGGCTTTGTCGCGATCCGCCGTTTTGGCGCAACCAGCGCGGCGCGCACAAGTTCGGCCAGACGGTCACGCGCGATGTCGCGGTTGCGCGCCTGCGACCGGGTTTCGTCGCACTGGATGACCACAGCGCCCTCTTTGGTCCAGCGCCTGCCCGCCAGTCGCCGCAACCGCGTTTTGACCGGGCCGGGCAAAGACGGCGAACGGGCCGCTTCGAACCGCAATTCAACGGCGGTACTGACCTTGTTCACATTCTGCCCGCCCGGACCGGATGCGCGGCTGAAGCTTTCGCTCAACTCCCAGTCTTGCAGGGATATATCGTCAGAAATGCGCAACATCGGGCTTTCACGTACAGGAAACTGGCATGGCGCTGACCCTACCGTGCTTGTTCCCCAGAAAAAAGGGCCGCCCCGATGTGTGGAACGGCCCTTTCGAAAGTCTGCGGAGGTGGGGTCGGTTAGATTGTTTTCCGATCCACTCGGGCGGGCAACGCCGCCAAGGATTGCCTTAGCGGGCGACCTCCCAAGCTGTTCCGACACCTCTCTCCAATACCTTTCTCGACACTGGATCACCTCCTTCCGAATTGTTTCAACTAAGGTGATTCTTGCACGGCTTTTTGCAATCGCAAAGCAAAATCTTCACTGTGATTCGGTTTGTGTGTTCAATCTGTCGACAATGATACGGAACGGCACCAGCGCCAGCAGACCAAGCGACAGTTTGACCAGCCAGTCCGCCGCCGCCAGCGACACCCAAAGCGGTGTTGCGCCACCGAACCCCAAGAAGGGCAAAACTTCGTTCGCCCAGACCACATCGGTGGCTGGATCGATAAAGGCAAACTGCGCCGAAAAGGCGATTGAAAAAAACAGGGCCGTGTCTACCGATGACCCGACCAAAGTCGAGACCAGCGGTGCCTTCCACCACGTATTGTTGCGCAGCATCGAAAAGATCGAAACATCCAGCAGTTGCGCTGTCAGAAATGCGATACCCGATCCCACGGCAACGCGAAATGTTACCAGTGGCCCGAATTCGCCGGTAAGCTGGGTGCCGACCAGCGAACAGAATATGCCCACAATGAAACCAACAAAAACAACGCTTCGCGCGGGCCCGGCGCCATAAACGCGGTTCATGATGTCAGTGACAAGAAATGCCAGAGGATAGGTGAAAGCGCCCCATGTCAGCCATTGGCCGAAAAGATGCTGCACCAGAATGTTGGACGCCACAACAATGGCGGCCATAGCCAGAATGCCGGGAAGATGTTCGCGCTTCATGTTTTTGTGCCCGTTTTGTCAAGGTTGCGGCGACTTGGCCCGCCTCATTGCGGACCTTGGCTGACTAATGCGTCACGCGGGCGGGCGCAAGCTATTCCTGAAGCATGTAATCAACCACTTCGGTACGCTGGAAAACCCGGAAATTATCATCGGATATCATCGTTATGCGAATACGATCCTGATCATCCTGCCACAGCGCGATACCTTCCAGATTGTCGTGTTTTCCCGGTAGCGAAGTGAACACGACAGCATCATTTTCAAAACCTGTCCGGGTCACGTCAAACTGCCTTATACGGCTGCGAAATCCGAACGGGCTGACCGCGCGCTCCAGCACATAAAGCTTGCCATCAGGTCCGAAATCCGCGCCCACGGGCCGAAAAGACCCTCGCAGAGTATACAAGAACGGTTGCTGCCACTTTTCACCATGCCGCCATCGGAAAACAGGTGCGGTTTTGCGACCACCTTCGGGTATAGCGAACACCGTGCCCGTGTCATCAACGGCCAAAGCTTCGAATCCAATATTGGTGGCAAAGGCCCGCCAAGCTTTCGAATACGAGGCCCAGTGCGCCTTGTCCAAAGGTGAATCATACAACCAGATCCGCTGCACAAATTCGAAGGACACGACGATACGACCGTTGGGAAGCAACGCCAGCCCTTCGGAATCATTCAGGTTGCCGGTTACATCCCCGCCCGCATCATTCTTCAGCGGGTTGGTGGAAGTTACAGAAATGTCGCGAATTCTGCCGTCTGAACGGGTGATTTGCCCTGTCACAATTCGCCCGCGATCCGTCACCGCGTGAAAGGATTTTCCATCATGCGACAGTTCAAACCCTGAAAAGCCGCCAAACCACGGATCGGGCAGGGACCAGATATAGCGATTCAGCAGATGCGCTTTCGCCGGCCCGGGCGTGACAAACGAATGCGCCGACCAAACCGCAATGGCGGACACCAGACAAAACGCAGCGATCAGTGCTGCTTTAGAACTGTGGCGCATTGCTGAGGTAAATCCGCCAGCACATATTCACGTCTTGGCTTGGGTTTCTTCGCGTTCGGATCAGGGGGCGGCGGGTTCAGAATGTCATTCACCCATTTCTGCGCATCGCCGCATCCGTTGCCTGCCGGCGGCGGATCCTGATCAACACAGCCTCTTGCTCCTTTGGGGCAGGCCAGCCGCACGTGAAAATGATAGTGATGGCCATACCAGGGGCGCACTTTGCGCAGCCAGGACTTGTTGCCCTTTTCATCGTTGCACATCTGCACTTTTGCGCCCGGAAACACGAAAATCCGGGCAACGCGTTTGTCCTTGGCGGCCGCCTTGATGATTTCGTGATGTGCCCGCGTCCAGCTGCTGTTCACATATGCACCATTTGCACGACGCAGCGACAAGGACGAGATGTTTTCCCGTTGATTAGGTGACAGGTTCAGCCGATCCGGCGGCAACATCCAGATATCAACGTCCAGACCGATCTGGTGGCTTCTGTGACCGCTCAGCATCGGGCCGCCCCTTGGCTGGCTGATGTCTCCGATATACAGCCCCTTCCAGCCGGGCTGCTGCGCTGCCTTGCGGCTCAGGTCTTGGACGAAATCAACAACATCTGGATGTCCCCAGTTGCGGTTGCGCGACAGCCGCATGGCCTGCCATGTCGGCCCGGTTTCAGGCAATTGTACCGCGCCCGCGACACATCCCTTGGCATAGCTGCCAAACGGTGCCGGCCTGTGTTCGGATGCGTCTTTCATTGCGCCGAACTGTTGTTTCGCCAGTTGCTGCGCGCCTGTGGCCGCGGGCCAGACGCCCAGCGCCGCCATCAGACAAAGTGATGTCAGGATTCGAACCATTCTGCCTTGTCTCCCTTCGGATGAACCCAGCGTAACAGGATCAGGCCGATTACGAAAAGTACAATTACCGGCGAAATGCCCAAACGTGCGCTGCCTGTCGCATATGTGACCATTCCGATCAGGGCGGGGGCCAGAAACGACGTGGCTTTCCCTGAAAGGGCAAACAACCCAAACGCTTCTGTCGGTCGCGCGGGGTTGGCATGGCGCACCATCATGGATCGTGACGCGGAATAAAGCGCACCGCCCGCACCGCCGATGGCAGCGCCGCAGATATAAAACACGATGTCAGGCAGGGCGGATCCGACAGGCAGGGGAACCCCGAAAATCTGTTCACGCGACATGCTGACGATAACAGTACAAACGGCAATCAAAACACAGATCATAAAGGCAATGACCGGCTTTGGGCCAAAGGCACGGTCGGCACGCCCACCGATAAACGTAACGATCGCAGCCGTGACAGCGCCGACGATACCGAACACCCCGATCTGGATGATCGACCAGTTCAGAACCAGCGTCGCATAGACGCCGCCAAAGCCGTAAAGCGCGTTCAGCGCATCACGGTAAAACATCGATGACGCCAGAAACGCTGCAAGACTTCTGCGCCTGACAACGGATTTCAACGTGGTCCCCAGATCGCGAAACGCAGCAGATATCGAAGCAGAGGCCGCTTTGTTGCCCGGCGCCTCGCGCACCCACATGAAAAACGGGATCATGAACACAAGATACCAAAGCGACGTAAACGGCCCGACAAATCGCGTGCCTTGGCGCTCCGCGGCGTCCAGCCCGAACATCGGGTCCAACCCGATCAGTGTCTTGCCGGTTTCGTTTTCGGCAAAAAACAGCAGCATTGCGAACAACGAAACAACCCCGCCCCAATATCCAAAGGCAGCCCCGGACCCCGATATCCGACCCACCTCCTTATCGTCCCCCAGCGACGGCAGGATCGCGTTTACAAAGATCAGGGCGTATTCCGCGCCGATCATCGCAATGCCGAAACTGATCAGCGCGCCCCACAAGAACAATCCGTCCGGCATCAGAAACCAGATGCCGCAGGTGCCCCCGACATACAGAACGGAAAACGCAATGATCCACGGCATACGCCGCCCCGAACTGTCTGCAAATGCCCCCAGAATCGGTGCAGTAAATGCGATGGCAAGCCCGATCAGGGTTTGGCCAAGAGACCAAAGCGATTGCGCGTTTGCGTCTGCTTGTACCTCGGGCAACCCGGTTTCCAGAAAATACTGCGCCGCCACGGCCGCGAAATAGGGGCCAAAGATAAAGGTCAGCAGCAATGTGTAAAATGGCTGCGTTGCCCAATCAAAGGCCATCCAGCCCCAAACCCGCTTTTGCAGCGATACCTGCACCGTGCCCTGCCTCTTGTTGATTGGGCGCATTAAGAGCAGGTGGCGCCGCACAACGCAAGAAAGGCTTTGCCATGCCTGCTGTGTGCATCTGATGCTCTTGCTCTTTGCTGTCCGGGGCCTTACCTCGGTGGCAGAAAAAAGGATGCCCTGATGTTGTCTCTGTTTCAAATTCTGATGCTGATCCTTGATGTGGCGTGGTTTTTCATCATTGCCCACGTCATCATGAGCTGGCTGATCAATTTTCAGGTCATCAACATGCACCAGCCGCTGGTTGCCCAGATTTGGCATATGTTGAACCGCATTCTGGAACCGCTGTACCAGCCGATCCGTCGCATTCTGCCGAACATGCAGGGCATTGATCTGGCCCCGCTGGTTGCCCTGATCGCTGTTTATGCGCTGCGCATCATCCTGGCGAACAACATTTCGGCATTTTACTAACCGAACCTTAAAACAAAGCGTCAAATCCTTAAGGTCAGGTGCCGCTTGGCCCTTGTTCCCCGATTCCGTGTGTGGGACAATTGCTGCGCAAGAGCAGAAAAACAAAAAGGGTCGACAATGACAGGCGCTGCCACGCTGTTGCAGGATGTATTCGGCTTTGATGCCTTTCGACCCGGCCAGCAGGACATTGTTCAAGCGGTTACAAACGGCGAAAACGTGCTGGCCATTATGCCAACGGGCGGGGGCAAATCCCTGTGTTTCCAGCTTCCTGCCCTGATGCGAGACGGGGTTACTGTTGTAATCTCGCCTTTGATCGCCCTGATGCGGGATCAGGTCCGTGCCTTGCAAGAGGCGGGCGTTGCCGCTGGGGCTCTGACCTCCGGCAATACCGAAGAAGAAACCGAAGCGGTTTGGGACGCGTTGGAACAGGGCAGTCTGAAACTGTTGTACATGGCGCCCGAGCGGCTGGCGGCGGGCAGTGCGATGGGCATGCTGCGCCGTATCAACGTGACGATGATCGCAGTGGACGAGGCGCATTGCGTCAGCCAGTGGGGTCATGATTTCCGCCCCGATTACCTGCGTATCGGCGAACTGCGGCGCGCGCTGAATGTGCCGCTGGCGGCCTTTACGGCAACCGCAGATGCCGAAACCCGTCAGGAAATCGTTGAAAAGCTTTTTGACGGTGTCGCGCCGCGCGCCTTTTTGCACGGTTTTGACCGCCCGAATATTCATTTGGCATTCGCCCCCAAGAACAGCCCCCGCCGCCAGATCCTGGAGTTTGCCGCCGCCCGCAAGGGACAATCCGGCATCGTCTATTGCGGCACCCGCGCCAAGACCGAAGGTCTGGCCGGTGCCCTGCGCGAGGCGGGGCATGCCGCCTGTCACTATCATGGCGGTATGGAGGCCGAAGACCGCCGTATCGTTGAACGCAGGTTCCAGCAGGAAGACGGGTTGATCGTTGTGGCCACTGTGGCGTTTGGCATGGGCATTGATAAACCCGATATCCGGTGGGTCGCGCATGCTGATCTGCCAAAATCCATTGAAGGCTATTATCAGGAAATCGGTCGCGCGGGGCGTGATGGGGCACCCGCGCAAACGCTGACCCTGTTCGGGTCGGATGATATCCGGCTGCGCCGATCCCAGATTGACGAAGGTCTGGCCCCGCCGGAACGGCGCATGGCCGATCATGCGAGATTAAACGCGCTGCTTGGGCTGGCCGAAGCGTTGAACTGCCGGCGCAAGACATTGCTGGGTTATTTCGGCGAAGACGCCGCCGCTTGCGGGCATTGCGATCTGTGCGATACGCCGGCTGAAGTGTTTGATGGCACAACAGCCGTGCGCAAGGCGCTGTCTGCCATATTGCGCACCGATGAAAGGTTTGGCGCAGGACACCTGATCGACATCCTGACAGGCACCAGAACGGACAAGATCGCAGCGCGCGGGCATGATGATCTGCCGACATTCGGGGTTGGCGGCGAATATGACAAAAACGGCTGGCAGGCGGTGTTCCGGCAGATGATGGGCCACGATCTTGTACGGCCCGATCCCGAACGGCACGGCGCCCTGCGCATGACCGACAAGGCGCTGCCGGTCTTGCGGGATCAAGCCACGATCGAACTGCGCCGCGATACGATCCGTGCTGCCGCGGGCAGCCGCCGCCCGGCAATCAAAACCCTGGTATTCGAAGAAGATGCACCGCTTCTGTCCGCGCTCAAGGCACGCCGCCGCGCCTTTGCCGAAGCGGCAAAACTGCCCGCGTATATCGTGTTCAATGACAGAACCCTTATTGAAATGGCAGAAACCCGCCCCGCCACACTGGACGACATGGCAAGGATCAGCGGCGTTGGCGCCAAAAAGCTGGAACGCTACGGTGCCGCCTTTCTGGAAGTGATCACAGGGGCCCGCGAAGACGTTCACCCGACGCGCCGCAAACTGGCCGGTCGCCCTGCCGGAGAGCTTTATGACCGGTTGCTTGAAGTGCAGGCCAAACTGTCACGCGGGTCTGGCGGCATCGAAAAACCGATCAGTTGTTCCGCATCCCTCTTGGCAAAAATTGCTGCCACACGCCCGCAAAACGCCGGCGCGCTGGAGCGGTTGCTGGGCGAACGCCGCGCCGAACGTTTTGGCGATGCCTTTCTGGACGTCCTGCGCGAGGCGGGCTAGGTCTGCCGTAATGAACAAGAGGATCAGCTATGCTAGTTGTCATTTCGCCCGCAAAACGTCTGGACTGGTCAGATACGGAAGTGTCCGGAACCGATCCCGTCTTTCAGGAAGACGCGATGCGCCTGGTGCGCACCGCGCGCAACCTTGGTCTGGGCGATCTGCGCAAACTGATGGATCTAAGCCCCGATCTTGCCCGGCTGAACCGCGACAGGTTCCGCAGCTTCGAAAATGAACCCGATGCACAGGCAACACGGTCGGCGGCGCTGGCCTTTGCCGGTGATACCTATCAGGGGCTGGAAGCGGTCAGCCTTGACGCGGACGAGATGGATTATGCACAGGATCATTTGCGCATCCTTTCCGGCCTTTACGGGGTTTTGCGCCCGTATGACGCGATCCAGCCCTATCGTCTGGAAATGGGCAGCCGTCTGAAAACGCGCCGTGGGGGCAATCTCTATGAATACTGGCGTGATCAATTGTCCAAGGCGTTGAACGCGCAGGCCGAAACGGTCGGAACCGACGTTCTGGTGAACTGCGCCAGTCAGGAATACTTTGGCGCGGTTGATCTCAAGGCGCTGAAACTGCGTGTCGTCACCCCGGTCTTTATGGAAGACAAAGCGGGCAGCCCGAAGATCGTCAGCTTTTTTGCCAAGAAGGCGCGCGGCGCATGTGCTCGGTTCATCATCCAGCACCGCCTGCAAACGCCGGAAAGCCTGCAGGATTTTGATACCGGAGGGTACACCTACCAGCCGGACCTGAGCACACCGGAAAAACCGGTTTTCGTGCGCCCCTATTCTGCTGCCTGATCGGCTTCGGCCACCAAGGGGCGCGCCTCTGGCGGATGAAATTCCCTGATTTTGTCGTGGATCGCTGCCTTGCGCAGCGGCTTGGTCAGATAGTGATCCAGCCCTGCCGACAAAATGCCCTGTTCGTCTCCATCCATCGCGTGCGCCGTCAAAGCCACAATTGGAACATGTCCACCACCGGTTTTCTCCAGCTTGCGGATTTCCTGCGTCGCTTCCTTGCCATCCATTTTCGGCATCGAAATATCCATGAAAATCATATCCGGTGCAAAGCTTTGAAACAGATCGACAGCCTCAAGCCCGTTTGCCGCGAACTGCAACTCGATCTCCAGATCCTTGATCATTTTACGAAAGACAAGCTGATTGGTTTTGTTGTCCTCGGCCGCAAGAACACGCATCAAACGCGGTATGTCGGGCGGCGCTGTTTCCGGCCTATCTTTTTGCGGCACAGTCTTTTCCGCTGATGCAATATCTTGCGCCAGGGTTGCCAGTTGCGTCAGCAGATCATTGCGGCGCACCGGTTTTTGAACAACAGCATGCACATGCCGACGTGCCGGATCCTGTTCCGCGAAACCGGGATTGGCACTCAGCAGAATAACCGGCACGGACCAGCCTGCCTGCCGAAGCGCCGTTGCCAGTTCCATTCCGTCCATATCGGCCATGTTGTGATCAGACAGGACCAGATCAACGCTATCGTTCATGGATGCCAGCGCGGTCGCACCAGACGCGAAACAGGTGGCGTCAACGCCCAGTTGCCGCATCTGTTTTTCAAGGATCAAGGCGTTGGATTCCACTTCGCTGACCACCAATACATTTCGTAGGCTTTCCGGCAGCCGGGGCGGTTCAGCCGGTGTTGCATCCGTAGCGGCCATCAACAGGCTGAACCCGAAACAGGATCCCATGCCAACTTCGCTTTCCACCCAGACCTGTCCGCCCATCATTTCGACCAGTCGCTGCGATATGGCCAACCCTAATCCTGTGCCTTCGAACTGGCGGTTCCGGTCATCCTCGACCTGATTGAATTCACCGAAAATGTGGCCAACCTTGTCATCCGGAATGCCGATGCCGGTATCTTCGATTGCGATATGAATCCTGGTTTTTTCGCCATCAGATGCCGGTACGCCCGTGGCGCGGATCAGAACGTGGCCCTGTGTGGTGAACTTGACCCCGTTGCCGATCAGATTTGTCAGAACCTGCCGCAGCCGCCCCGCATCGCCGACAAACTCTGTCGGCAGGAAAAGATCGTAATCAACCAGCAGTTCGATCCCCTTTTCGCGCGCCGAGGGTTGCAACAGCACCACGACCTCGTGAATGCACCGTTCCAGATTAAAGGGTGCGGGATGCAGCACCAGCTTTTCCGCCTCGATTTTTGAATAATCCAGAACATCGTTGATGATGACCAGTAACGCTTCGCCCGAGTTTTTGATCGTGGTGACGTATAGCTGCTGTTCTGCGCTAAGCTCTGTGTCTGTCAGCAATTCCGCCATCCCGACAACGCCATTCATCGGCGTTCTGATTTCGTGGCTCATGTTCGCCAGAAACGCGGATTTGGTGCGGTTGGCCGCTTCCGCATTGCGCCGCGCCTCTTTCAATTCCTGCTCGTACCGGACGGATGCCGTGATATTCAGGCCCAGCGAAACGACATCTCCGCCCTGACCGCGCTTGTCGACCAGCCGTATGAAAAGACGGTTCCACAGTTCCACGACGATAGGTTCGGGTGTCGGGGCATGCCACCGGTCCGTCATCATCGCCCGCCAGTCGATAGCCGACAGCCCGCCGGTATTCACAATCCCTTCTTCGGTCAGAAGTTGCAGGATGTGAACGTAGTTCACGCCGGGCCGGACGTCTTCCAACCCGTCAAAAACCGACAGATACGCGGCATTGGCGGCCACCAGATTACTGTCGACATCAAAGACGGCAAACCCGTCCTCGATTGTTTCGATCGAATGCCACAAACGGCGCTCTGCGATTTCGACTTTTTGGTGCGCAACCGTCAAATCGGATTTAACGCGCACGTTTTCGTCACGCACCGTTGCAACTTCGGCGCGGGTTTCCACAATTTCATCCGACAGGGCGCGCGCGTGGTTTCCCAGCTTGCGATTGGCGGCGAAAAGTTCGGCCTGTTTCAGTTCCAACAGCCGTTCCGCCGCCAGCCGGGCCCGGCGTTCTTCAGCCAATTTATTGGCAAGGCTCATGCCCGTGCTCCGCAAAATCTGCGTCAAGTTTCGCGGAACCGTGACGGATTACGGTGAATATAGACTTAAAAAGCTGTTGTGGATTTGTTTCCGACCCGGCCTTGCGTCCCTAGCGTCGGCCTTCACGCAACCACGCACCGATGATCAGGCCAGAGGCCAGAAGCAGCACCAGCCATGGTGGCAAAAGCGCGCTTTGGCGCACGTCGCGGGTTTCATATGCGCCGCGCGGCGTCAGCCCGATCCAGCCGCGTCCGGCGGCGGGGCGTCCTTCACGGACCGTACGCAGGCTGGGTATACCGTCTTCCAGACGCACAACACCGCCACGCAACGGCGCAATCAGCGGCGCCAGTATATCGCCGGTGGCAATGGTTTGTTCAAATTCGCGCGGCGCAGCGGGGCCAAGGCCAATCACCGTTTCGTGCGTATCATCACGCAGACGGTAAAGCCCGATCATCGGCCCGTCATACAAGGCCTCGAACCGGCCGGGGCCGGATTGTGAAAGCGTGATTTCAACATCAGGCCCTTGGGGCGGCGTGACAATGACCGGCGCTGCATCTTCCCCAAGTGTGCGCCGGATAATGCGCATGGTCTGGCCGGTCGCTTCTGCCCAAAGCGCGTCTTCTTCCAGTTCTGGTTCCTTCATCATCCAGTGCGCAAGACGGCGCAGCAGTTCAAGTTGCGGGCCACCGCCTTCGTATCCGCGCCCCCACAACCATGCGTGATCCGATGCCAGCAGCGCAACGCGCCCCTCACCGACCCGATCCAGCACCAATAGCGGGCGGTCATCAATCCCTGTCATGACCACATCGCCGGATTGCGGGGTCACTTCGATCTGGCGCAGCCAGCGCCCCCAATCGCCTTGATCCGGTAAATCCGTTGTCACCGGGTGACGCGTGCCCAGATCGGTGACAACCGGCGCAAAGCCTTCCTCCAGAACACGTGCGCTGGGTTCGGCGGGCAGGATACGGGCCAGCGGCGAGCGGTAGATACTGTCGGCACCGGCAAAATCCGGGCCAGCCGCAATCAGCACGGCACCGCCCTGTTCGACATAGTTGGCCACGTTGTCCAGATATATTGCTGGCAGGATGCCGCGCCGCTTGTACCGATCAAATATGATCAGGTCGAAATCATCGATTTTTTCCAGAAACAGCTCACGCGTCGGGAACGCGATCAAAGAAAGCTCTCCCACCGGGACGCCATCCTGTTTTTCCGGCGGTCTCAGAATCGTAAAGTGTACCAGATCGACAGAACTGTCCGATTTCAGCAGGTTGCGCCACGTCCGCCCCCCCGCGTGCGGTTCACCTGAAACAAGCAATACCCGCAACCGGTCGCGCACGCCGTTCATCTGGATCAGGGCGGTGTTGTTGCGATCTGTCAGTTCGCCTTCTGCCATCGGCACTGTGAATTGCAGCACGTTTCGCCCGCTGTGCGGCAGGGTGACGGGCAGATCAATATCCTGGCCGATTGGAATCTGGAACACCTGAGGGGTGTCGCCATCAACGGAAATTTCCAGCGGAGCCAGACGCGCGCCATCGGGTACCGCGCCTGAATCTTCGATCCGCAAAGTGAGTGTCACCGGTTCGCCGATGATTGCAAAAGCAGGTGCGTTGCGCACGATCAGGCGACGGTCCCAGTCGTCTTGCCGCCCCGTCAGCAAAAGATGCAGCGGGGCCGGCAAATCAGGTGCGCGCGCGGCGTCGTGAATTTGCCCATCGCTCAGCGCGACAATTCCCGCGATGCGCGCACGTGGCTGTTCGGCCAGCACCTCGGTCAGGGCAGCCATCAGGGCAGTGCCGCCATTTTCCTCGCTGTCGGGTACCGCAACACGGCGCAGTTCGGTGTTGTCCCGCGCAGCAACCGCGCGGGCCAGCGCGACCGACGCCTCGGCCGTTTGCGCGCGCCGGTCAGACAGAGCCTGACTGGCGCTCTGGTCTTCCAGCAGAACCACGATATCGGTCAGCGGCGCGCGATCCTCTTGCTGAAACGCGGGGCCGGACAAGGCCCCCAGCAGGACTAGCCCGGCAAGACCGCGCAAGGCCCAGCCCGACAGACCTCGCCAAACCGCAATACCGACGGCGACGGCGACAATTCCGGCGACAACGGCCAATACCGGCCAGGGGACCAGCGGATCGAAAATAACGGTTCCGGTCATTGGCCCAACCTGTCTAGCAACGCAGGCACATGCACCTGATCGGATTTGTAGTTTCCGGTCAGCACATGCATCACCAGATTGACACCAAAGCGATAGGCCAGTTCGCGCTGCCGTTCACCGGAAAACCCGCGCCCGATCGGAAAGGCCGCAACGCCACGATCATTCACGGCCCAGGCCGCCGCCCAGTCGTTGCCCCCAATCACCACCGGCGTCACCCCGTCATTCAAGTTGCGAAATGGCATGCCTTCGATCTGTTGCGCATCCGGTGGCGCGGCTTCGACCCAAACCTCGCGGCTGGTGTGACGGCCCGGAAAGTCCTGCAACAGATAAAAGGTGCGCGTCAGCACGTGATCCGACGGAAGCGGTTCAAGGGGCGGAATATCCAGTGGCCGCGCCAGGTCCTGCAACTTGCGTCCGTTCGGGCTTGCCGATCCGAAGCGGGCAATATCGGCATCTCTTGTATCGAACAGGATCATGCCACCGGAACGCAAATAGGCATTCAGCTTCACGTAGGCATCTGCCGAAGGTGTCGGTTGATCGGGGGTTATCGGCCAGTACAGGATCGGGAAAAACGCAAGCTCATCGGTTTCAAGATTGATACTGGTGGGATTGGCCGGTTCGACCGACGTGCGGAAAAACAACGTGTCTGACAGACCGACCAGTCCGGCGCGGGCGGTATCGTCCACTGCCCTGTTTCCGGTCAGGACATGGGCCAGCGCCAGTTCCGATGTTGCGGCAAGCGCAAAGTCATCATCCGATTGTGCATGTGCCTGATGCGCAAAACCGGGCAGAACGGCCAGCGCCAGCACAGCCGCCGTAGCGCGCGCGCCCCACAACCGGCCGCCCAACGCCAGGGACGCCAGAACATCCAGCAACAACAGCGCAATCGCACCACTCAGAAGCGCGCCGCCCAAAGGAACTTCTGCCTCGATCGTGAGGCCTGTCACCGGAATGCGTGCAGGCCAGCTGGCCGGTGTCAGATCTGTATCTGCGGTCACGACATTGCGGGCGATCCTGCGATCATCCGATGCGTAGACGCCGGGTTGCACATCAGGGCCAAGCGGCGTTTCGATCAGGTCTGTGCCGTCAACGCCCGGAAGGTTGCCTGCGTCAGGCAATGCCCCGAAGCCGTCCAGAACCTGAACCGGAGTCCAGACCGTTCCTTCCAGATCCTCTGCCTCTGGCAACCCGCCGGATGAAGACACGGCAAGCCGTTCAAGCATTTCCACAAACAGGCCGGACAAAGGCAGGGTAGACCATTCCGCATTCGCTGTGACATGAAACAGAACAACCTGACCATCGCCCACCGCCTTGCGCGTCACCAGTGGTGTGCC
Source organism: Sulfitobacter sp. JL08 (assembly GCF_003352045.1). Classification (NCBI taxonomy): domain Bacteria; kingdom Pseudomonadati; phylum Pseudomonadota; class Alphaproteobacteria; order Rhodobacterales; family Roseobacteraceae; genus Sulfitobacter; species Sulfitobacter sp. JL08. The sequence goes on from NZ_CP025815.1 coordinate 25,848, forward strand.
ATCGCTTAAAGACGCGACAACCCGTTCCGCAAGGGTCGGATCGGGCTGTGCCATCACCTGCGCCGAAACCCGGACATCTGCAGGAATGTCGAGCCCGAAAAAAGGCGAGTTTTGTTTGAAAGGCGCAAGTTCCTTGGGTTCTCCCCAACTCATCGCGCCCCCGACAGTGCGGCCACCCGCGCGCAGACGCACCGGCATCAGTGGGTGTTCATCGCTGCGGCTGACATCGCTGGCGGCCAGCCGCGGGCCGGCGAACCGCAACAGCATCCCGCCAGTATCGACCCATGACAAAAGCGCCTCTTCCTCTGCCGATGACAGGGTGGCGATATCGGCCATCGCAATCACATCCGGATTGGCCGGAAGGATATCCATCAATGCCCCGTTCAAAAGATCGGCCGTCGGCGCCAGCGCCTGTTCCAGATAGTGCAAAGGCGAAAGCAGTTCCAATCCTTCACGATCTTCGCGCCCGGCGATCAGCGCCACTTCGCGTCGGCGCAGGCTGTCATCCGAAAGACTGACCGCACCCGCCGACCGTTGCCCCTGAATTTCAAATCGCGTCAGGCGGGCGCGCAATTCAGCCGGAAGGGACAGGGCGGTTTGTGCCTCACTCGCACCGGCGTCAAAGGTGGCAGGAACGCTTGCCAGAACCTGCGCGTTGCCCGCCGGATCAAGGCCATGCGCCAAAAGTGTGATCTCCCTCGTTTCCGAAGCAGCAGATCGCCGGGCGGTCAATTGCACTGCACCGTCTTCGAATGTTGCCGGGGTCATTGCTAGAATTGCGCTCGCGTTCTGAAAAACCTGTACCGGTCCGCGCGCTTCAAGGGCGCTCAGCATCGCGTCGCGTCCTTCGTATTCCAACCCGTCCGACACCCAGTAGGTTTCAAAAGAGGTGTCGCCAAGCGCATCAATGGCCTGTGCCACCAACACCGGGCCGGGTTGCCAGGGTGCCGGCAGAACGCCGGCCAGACGGGTTGACCAGACATCGGCAGATTGAAACACCGGTGGTTCCGGTTCTGTCAGACGCATGATCGCAACCGTACGGCCCGCGCGGCCCGCTTCGGACAATTCAGCTGTCACAAGGTCAATCTTTTCCCGCCACCGCGTGGCGCCCGCCCAGCTGCCATCCAGCACGATCAGCAACGGGCCGGTGCCCGCCCGATCCTGCGACGGGTTCAGAACCGGCCCCGCCAGCCCCAGGATCATCGCAGCAACCGCCAGCATGCGCAGCAAAAGCAGCCACCATGGCGTGCGGTCAGATACCGTTTCGTCGTCTTTCAGACCCAGCAAAAGCGCAACGCCGGGAAACCGCCGCCGGATCGGCGCCGGTGGAACCGCGCGCAGAATCAGCCAAAGAATGGGCAGGGCGATCAGCCCCAACAGCAACCAAGGTGCACTGAATCCAATGCCGCCCAAAACGGTCATATGCGGCCCCCGTCCAAGGCACGGTACAACCACAGCAATGCAGATTGCGCGCTGTCACTTGTATGGTGAACGCTGTATTGCCAGCCGGTCGATGCGCAAAGCGATTGCAGTTCGTCTTTGCGCGCGGCCAGACGATCTAGATAGCGTGCCTTCAATTCGTTTGCCTTGAGCGTTTCATGAACCAGAGTGCCACCGATGCTTTCGAAGATCGTTCGGCCCTGAAACGGGAAACTTTCTTCCGCCGGATCAAGCACATGCACCAATGCACCTTTGATGCCGCGATCTGCGGCCTTGGTCAGGGCCATTCTCGCCCCGGTGATGTCGCCCATGAAATCGGAAATGAACACAGCGCGCGCGTGCGGGATCATCGCGCGCGACTCCGGTGCGGCGTAATCCGCATCGGAATCCTGCGAAAACGCTTCGGCCAGACGCAGGATTTGCGGATTGCCCCGGCGCGGCGGAAGTGACGTACCTGTCAGCCCGACACGCTCACCGCCACGCACCAGAAGTATGGCAATCGCCAACCCCAAAAGCCGGGCCCTGTCGGCCTTTTGCGGCAAGTCCTTGGTTGAGGCAAACCGCATCGAAGCGCTTTGATCGACCCACAGCATGACGGATTGCGCAATCTGCCATTCGCGTTCACGCACAAACTGCATATCGCCCCGCGCAGAACGGCGGTGGTCGATCATACGGCGGCTGTCACCGGGCTGGGCGGGGCGGTATTGCCAGAAATCATCGCCCAGACCGGCTTTGCGCCGCCCGTGATCGCCCAACAGAACCGTGCCGGCAAGATGCTCGGCCCGCGCCAGCAAAGGCGGCAGGCGGGCCGATTGTTCCTCGGCCCGCTGGCGAAGGGAAACGGGCTGTGTCACGCAGCGGCCTTTGTCTGCGCGAGTGTTTCTGCAGTCGTTTCAATCAGATCGGTCAGGCTGTCACCGCGTGCGCGGGCTGCGAAATTCAGCGCCATACGATGCGACAGCACCGGGCGGGCCATATCAATCACGTCTTCCGCTGACGGGGCAAGCCGCCCTTGCAGCAGCGCGCGCGCGCGCACCGTCATCATCAGCGCTTGCGCTGCACGCGGGCCCGGACCCCAGGCCACCGTTTCACGCACTCGGTCTGAGACACCTGCTTCTTCAGGGCGGAAGGCACGTACCAGATCAAGGATCATATCAACCACGCTGTCGCCGACCGGCATACGCCGCAACAGGGTTTGTGCTGCCAGCAGTTCCCCTTCGCCGAACACCTGCGTCGATTGATCCTCGCTGGCGCCTGTCGTGGCCAGCAAAATATCGCGTTCTGTTTCCCGTGTGGGGTAATCGACATCGATCTGAACCAGAAACCGGTCCAGCTGCGCCTCGGGCAGGGGATAGGTGCCCTCCTGTTCAATCGGGTTTTGCGTTGCCAGAACATGGAACGGTGTGCCCAAAGGCCGGTCCTGACCGGCAACGGTAACGGTTTTTTCCTGCATGGCCTGCAACAGTGCCGATTGCGTGCGCGGGCTTGCACGGTTGATTTCGTCCGCCATCAGCAACTGGCAAAAGATCGGGCCGGGTACAAACCGGAATGTGCGTCCGCCATCGGCTTCGGTATCCAGAACTTCGGAACCCAGAATATCGGCCGGCATAAGATCAGGGGTAAATTGCACACGTTTGCCGTCCAGCCCCATGACCGTCGATAATGTTTCGACAAGCCGCGTTTTTCCCAGCCCCGGCAATCCGATCAACAGCCCATGACCACCACACAAAAGGGCGGTCAGGGTCAGGTCGACAACGCGCTCCTGACCAATAAACCGCCGCGTGATAGACGCTCTGGCCTTGGCCAGCTTTTCTTCCAGTGCTTCGATTTGTGGCTCCAGATCTGTTTGATCGGTCATGGCTATCTGTCTCCTGACGACTATATCGTTACGTAAGAGTGTATCGCGCGAAACGGAAATGGCAAAAGCAATGAGCGGACAAAAAACCGTGACCCCGACCGCCGAAGGCCTGATTGCATCGGTGAAAGCCACAAAAACACGCGGCTTGCCGCCTGTTCACCTGTGGAATCCGCCGTTTTGCGGGGATCTGGATATTCGCATCGCACGTGACGGCACGTGGTATTATCTGGGCACGCCGTTCACACGGCTGGAACTGGTCAAGCTCTTTTCATCGATTCTCAAGCTTGAGGACGGAAAATACTATCTGGTCACCCCCGTTGAAAAGGTCGGAATCACGGTGGACGATGCGCCGTTTGTTGCCATTGATTTCGAAGTTCAGGGTGAGGGCCGGGAACAGGTTTTGGCATTCGAAACCAAAACCGGCGATTTTGCCGAGGCCGGGCCGGACCACCCCATTCGCGTTACCCGTGATCCCGAAACGGGAGAGCCGTCTCCCTATATCATGATCCGAGCGGGGCTTGAGGCATTGATAGACCGGAAAAGCTTTTATCGCCTCGTTGATATCGGTGAACATCACGACGGCTGGTTCGGCCTTTGGTCGTCAGGCCAGTTTTTTCCAGTGATCCCATCAGCGGATTTGCCTGACTAGCGGCGCTGCGAAACGATCACGCCCAGCCCGACGATTGCGGCCCCGAATGCCTGCTGCCAACTCCACGTTGCGCTCAGAACTGTCATAATCACCATCACATAAAACGGTGCGATGTTGATATGTAGCGAGGTGACAGCAACGCCAAGCCGCGCGATAGCGGCGATAAAACAGACCTGAGACAGGGCCATTGCACCGATGGCATAGACGATCAGCAACGTGATCTGCCGCCCGTCAACAGGTGCGCGTGGCATAACATCGACCCCGGCAAGGGTCGTTCCCAAAAACAGAATAACGACAACAATGGCCGCCCCTGTAAAAGGCAGTGTCGTGCGCCCAAGGGCGGTTAGATTGGGCAGATCGCGCACGGTGCAAAAACTGGCCCACGCGAACAGAAAACACGATGCAACTGCTGCAAGCCCGCCCAACCCGAAATCTGTCGGGCTTTTGCCCCAAGTTGCGATAATCCCCCCTGTCACCGACGCTGCCATGCCGATCAGAAACAACCGGCTGGGGCGGCGTACACGGTAGAACAATTCAATCAGCGTTGCAGCGATAGGCATGGCAGAAGCAATCAGCGCAACGGTTACAGGATCGGTCAGAGATTGCGAAATCAGCAACAGCCATGTGCCAAAGCCAAAGCCGATCCCGCCTACCCAGATGCCGCGCCGCCAGGATGCATTGGCCAGAACATGCACCCCGTCGATCGCCAGCCAAAGTGGCAGCAGCAGAACCAGCACCATCAGCAATCGAGCTGCGATCAGGGCAAGAGGGGGCCACGTATCCAGCAGCAGTTCAGCCGCAGGAAATCCGGCGGCCCAAAACAGCATCGAAACCATACCCAACGCGTTGCCAGACAACAGGTTGGCGCGCAGGGCAGCGGCATCGGCCGAGCCAAGGGGCTCTGGTTGGAACGCCAACGAAGGTTTGCTTTCAAAAAGGTCAGTAATCTGTCCGGTATCTGGGCCGAACTCTGGCAGGCTGCCACCGCCGGATCAGCGTCGTCGCGTCCAAAATCGACATCGTGTCGCTTTCAACCTCTTTCAGGCGGACGTGAACCTGCGTTAAGCAGGATCAACCAAAGGAAATCCGATGCCCAAATTCGCAGCAAACCTGTCACTGCTGTTCACTGAACTGCCCTATCTCGACAGGTTTGCCGCTGCGGCGCTGGCGGGGTTTGAAGCCGTTGAAATCCTGTTTCCCTACGATGCCGCGGCCAAGGATACGCGGCGGGCGCTGCTGGCTAACGGGTTGGATCTTGTGCTGATCAATGCTCCGCCGCCCAATTACACCGGCGGCGAACGTGGCTTTGCCGCCATCCCTGCCGGTCAGGCACGGTTCCAGAACGATATCCGGCGTGTCCTGCGCTATGCTGGCGAACTAAAGCCTCAATTTATACACGTTATGGCCGGCGCCGCGCAGGGGGCCGATGCCCAAGCAACATTTGTGGAAAATCTGAAATGGGCCGCCGATGCCGCCCCGCATCAACATTTTACAATTGAACCCCTGAATCCGGTCGATCAACCCGGATACTTTCTGAACGATTACGATCTGGCGGCAGCGGTTCTAAAGGCCGTGGACCGGCCCAATGTCGGCCTGCAATATGACACATACCATGCCCAGATGATCACAGGCGATGCGCTGGCCATATGGCGCGCCTTCGGCCATCAGGCGGTGCACGTCCAGATTGGCAGTGCTCCGGGGCGTCATGAACCGGGTGCAGGCCCGATGGATTTCGATGTGATTTTCGAAACACTGGACCGAGACGGATATTCCGGCTGGGTCAGTGCCGAATATAATTCGACAGGTCCGACGCAATCCTGCCTTGGCTGGATGCAGTGAACGCGCCCTCAGCCCCTAGTGTGCTTCGGCCCAGTTCGCCCCGCGCCCCGCATCGACTGTCAGGGGAACATCCAGCTTCACCGCCGGATCACTGGCATTTTCCATAACATCGCGGGCCACACCGATTACGTCGTCTACGGCGTCCTCGTCCACTTCGAACAGCAATTCATCATGGACCTGCAACAGCATCGTTGCGGGCAGGTTCCTGATGGCGTCAGGCATCCGTATCATCGCCCGCCGGATCACATCCGCGGCCGTACCTTGAATGGGCGCGTTGATGGCGGCGCGCTGGGCAAACCCTGCCTGCGGACCTTTCGCATTGATCTCGGGTGTGTGAATTTTCCGGCCAAACAGAGTTTGCACATAACCATGTTCTTTCGCGAACGCCTTGGTTTCATCCATATAGGTCCGGATGCCGGGGAACCGTTCGAAATACCGGTCGATAAACCCTTGCGCCTCGGCGCGCGGGATGCGCAGGTTGCGCGCCAGACCAAAGCCTGAAATCCCGTAGATGACGCCAAAGTTGATCGCTTTGGCACGGCGCCGTACTTCGGGCGTCATATCTTCGATCGGAACATCAAACATTTCCGACGCGGTCATCGCGTGGATGTCCAGCCCGTCGGAAAATGCCTGTTTCAAAGCGGGAATATCGGCGATATGGGCCAGAATACGCAGTTCGATCTGGCTGTAATCAAGCGAGATCAGAACCTTGCCCTGATCGGCAACAAACGCCTCGCGGATACGCCGACCTTCTTCGGTACGCACCGGAATGTTTTGCAGGTTCGGATCGGTTGATGCCAGACGCCCGGTATTGGCCCCCGCGATGGAATAGGATGTGTGCACGCGCCCAGTTTCGGGATTGATATGATCCTGCAAGGCATCCGTGTAGGTCGATTTCAGCTTGCTCAATTGCCGCCAGTCCAGCACGCGGGCAGGCAGTTCATGTTCAGTCGCCAGATCCTCAAGAACATCCGCGCCGGTTGCATAGGCCCCTGTCTTGCCCTTTTTACCGCCTTCGATCCCCATTTCGTCAAACAGGATTTCGCCCAGCTGCTTGGGCGATCCCACGTTGAACGTCCTGCCGGCCATCTCGTGTATCTCGGCCTCAAGCCCCGCCATTTTCTGGGCAAAGGCGTTCGACATCCGGCTTAGCGTATCACGGTCAACCTTGATGCCCGACATTTCCATTTGCGCCAGAACCGGCACCAGCGGGCGTTCCAGTGTTTCGTACACTGTCGTCACCTGCTTGCGGTGCAGTTGTGGTTTGAAATGCTGCCAAAGCCTCAATGTGATGTCGGCATCCTCGGCGGCATAGCGCGTGGCCTCGTCAAGCGGCACCTTGTCAAAGGTGATCGCGGATTTGCCGGAACCCAGAAGCGGTTTGATCGGAATGGGCGTATGGCCCAGATACCGCTCTGACAACGTGTCCATACCATGATTGTGTTCGCCCGCGTGCAGTGCATAGGACATCAGCATCGTGTCATCAATCGGGGCCACATCGACGCCGTTGCGGGCAAAGATCTTGGCATCATATTTCATATTCTGCCCGATTTTCAGGATCGCAGGATCCTCCAGCATCGGTTTCAGGGCGTCTAGAACCTGATCCAGCCCCAATTGCCCTTCGGCCAGTTTGTCGGATCCGAACAGATCATCAGATGCGCTTTCCTTGTGGATCAGCGGAATATAGCAGGCCTCACCTGGTGTGACACTCAGCGATATTCCAACCAGATCGGCGCGCATCTCATTCAGGCCGGTGGTTTCGGTATCAACTGCGACCCAGCCGCATTCGTCTATCCGGTCCAGCCACAGCTTCAGGGCGTTCATATCGCGCACGCACTCGTATTTGTCCGCATCAAAGGGAACGGCTTCGCGCTGGGTCTGGGTTGTGTCGTTCACAATCTCCGGTATCTCGGGGGCTTCAACATCCAGTTTGGCCGCAATCCGTTTGGACAGCGTGCGAAACTCCATCTCGGCCAGAAATTCCAGCAGTTTTTTAGGGTCCGGATCCTTCACTTCCAGATCGTCCAGCCCGAAATCCAGCGCCACGTCACAATCCAGTTGTACCAGACTGCGCGACAATCTGATCTGCTCGGCATGATCAATCAGCGTCTGGCGCCGTTTGGGCTGCGGGATTTCTTCTGCTCGTTCCAGCAACGCGTCAAGATCACCGAATTCGTTGATCAACAGGGCGGCTGTCTTGATCCCGATGCCGGGCGCGCCGGGCACATTGTCAACGCTGTCTCCGGCCAGCGCCTGCACATCCACCACGCGGTCCGGTTTGACGCCGAACTTTTCGATCACACCGTCCACATCGATGGTCCGGTTTTTCATCGCATCCAGCATCTCGACGCCGTCACCGACCAGTTGCATCAGATCCTTGTCCGACGAAATGATGGTACAGCGCCCGCCCGCATCGCGGGCCTGACAGGCAAGCGTGGCGATAATGTCGTCGGCCTCGAACCCCTCCAGTTCCTTGCACGCGATGTTGAAAGCAATCGTTGCCTCGCGGGTCAGCGGAATTTGCGGGCGCAGGTCTTCCGGCATCGCCTCGCGGTTGGCCTTGTACTGGTCATAAAGATCATTGCGGAACGTGTGCGATCCCTTGTCAAAGATAACCGCCACATGCGTCGGTGCATCCGCGCCAGAGTTGCCGTCCACATAACGCTGCAACATGTTGCAAAAGCCGGAAACCGCCCCGATCGGCAGCCCGTCCGATTTGCGCGTCAGCGGCGGCAGCGCATGATAGGCCCTGAAAATGAACGCCGATCCATCAATCAGATGCAGATGGCATCCCTTTCCAAACGATCCCGACATCGTGCTCCCCTTCGGCTGCTTACTGTGCCAGTCTGGCACGTCTTGCAAGGCGCGGCCAGTTGTCGTGGCGCACCTGCCCGTGCTTCATCTTTTCCTAAATACTTATCTGGTCTGTCAACGCAGGCCGCCTTGGCTTCTGATGCTCAGACCTTGCCTTCAAAATCCTTGTGCACGTATTTGCAGTCGCAATACGGGCATTCGACCCAGCCGGTGTCTTCGGGAATCTGCAGCCAGACGCGCGGATGCCCAAGCGCCCCCTCGCCGCCGTCGCAGGCGATCCGATGGTTTTCGACAACCTTTGTTTCGGGGGCTTGAAGTGTCATTGGCTGTTGGTCCTTCTGGGTGTCACGGGGCCAGCATGTGGCTGACTGCTTTTATGATCCAAGCGCTGTTCAGGGGCAAGGGCTGCAATGGTCCACAACACCATATCAAGGGCGGCGGTCAAACCATGGTCGGGCCCGTTCCAGATCGGCACAAAGCGACATCAGCACCTCGTCTTCGCCAAAGCGGCCCGCCAGGTGAATGCCGATCGGCAATCCGTCGGATGACCAGCACAGAGGCACCGATGCTGCGGGCTGCCCGGTGGCGTTGAATGCGGCGGTGTAGGGCGAATAGGCAAAAACACCGTCCGGTCCGGTGCGGTAGTTCACATAATCGTCGCGGTCATGGTTAAAGCGTCCGATGACTGCAGGCGGTTCCGCCAGCGTCGGCGTCAGCAGAATATCGTAGTCTTGGAAAAACGCGGCCATTTCCCGCCCGTAACGGTGGATCTTTCCAACGCTCTGCAAATAGCGATCCCCTGAAATTGTGCTGGCAAACGCCATGGCGCTGCGCGATACGCCTTCGATTTCGCCATCGCGCAGCGGTGTGCCACGCTCTTCTATTTCGGCGCGGATGCCCAATGCCGTGCCGCAAGCCACTATAATCGTCCATGCGTGCATCATGCCGTTGGTATCGGCCGCGGGGCGCGCGATTTCGATGTGATGCCCCATGTCCGCCAGCAGCGCAGCGGCGTCCTGAACCGCATCGCGGCACACAGGATCAATGGCTTCGCCGGTCAGCGATGTGTCACATAATGCAATTTTCAGCGGCTTCGGGCTGCGCGTCAGCGCCGCCATGTAGCTCTCTTTCAACGGTGGCGCGCAGTAGGGTGCACCAAGGTCGGGCCCTTCCGTTGCGTCCAGCAACAGGGCGGTATCGCGCACCGATCTTGTCAGGAAACCGTCAATCGCCATTCCGGCCCAGCCTTCTCCGGCATAGGGGCCATCGGGCAGCCGTCCGCGTGTGGCCTTGTAGCCGAACAATCCGCAGCATGAGGCCGGCACCCGTACCGAACCACCGCCATCCGATCCGTGGGCCGCGGGTACAATGCCGGCGGCAACCGCAGCACCCGCACCGCCCGACGAACCGCCCGGTGTGTGGTTCAGATTCCACGGATTACGCGTGGGTCCGCCGTAAACAGCGGCCTCTGTCACGATGCCGATCCCGCCTTCGGGTGAGGTTGTACGCCCGAAATTGGCCAGACCTGTGGCCGCCAGGCGATCATAAAGCGCTGAATTCTGGTCATAAACCGTGTTCTTCAACAGGACAGAGCCGTTATGGGACGGAAAATCTATTGCTTCGGCACCCAGATCCTTGAGCAGGAACGGCACGCCCTTCAGCGGTCCGTCTGGCAGGCCGTTTGCAATATTTCTACGCGCCACATCTTCGGCCAGCATTACAACAGCGTTCAAATCGCCGTTTCTGGATTCAACCCGTGCCAGCGCCGCATCCAGCAATTCATCCGCCGTCACGTCTTTGGCGGCAATCAAACCGGCCAGACCTGTAGCATCATAGTGTTCGTAGTCGTCCATTCTGATTTACCTGACTTGTCCCCTTGGCGCACACTAAGCATGGAACGCCGACAGGTGCAAAGCCGACCATCGCAGGGCCGGTGATTTGGCCAGCAAAGTGCAGATCAAAAGCTATGGACCTTGTTGGCACTTGCTTTGTTACGCGTTTGGCGCAAATGTTGGTTATGACATTCCAATCGCCAGTGTCTTCCGCCTCGTTCGCACCGCCACAGGTGGCGTTTCAGCGCAACGAATTATCGCTTATTCTGGCTTTGTACGGTCGGATGGTTGCCGCGGGTGAATGGCGCGATTACGGCATTTCCTGTTTGCGTGATGTGGCGGTATTTTCCGTGTTCAGGCGCACTGCCGAAAATCCGCTTTACCGGATTGAAAAGCGGCCCAAACTGCGCGGCAAACAGGGCCAGTATGCGGTTGTCGGTATGGACGGGCGCATCCTGAAACGGGGTCCGGATCTCAAGTCGGTATTGCGGGTGCTGGATATCAAGCTGATCCGTTCGGTCAAATAGCGGCCACCTGCGTCACAAGTATTTATGAAAAGATGAGGGTCAGGGGCGTTTGTGGGCGATCAGCGGGCCATCGCCCTGCGCATTGATCCGATCCAGAGCCGCCTGAATGTTTTCTGTCACAACCGCCATCGGATGTGCTGTTGCATGGATCATCGTGTCCGGGGACAGTGCCAGTGCAACATGCCCCTTCCAGAACAACAGATCGCCTGTCTGAAACGGACTGCCAATATCGACGGGCGTACCCAGTTCGGCGCTTTGCAGATCACTGTCGCCGGGGCAAGGCCGTCCGCAGGCAAGATAGGCGGCTTGCACAAGCCCCGAACAATCAAGCCCCGTACTGCTGTTCCCGCCCCACAAATAAGGTGCCCCCAGAAACTGGCGGGCGACCTTTAATGGATCCTGCGCCATCTGCCCGACAGGGCTCAGGTGCTGGGCCGGAACATAGCCGGTTCCGATATCCAGAAACCCGTTTTTTTCATCCTTTGCCGTAACCTGCGCACCCAGTGACAGCAGCATCGTATCGCCGGATTTTATACTGGCATCGGAATAGACATGTGTGGCGCGGGCATGAACCCGATGCGTAGGTTCTGTCCACGGACCCAGCGCCGCCGAATCGACATACCCGCAATATCCGTCTTTTTCGGATTGGACATAGCTGTGGCCCTGTTCCGTATCATAGACGGTGACGGCATCGCCCAGCAGCAACTGGCGCAGGCGCGGACCATCCGGTGCGCGCCTGATATCAGCCAGCGCAGTCACCACCTGTGCCGGTGTCCCGTCGCGGAATACTTCGGCGTCAACGCGGTCACGCAAAGTGCTGGCAGCCACACGGCCATTAAACGGGGTGGTTCGGCTGTCCATCACAGATCAAGAACCTTTGGCAGGGCCTCCAGCAGCGCGCGCGCGCCTTGCATCGCGCCGCCCTTGGGTCGTCCTGGTGCCGCGCTGGGATGCCAGCCGTAAATGTCGAAATGCACATAGCGGGATGTGTTTGTAACAAACCGACGCAAGAACAGCGCGGCGGTGATCGATCCGGCGAACCCGCCCTTGGGGGCATTGTCCAGATCGGCAATGCCGGGTTCGATCATTGATTCGTAAGGCGTGTGAAATGGCAGACGCCAAAGCGGATCACTCGCTGTTGCGCCCGCCTGATCCAGAGATGACACCACAGCGGGATCGTCGCAGAAATAGGGCGCCAAGTCCGGCCCCACTGCCACCCGTGCGGCCCCTGTCAGCGTCGCCATTGATACGATCAGATCCGGTGTTTCTTCGTCGGCAAGCGCCAGCGCGTCGGCCAGAACAAGCCGGCCTTCGGCGTCGGTGTTGTTGATTTCAACGCTCAGCCCCTTGCGCGACATCAGGATATCTTGCGGGCGAAAGGCGTTACCCGAAACCGAATTTTCCACCGACGGGATCAGAACGCGCAATTGCAACGGCAAACCCAGCGCCATGATCATGCGGGCCAGTCCAAGCACATTGGCCGCCCCGCCCATATCCTTTTTCATCAACCCCATTGAGGCCCCGGGTTTCAGGTTCAAACCACCTGTATCAAAACACACGCCTTTGCCGACCAGTGTCAGGGTCGGTCCGGACTTGCCCCAGCGCATGTCGATCAGGCGCGGCGCACGATCAGCGGCACGCCCGACTGTGTGGATCATCGGAAAATTATGCGTCAGCAGTTCATCGCCTGTGATCACGGATATTCTGGCCTTGAACGACTTGGCCAGCGCGCGCGCGGCCTGTTCCAGGTCGGGCGGCCCCATGTCGCACGCGGGCGTATTGATCAGGTCGCGCGTCAGGCATTCGCTTTGGGCAAGGATTTCCAGTCTCGATGCGTCCACATCCTTTGGGGCAACCAAGCGCGCTTTCATCGCGCTCTGATCCTTGTAACGGTCAAACCTGTACTGTTCCAGCAACCAGCCCAGGCATTCCGTTTCCAGCGCCGCGCCCGTCAATCCGTCTTCTATACGATACTGGCCTTCGGGCAGATTGGTGGCCGCCGCCGCAAGGGCATAGCGCCCGCGCGCCCGCGATGCTTGCGTGCCGTAGCCCGCCAATGCGCCCGCCGGCTTGCCGGTTTTGTCGGGGATGACCAGTGACTGGCCCAGTTTGCCCTTGAACCCGTTTGCTTCTACCCAGTTCTGCGTCAGATCCGACTGACCCGACTGCCATTTTTCAAACCGGTCCTCTTCGATCACGAACAGGGGCAGGGTGGCTTTGGTTTCGGCGGCAAAGCTGGGCAACATCGGTAGGGCCTTACAAAAAATGGGTGCAGGGCACAGACTACCCCGCTTTGGCGGGCCTGCAAGCCCGATCAGACAGTCATGTCCTGCAAATCCCAGATCTGAGTCAGGGATTTTTCGCCGATACGCAGCAGCCGTGACAATGTAGCCGCTGTGGCCACCACATCCCTTCCGTCGACCGCACGGGTCACATCCGATGCAACCCGTGACAGCAACGTCATGCCGATCTGGTCGGAAATCGCTACCAGAGAACGCGCAAGCTTGCGCAAATCCTTCCATTTTTCCTGCCGGTACATCCGTTCGCATTGCGCCATGCGGATCGCCAGTTCTTCCATGGCGCGGCAGATGATGTCTTCTGCGCCCGCCGTACCAAGCTGCGCGTAAAGCCCGTCCAGACGATCCGGATCAAGCAACACAGCTTCGCTCTGGATCAGTTTCGTTACGTGTTCCAAACCACTCACCCTTATTCCCATGCCCCCACGGCACGGGTCAGATGCGCAGCAACAAGTTCCCAAAAGGTTGCCGGGGCGGGCTGTTTTTGCTCGAATTGAGTTAGAATTCAGACTATCGGAGGGGCAGTAAGCCCTGAAAGACCATACTGCCATGAAATTTGCCAAACCTTTGCCAAGCTACCTTTTGCAACGCTATCACGGATGGAAGGCGACCTCGTACGCTGAAAACAAAGGCTGGTACCGGCGTCTTGCAACCGAGGGTCAGCGCCCGCGGGCAATGGTTATTTCCTGCTGCGACAGCCGCGTGCATGTGACATCCATCTTCGGTGCGGATCAGGGCGAGTTTTTTATTCACCGCAACATCGCAAACCTTGTTCCACCTTATGAACCGGATGGCGATCACCACGGAACAAGTGCGGCGGTCGAATACGCGGTCAGTTTTCTGAACGTGGCGCATATCATCGTACTGGGCCATTCCAATTGTGGTGGCGTTCAGGGCTGTCTGGACATGTGTGAGGGGCACGCCCCCGAGCTTGAGGCGCTGGACAGTTTTGTCGGGCGCTGGATGGACATTCTGCGGCCGAAATATGCAAGTGTCCAAGGCCTTGGCGACAAGGAACAACAGGCCCGCGCGCTGGAAAAGCAATCGGTTCTGGTGTCGCTTGAAAACCTGATGAGCTTTCCTTTTGTGCAGGCGGCTGTGGAAGACGGCAGATTGAGCCTGCATGGTCTCTGGACGGATATCGGCGAAGGCGGGCTGGAGTATTTTGACCCGCCCCAAGGCGTTTTTCTGCCGGTCTGACCGGTGCTGCGGAACATGATGAACACGCCGAAATGTCAGGATCGACATGTCTGAAATTCTAAGCCTTGCAGCCAATAATCTGCTGTCCCCGATCATCCTGTCCTTTGCGTTGGGCGTGGCGGCGTCCCTTGCGCGGTCAGACCTGAGCGTGCCCGAAGCGGCGGCAAAAGCGTTGTCGATCTACCTTTTGTTTGCCATCGGATTCAAAGGCGGGGTCAGCGTCGCGGATCACGGGATCGATCTGACACTGGGCCTGTCTTTGCTTGCGGGCATCGTGTTGTCGTTCATTCTTCCGCTGGTGGCATTTGCCCTGCTCAAGGTGATGAGCGGACTAAGCCGCCTGGATGCGGCGGCGGTTGCGGCGCATTACGGTTCGATATCGATCGTGACCTTTGTGGCGGCATCGTCTGTTCTGGAAAGCAGTGGAATCACCGCCGAAGGATATATGGTGGCGGTTGCTGCCGCGATGGAAGCGCCTGCCATCCTGTCGGCCCTGTGGCTGATATCGCGTGGTGGGCCCGATGGGGAAAATGGTACTCAGCGCATGGACAGCGATCTGTGGCGTGAAATTCTGCTGAACGGGTCAATCGTTCTTCTGGTTGGCGCCTTTGCCATCGGATGGGCAACGGGGCAGGACGGTCTGGCCGAAATCGACAGTTTCATCGTGGCGCCGTTCAAAGGCGTGTTGTGCCTGTTTCTGCTGGACATGGGTATCGTTGCGGGGCGAGGGTTGCGCGGCGGCAGTGGTGTTTTGCGTCCCGGTGTTCTGGCCTTTGGCATGTTGATGCCGTTGATCGGAAGCATGTTCGGGCTGACCGCCGGCCTGTTGCTGGGGCTGTCCACGGGTGGTGTTGCATTGTTCATGGTCCTGTCAGCATCAGCGTCTTACATCGCCGTACCCGCCGCCATGCGCGTGGCCCTGCCCGAAGCGAACCCGTCTGTTTATCTGACCCTTTCGCTGGGGGTGACATTTCCTTTTAACCTGACCGTTGGCATCCCGCTTTACGTGGCCATTGCCAGCGCCATGACCGGAGGTTGACCAATGCAGACCCACAAAGCCAAACGCGTTGAAATCACGATCGAGCTGATCATGCAGCGCCGCCTGACCGATGCGCTGATCAAGGCGGGCGTGACCGGCTATTCGGTCCTGCCTGTACTGGGCGGGTCAGGACGGTCGGGCGAGTGGAGCAGATCCGGTCAGGTCAGCCGCGCCAACGGTATGGTACAGGTTGTCTGTATGATCCGGCCAGACAGATTGGACGGCCTGCTTGAGGCCGCCTTTGCAGTTGTGGAACGCCATATCGGTGTGGTCAGCGTTGTGGATTGCGAAGTGTTAAGGGCTGAACGGTTCTAGCCCTTTTTCAGCACCCGCGTGCCCAGTGTTTCTGCGATCTGGACTGCGTTCAGGGCCGCGCCCTTGCGCAGGTTGTCACTGACGCACCACAGGTTCAGGCCATTGTCGATAGTGCTGTCCTGACGGATACGGCTGATAAAGGTTGCATAGTCGCCGACGCATTCCACCGGCGTGACATATCCGCCGTCTTCCCGTTTATCGATCACCATGATGCCGGGGGCCTCGCGCAGGATATCGCGGGCTTCGTTTTCATCCAGAAACTCTTCGAACTCGATGTTCACGGCTTCGGAGTGGCCAACAAAAACCGGCACCCGCACGCAGGTTGCGGTAACCTTGATCGACGGATCGACGATTTTCTTGGTTTCGGCGACCATCTTCCATTCTTCTTTGGTTTCGCCGCTGTCCATGAACACATCGATGTGCGGGATCACGTTGAACGCGATCTGCTTGGTGAATTTCCTGGCAGGCTTGTCATCCACCGGATTGTAGATCGATTTTGTCTGGTCCCACAATTCGTCGATGCCGTCCTTGCCGGCGCCGGATACCGATTGATAGGTCGATACCACAACACGTTTGATCCTGGCACGGTCATGCAACGGCTTGAGCGCGACAACCATTTGGGCGGTCGAACAGTTGGGATTGGCGATAATGTTCTTTTTCGAATACCCCAAAATGGCATCCGCGTTCACTTCGGGCACGATCAGGGGAACATCGGGATCATACCGATAGAGCGATGAGTTATCGATTACGATACATCCTGCGGCTGCGGATTTGGGTGCATAGGTTTTGGTGGCTTCAGATCCGACGGCGAACAATGCGATATCCCATCCGGAAAAATCGAATGTATCAAGATCCTTCGTCTTGAGCGTCTTGTCGCCAAAGCTGACTTCGGTGCCGATCGACTTGCGGGATGCCAGAACGGCGATCTCGTCAATCGGGAACTGGCGTTCCGCCAGAATGTTCAGCATTTCGCGGCCCACATTGCCTGTGGCGCCAACGACAACGACGCGATAACCCATGATTGTTCTCCAGATAGGTCAGAGGTGCTGGCGTCTCTTATCCCCAACTTTGTCGGGGCGAAAGGGGGCGCGTCAATCTTTGGCGTCGCGGCTGAACAAATAGATCAGAACGCCCAGCAGGACCGACAAGCCGAAAAAGGCGAAAATTGCCGCGTATCCGGTTTCGGGAATGTCGCCCTGAAACTGTGTATGCAACCGCCCCGATGCAAACTGCATGACTGCTGCGCCGCCAATCCCGAAAAGGTTCATCAGCGTCACGCCCCGCCCCATAAGATGGGTCGGGAAAAACGCGCGGGCATGGGCGATCATTACCGGAAAGGACGCCCCCAATAGCCCCAACAGTGCCAGCAGAACAATCGCAAGCGCAACACCCGACCCCGCAAAGAACGCCAGACCCAGACACACAAGGCCGCAGCCCAGATTGCCCAGCAAGATTACCCCTTTTTGCGTGCCGAATATCCGGTCCAGCGGGCCGTATAAAAGCGTACCGGCAATCATCGCACATCCCATAACCAGCGTTGCCTGCCCGACCTGTCCGGTATCCATACCGTAAACGTCGCTAAGATAAGGGCCGATCCAAAGCCCGCGCACCGCGCCGGACGGGGCAAAGTTAAAGAACATCAGCGGGAAAATCGGCCACAGCGCAGGGATACGGAACAGATCGCGCAACGATCCCTTTACGTCCTGTTCAAGCGCGGGTGGGTCCTTGACCAGAAAAAACACCCCCATTGCGATAACGCTGGCGATGCCGGCCAGACCCATCAACGACGCGCGCCAGCCAATGGTTTCGGCGGCCCACGCCATCGGATAGGATGCCACCAGATTGCCAACCGATCCGACGCCGATCATGACGGCACCCAAAGTCGCGAACTGGCGCGCCGGAAACTGGCGCGCGAAAATGTAATAGGATGCCATCAAAAGCGGGGCACACCCGATCCCGATCAGACCCATCGCCACATTGATATGCAGCGGCGTTGTTGCCATCGCGAACAGCAGCGCGCCACCCCCGCCTCCGATCAGCAACAGCGATGAAGCGGTGCGCCGCGGCCCGAATTTGTCCAAGGCCCATCCAATCGGGATTTGCATGGCTGCAAAAGTCAGAAACCAAAGCCCTGATGCCACCGCCAGATCATCCGGCCCTGCGCCGACATCCTGTTGCAGGACAGTGCTGAGAACGGCAAGAAACGCTCTGAAAAACTGGCTTAGCACGTAGGCGCAGCACAGCAGGATCAATCCGGCAACCATTTTGCATTCCCCAAAGGTGTCGCGCTTGCGTGCCATAGGGCGTACCCTTGCGCAAGACACGGATATGCGGGCACTGTAATTTCAGTGCCGCGCGGTTCGCCCGCACGCCCGATCTGTTTACAGGCCATGCCATGAATACTGATGCCGCCTTTTACGACAGCTTGCCCCGGATCGACCGGTTTGCCGATCTGTCGGATGCATCCTGTTATCACAGCCTGCCAAAGGATTGGGCTGTTGGCGTGGCAGATATTCAGGGATCAACGCAGGCGATTGCCGAAGGCCGGTACAAGACCGTCAATATGGTCGGCGCGGCGGTGATCTCGGCCCAGATCAACCAGATGAAGGGCCGCGCCTTTCCCTATGTGTTCGGTGGTGACGGCGCCGCCTTTGCCCTTGCTCCGGCTGATCAGGCGCACGCGGCACTGGCGCTGTCAGCAGTCCGGCGCTGGGCGCTGGATGAATTCGGTATCACGCTGCGCGTCGCCTTGGTGCCGGTGCACGACATTGAGGCGGCGGGGCTGGAGATAAACGTGGCGCGGTTTCGTGCGGCATCCGATGTGGATTACGCGATGTTCAGCGGCGGCGGTGTGTCCTGGGCCGAAGCACAGATGAAATCCGGCAGATACGCGCTGCCCGAAGCACCGCGCGACACAACACCTGATCTGACAGGCCTGTCGTGTCGTTGGTCGCCAGTGCGCGCCCGCAATGGTTCAATCGTGTCGCTTGTCCTGAACAGTGCCGCAGGGGCGGACCCGCTGGCCTACAAGGCGGTTGTGCAGGATATCATCACCCTGACCGGACGGCTTGACCGTGGTGGCCATCCGATCCCCGATGCGGGCCCCGGCGTCGCGTGGCCGCCTCCCGGTGTCACGCTTGAGGCACATGCCCGTCATGGCACCCGCCCGATAGGATCAACGCGCCGCAAAATTCTGTTTGAAACTCTTGTGGCGTGGTTTGTGCTTAAAATGGGTCTGAAGATCGGCGGGTTTGATGCCCGCCATTATACCCGCACCGTCGGGCAAAACGCTGATTTTCGCAAATTCGACGATGGGCTGAAAATGACTCTGGATTGCGATCCCGATACGCTGGTTGCGCTGCAAGACAGGTTGGGCAAGGCGCGTGACAACGGCCTTATCGAATTCGGGCTGTTCCAGCAGGATGAGGCAATGATGACCTGTATCGTGCCCTCAATCCTGACGGATGATCACCTGCATTTCGTGGATGGCGCATCAGGCGGATACACGCAGGCCGCGGCCCAGATCAAGGCAGGCTGAAGATCCGCTAGGATTTCCATTTAAGCGCAGTGTCCCGCGCGGTTTGCGCCAGCATGACCACATCAATGCCGACAGCGACAAACTGCGCGCCGACTTGCAAGTACTGCTGCGTGAAATCATCTTTCAGCGACAGGATTCCCGGCGCCTTGCCCGCTGCCCTGATCTTTTCCAGCGCACCCAGAATAACCGCCTGCACTTCGGGGTCGGCACTGTTGCCGCCAAACCCCATATCAGCCGCCAGATCGGCAGGCCCGATAAAGACGCCGTCGATGCCATCGACCGCCAGAATATCATCCAGCACGGCAATGCCTGCCTTGCTTTCGACCTGCACCAGCAGACATATCTGCGCGTTGGCTGTTTCAACATAGTCGGGCACGCTGGAAAACCGTGTGGCCCGCGCCAGTGCCGCACCAACCCCGCGCACGCCGTCTGGCGCATAGCGACATGCTTGCACCAGATCGCGTGCCTGTTCTGCACTGTCGACCATCGGTACCAGCACGGTTTGCGCCCCGACGTCCAGCACCTGTTTGATCATCCAGGTCTCACCTATCGGGACCCGGACAACCGGATGCGACGGTGACGGTTCCAGCGCAATCAACTGGTCGCGGATCGACCGGATATCATTCGGCGCATGTTCGCCATCGATTACCAGCCAGTCAAACCCGGCAGTGCCCATGATATCGGCAGCGTACCCGTCGGCAAATCCCATCCAGCACCCGAATTGCGTGTGCCCGTCCTTCAAGGCTGCCTTGAACGTGTTGACCGGTGCGCTCATCTGATGCTCCTAGTGATTGCTTTTGTTTCGTGATCGGGTCGTCAGTCGCCAGACACATCAACCGACAATGTGGCGGCCACGGCACTTTTCCATGCGCTGTAGCGTGCGGCGCGCGTCTGCGCATCCATCTTTGGTGTAAACTGGCGTTCCTTTGCCCAGGTTGCCGCAAATCCGGCCAGACCGGGGTAGACCCCCGCCTGCATACCCGCCAGCCACGCTGCCCCCAATGCGGTTGTTTCAACACCCTGGGGTCGGTCCACCGGCGCATCCAGAATGTCGGAAAGAAACTGCATGGCCCAATCATTCGCCGACAACCCGCCATCGACACGCAACACAGGCGAAGCGCCTTCTTCCGGCCAGTCCGCCTGCATCGCTTCCAGCAGATCGCGGGTTTGATAGCCGACGCTTTGTAATGTGGCGCGGGCCATTTCGGCGGGTCCCGAATTACGTGTCAGCCCATAAACCGCGCCGCGGCATTCGGCATTCCAATAGGGCGCGCCCAATCCGGTGAAGGCCGGTACCAGAATGACGTTCTGCGCCGGATCGGCCTGATCTGCCAATTCTGCCGTGTGCGCACTGTGTGCAATCACACCCAGCCCGTCACGCAGCCACTGAACAGCCGCACCGGCCACGAAAATCGACCCTTCCAGCGCATATGTCGGCACACCGTCAAACTGATAGGCCACCGTGGTCAGCAGACGGTTCTGCGACGTCACCGGTGCGGCACCGGTGTTCAGCAAGGCAAAACATCCGGTTCCGTATGTGGCCTTGATCATGCCCGGCTCGAAACAGGCCTGCCCGATTGTCGCCGCCTGCTGATCACCCGCAACGCCAAGAATGGGAATATCCGCTCCGAAATGAACCGCCTGCGCCATACCGAAATCCGCGGCGCAATCGCGCACGTCGGGCAGCATTTCCATGGGAACATCAAGCAGGCTGCAAATCTCGTCACTCCATCGGCCTTGCCGGATATCATAAAGCAACGTGCGCGAGGCATTGGTTGCATCGGTCGCATGCACCCTTCCGCCTGTCAGATGCCAGATCAGAAAACTGTCAACCGTTCCGAACAGCAATGTCCCGTCCCGCGCCCGTGCGCGCGCATCGGGGTAGGTATCCAGCACCCATTTCAGTTTGGTTCCCGAAAAATACGGGTCCAGCAACAGGCCCGTTTGCTGCGTGATCATCGGTTCGTGTCCGGCGGCGCGCAAGTGGGCGCAAAGCGGTGCGGTCCGCCTGTCCTGCCAGACAATCGCGTTGTGCAGTGCCTCACCTGTATTCGCGTCCCAGACCACCGTTGTCTCGCGTTGGTTCGTGATGCCGATGGCGGCAATTTCACCTGCTTCCAGACCTGCCGAAGTCAGCGCATCCCGGCAGGTCGACAGCACCGTTTTCCACAGATCGTCAGCCGCATGTTCAACCCAGCCAGAGGCTGGAAAATGCTGTTCGAATTCTTTTTGGGCAGACGCGATGGGGAGCATGTCTGCATCAAATATGATCGCGCGGGTTGATGTCGTGCCCTGATCAATCGCAAGAACATGTGTCATGTGCCGACTTTCTTTTCCATCCAGTTGCGCAGCGCTGATATTTCGTCCGCGCTCATCCTGAGCCCCAGTTTGGACCGCCGCCAGATCACGTCTTCGGCGGTTTGCGCATATTCATGTTGCATCAGCCACGTCACCTCGCGCTCTGTCAGATCGGCGCCGAACATGACGCCCAGATCCTGCTTTGTTTCGGCCCCCGCCAACAGGGTTTCTGCATCGGTGCCATAGGCACGGATCAGCCGTTGCGCCCACCGCGCTGTCAGGAACGGATATGTCTGCATCAGATGATCAACCAACGCCTGCACCCCGTCCACCGGGAAATCGCCACCGGGCAAAGGCACGCCCGCTGTCCAGGCTTTGCCGTCCGGATCAAGTTTGGCCAGCGCCTCTTGCGACAGCTTGCGATAGGTGGTGATTTTGCCGCCAAACACGTTCAACAGCGGCGCGCCGCTGGTATCCAGTTGCAACACATAATCGCGTGTGGCCGCCGTGGCCGATGCCGCCCCGTCATCGTAAAGCGGGCGCACCCCCGAATAGGTCCAGACCACATCGTCCATCCTCACCGGCGTCTTGAAATACTCGGATGCAAACCTGCACAGATACTCGGCCTCTTGCGGTGTGCATTCCGGTTTGGTGGACGGATCGGGATGTTCCGCGTCCGTGGTTCCGATCAGGGTAAAATCCGTTTCATAGGGAATGGCGAAAATGATCCGTCCGTCAGTGCCCTGAAAGAAATAACACTTGCCATGATCAAACAGAGACCGCGTTACAATATGGCTGCCGCGCACAAGGCGTACGGAATCCTTGGCGTTCTGGCGCAGGACGCCGTGCAAAATATCGGCCACCCATGGCCCGCCCGCATTCACCAGCTTGCGCGCCTGATGCGTGGCCCCGTCATCGGTTCTGATTGTCCAAAGATCAGCGTCGCGTTCAGCGCTGACAACCTTTGTGCGCGTCAGGATCGTGGCCCCGCGCCGTTCTGCATCCTGTGCGTTCAGAACAACCAGCCGCGCATCTTCGACCCAGCAATCCGAATATTCGTAAGCCTTCGCAAACCGGTCCTGTAGCGGCGCGCCTTCGGGCGTTCCGGCCAAAGACAGCGTGCGCGTCGCAGGTAATATTTCGCGCCCGCCCAGATGATCATACAGGAACAGACCCAGTCGGATCAGCCATGCAGGCCGCCGCCCGCGCATCCACGGCATGACAACAGACAACAACCGCGAGGTTGGCGTATCGCTTTCGAACCGCATATCGCGGTGGTAGGGCAGCACAAACCGCATCGGCCAGGAAATATGCGGCATCGCACGCAATAGGATTTCGCGTTCCTGCAGGGCAGACCGCACCAATCCGAATTCGAAAAATTCCAGATACCGCAACCCGCCGTGAAACAGCTTCGTCGAAGCCGAGGATGTCGCCCCGCCCAGATCACCCATTTCGGCCAGCGTGACAGACAGCCCGCGGCCCGCAGCATCACGGGCGATCCCGCAGCCATTGATGCCGCCGCCGATGATGAACACATCCTTGATCGTGCTGTTCCGGGTCAAATTCGGGCGTTCCCAAAATGGTTTCGTCAGGCCCGACTTTACTGGGACCACGCAGGAATGAAATAGCTACGAATAAATTAGTTTCGCGCCGATCGGGATCAGGCTTGGCCGTGCGTTTAGCGCTTCGATCGAAAAACCGGCAACGGCTTTGTACTTTGCGGCATGGTCCGCCAGATCGGCGTGGGGGATCACATCGTTTATGTCATCAAATTGGCCACCGCACAGATCTTCGACCTTTTGAAGAATGGCATCCGGTCCGGAACCGCGGTTGGCCCGGATCACGCCTGTGGTCAGCGGACGCATCTGGTCTTCATAACTGTTCAGGGCGCGCGGCGTTACACCATGCGCCAGAAACACGGCCCCCAGAACGCGGGCATCCACAATGGCTTGTGTCGCACCGTTTGATCCCACCGGATAGGTTGGATGCGCGGCATCGCCCATCAGCGTGACGGGCCCGTGGGTCCAGGCCTCCAGCGGGTCGCGGTCAACCATCGGGTATTCGAAAACAGCGTCGGCGCCTTTGATCAAGGCCGGGACATCCAGCCAATCGAACACCCAGTCTTCGAATTCGGGCAGAAAATCCGAAGTATCGGCGGCGCGGTTCCAGTCTTCCTTGTTCCAGCCACCGGCGGGGTCCACCCGCAATTCAGCGATCCAGTTCATCGTGACCAGCCCGCTGACAGGATCGGGTGGGGAAATCGGGTAGGCCACGATGCGTTTGGTATCATGCCCGATCAGTGCCATGGCACCCTGCCCGAAGAACGGTTTGGCCTGCGATGTGGCGCGCCACAAAATGGCACCGCCCCAGATTGGCGGGCCTTCTTCCGGAAAAATACGGCTACGTATGGAAGAGTGAATGCCATCGGCACCGATCAGGATATCGCCCGTCACATCGCTGCGCGCACCGGTTTCGATATCCTCAAGTTGCAGAACCACCTGCGACGCCCGGGTTTCGAACCCCATGGCACGCTGCCCCGTGACAACACAGGCCGGACCGGCCCGTGCAATCAGGGTTTCATAAAGCATCATCTGCAACTTGCCCCGGTGCACGGAATATTGCGGCCAGTCATACCCTGCCAGCAATCCGCGCGGTTCTTCCCAGATTTTTAAGCCGTGTTTCGAATAAAACCCGTATTGCTGCGTTCTGACGGCAATACTGTCCAACGCGGGTTGCAAGCCCAGATCAAAAAGTTCCCGCATGGCATTGGGTTGCAGGTTGATACCCACGCCTAGCGGTCGTATCTGGCGCGTTGCTTCAAAAATCCGGAACGGAACACCGATCTGGTGTAACGTCAGACCCAGCGACAGACCGGCGATACCGCCTCCTGCGATCAGAACGGTCATTGGCAACCTCCTTCCGAGACGCATACTGAAACAGGCAAGCGGTTGGCGCGCAAGTCGTCAGCCCGAGGCACCTTCTGATAGATCGGATCCGAAAATGTCGCCAACGTGTTCAGCCAGATAGATTTTCAGCCATGGCGTGAACAGCTCTGGTGTGCGCGCGATTTCGGCGCGCAGCGCGTCCGGGCCGATCCAGCGCGTCGCCATCACTTCGTCCGGGTTCGCGGTGATGCCAGGGCGTTCCTGCAGGTGGACAACAAACACATCCACCACTTCATGTTCGATCAGACCGCCGCCAACGTCCGCGCGGTATTCCAGCCTATGACGGTAATCCGGACTCAGACCGCTCAGCCCCAGTTCTTCTGACAGGCGGCGCTGTGCGCAGACGTGTGGGTCTTCCCCCCAATGGGGATGCGTGCAGCATGTGTTGGCCCACAGACCCGGCGTGTGGTATTTTCCCAAAGCCCGCTGTTGCAGCAGAATTTCGCCCCCGTGTAGGATAAAGACCGATACCGCCTTATGCCGCAATCCGCGCACATGCGTTTCGATCTTTTCCACTGGCGTCAACATGTCGTCGACCCAGGCGGGGATCAGGATATGGGTCTGTGCCGTCACGGATGCGCCTTTATGCGTGATAAGATGCGGATGGTTGCGCTGTGCGTTACCTGCCTGAACGACCAGAGGCAAGATAGCTGCAGTGTCGCGCGCCGCGCCCCCCGTATTTTTGGCAAAAAGAAGCGGAAAAACCGCCCTATCGGGTGTTCTGTTCTGTCCAGCAAGGCAACAGATCACCCTTGGCGGGGGTGGCGTGAAAAACTGCACGCGCAATGGCGCGGCTGACACAAAGAGCGGCCGCATGTCCGATTTCGGACATAAGGGGCGCAGAGGCGGTATTGTTGGATCCGGTGGCCAGAGCAAAGGCCAGATCACCGTCCCCCGGTGTGTGCGCAGGCACTATTGCGCGGGCAAACCCGTCATGGGCCGCGACGGCCACACGCTGGCATTGCGCCTTGTCCAGCGCCGCATCGGTGGCGATGATTGCAAGCGTCGTGTTCGCAGGGGTCGTATCTTTGGCCCCCTTGGCCAACATCTGCTGCATCTTGGCGCTGGTCAGGTCACGCCCCAATCCAGCCGACGGGTCAGGACCGACCCCGCCGAGTTCATCGCCAATTTCGTACGGGGCAGCCCAGAAATGCCGATTACTAGGCGTGGTGACACTTCCGACCGGGTTCACGGCAACCAATGCACCAACTGTCACGCCGGACGCCAGACAAAGCGAGGCTGATCCAAGCCCGCCCTTGAGGTTGGCAGTCAGCGCGCCGGTGCCTGCGCCAACGCTTCCCAGATCAAACTGATCCGTTGCACTGTCAAACGCCGCGCGGCCCAGAGCGCGATAGGGGTTTTCTGCCCAGTCCTTGGCCCCGCCATTCAGCAGATCGAAAAGAATCGCACCGGGAACAAGCGGTACGCGCGCCGGACCCACGGCAAATCCGCGCCCCGCAGCGCGCAACCCGTCGGTAACACCCGAACAGGCATCAAGGCCAAAGGCAGACCCACCCGACAGCACCAGCGCATCCACCGCGCCCACCATCTTATCGGGTGCCAGCAAATCGGTTTCGCGGGTGCCAGGGGCACCGCCCATCACATGCACCGACGCCACAAAGGGCGCATCTGCCGTGACCACAGTAGCGCCGGATTTCAGGCTATCGTCCTGTGCATTGCCCACGCGCAGGCCCGCAACATCGGTGATCAGGTTTCTGGGTCCGGGTTCCATCACACCCTCGGCTTGGCGGCTGCTGTGGCCGGATCACCGGTATTGGGTTCGCCCTTTGGTTCGATCAGCAGCACTTTGCATTCCTGCGCCGCGCGGGGCCGGTGTGTCTGGCCGCGCGGCACAATAAACAATTCACCGGCCCGCACCGTGTGGGATTGATCGCCGATATCCATGGTCATCTCGCCCTCGAGCACAAGAAAGAAATCATCGGTGTCGGGGTGCTGGTGGAACGGAAATTCACCCTGGAATTTCACCACCATCACATCATTCCCGTTGTAGTCCGCCACCACATGCGGGTCCCAGTGGGTGGAAAAAAGCGCCAGCTTCTCGGCCAGATTGATCGGGGTCATCAGATGCACCTTCCGCCGTCGACTTCCATGCAGACCCCGGTGATCATCGCCGCCTCGTCCGAACACAGGAAACAGGCGGCATTGCCCATGTCCTGTGGTGTCGAAAACCGGCCCAGCGGAATGGTGGACAGGAACTTGGCGCGCATTTCCGGCGTGTCTTCGCCCATAAAGGATTTGAGCAACGGGGTTTCGCCGGCCACCGGATTGATTGCATTCACCCGGATGCCGTCAGGGGCCAGTTCTATCGCCATGGTGCGGGTCGCCGTGATCATCCATCCTTTGGACGCATTGTACCAGTTCAACCGCGGGCGCGGCGATACACCGGCTGTGGACGCGACATTCAGAATGGTACCGGTGCCGGTTTTCTTCATGTGGGGCACCAGAGCGCGCGCGGTCAGGTAGACCGATTTCATGTTCACGTTATAGACGCGGTCGAAATCGTCTTCGCTGACATGTTCCAGCGCTGACGGAAGGTGGGTCACACCGGCATTGTTGACCAGAATATCAACTGCGCCAAAGGCCGACAGGGCCGCATCCGCCATGGCTTGCACGGACGGTCCGTTGGCCACATCCACCTGATGCGCTAGGGCGGCATCCCCCATTCTTGACGCAACGGACCTTGCCGCATCGCCATTGATATCGGCGATCATCACCCGGGCGCCTTCGGCAACGAACTTTTCAACGATCCCCGCGCCAAACCCTGATGCCCCGCCCGTAACGATGGCTGTTTTCCCCTGTAATCGCATGTCTCACATTCCGCATTGATATCAGTCGGGCCAAGGATGCCGCCATTTGCGGGCGCGGGGCAAGCGGATAAGCGCACCCGTTCTGTAACAGAGGTCGCCAGCTTGTGTTTTGCATGCGCCGTGCAGATACGTTACGCGTCGCATCCTGCAAGACATGACCGGAGAGCACTCTATGACCCAACCACCCGAATACACCCCACCCAAAGTGTGGAAATGGGACAGCGAAAGCGGCGGCAAATTCGCCAGTATCAACCGCCCCATCGCCGGGCCAACGCATGACAAGGAACTGCCTGTCGGGCGTCATCCCTTGCAGTTGTATTCCTTGGCGACACCGAACGGCGTGAAAGTGACCGTGTTGCTGGAAGAATTGCTGGCGCTGGGCAACACAGGCGCGGAATACGATGCGCATCTGATCGACATCGGCGAGGGCGACCAGTTCGGCAGTGGGTTTGTTGCGGTTAATCCGAATTCCAAAATTCCGGCACTTTTGGATCACAGTACAACACCGCCCACACGCGTTTTCGAATCAGGGGCAATCCTGCTGCATCTGGCGGAAAAATTTGGTGCCTTCATGCCATCCGATCCGGCAGATCGCGCCGAATGCCTATCGTGGCTGTTCTGGCAAATGGGAAGCGCGCCGTATCTGGGTGGCGGATTCGGCCATTTCTACGCCTATGCGCCTTACAAGATGGAATACCCGATCAACCGGTTCACGATGGAGGTCAAACGTCAGCTTGATGTGCTGGACCGCAGGCTGGCGGACAATGCCTACCTGTGCGGAGAAGAGTACACGATCGCCGATATTGCAATCTGGCCGTGGTATGGATCACTGGTTCTGAACCGCGTGTACGAGGCTGCGGAATTCATTGATGCAAAGAGCTACAAGAACGTTATGCGCTGGGCCAATCTGATCGATGCCCGCCCCGCCGTGCAGCGCGGCCGAATGGTGAACAAGACGTGGGGGCCGCTGGATCAGCAACTGCACGAGCGCCACGAGGCAAGCGATTTCGACACAAAAACCCAAGACAAACTGCGACCCGCGGATTGAACCGGGATCGGTGCGTGGCGTGATCTGCCGCGCACCGTTTTATCCGTGATAGGCCGCCACTGTTTTCAGTTGCGAAAACCCGTAAAGCGCCTCGAACCCCTTTTCACGACCATGCCCTGATTTGCCGACACCGCCGAACGGCAGTTCAACCCCGCCCCCTGCACCATAATTGTTGATGAACACCTGTCCCGAACGGATCGCCTTGGCCAGCCGCATCTGGCGCGCGCCGTTGCCTGTCCAGATGCTGGCGACCAGTCCGTAATCGGTGCTGTTGGCGATACGGATGGCATCTTCTTCCGTGTCAAACGGGATGATCACCTGTACCGGCCCGAATATTTCATCGCGTGCCAGCGGATGATCGGCAGGGACGCCGGCAAAGAGGGTCGGCAAAACATACGCACCCGTATTGACAGCCTCGTCACCCAATACACCCTGTGCCGCGACTTCCAGATCGGCCCCTTTGCCCAAAAATCCTTGTATGATGTCTTTCTGGCGTTGCGAAATGACGGGCCCGACACGCAGGTCGCTTAACGCAGGCCCGACTGTCAGCGCGCCATAAGCCTCTGACATACGGTGCCGTATGTTATCATAGACATCACGCTGAACCAATATGCGCGAAGATGCGGAACAGGTTTGCCCCGCATTCTGGATGCCCGCATTCACCAGATAGGGTAGGGCCGCATCCAGATCGGCATCGTCGAACACAAGCTGGGGGGATTTCCCGCCAAGCTCCAATGTGACCGGAACAACATTGCGCCCCGCCGCTTGCTGAACCAGCGCGCCGGTTGCGACCGATCCGGTAAAGCTGACGTGCTGCACACCAGGATGCGCTGTCAGGGCGGCACCCGCCTCTGCCCCGATACCGGGCACCACGTTCAACGCCCCGTCCGGCAGCCCCGCATCCTGTGCGATATGGGCAAAGGCCAGCGCGGTCAGGCATGCCTCTTCCGCCGGTTTCAAAACGGCCGCGTTGCCCATCGCCAGCGCGGCGCCGACAGAGCGCCCGATAATCTGCATCGGATAATTCCAGGGCACGATATGGCCCGTCACCCCGTGCGGTTCGCGCAGGGTGTAAACGGTGTAACCCTCCAGATACGGGATGGTCTGGCCATGTACCTTGTCCGCTGCACCGCCGTAGAATTCCAGATAGCGGGCCAGCGCCACTGCATCGGCGCGCGCCTGTGTCAGCGGCTTACCGACATCCTGTGCTTCCAGCAGCGCCAGATCATCAACCCGCTCCAGAACCAGCTGGCCCATCCTTGTCAGAATCCGGCCACGCTCCAGCGCGCTCATCCTGCCCCAATCGCCTTGCAACGCGTTTTGGGCCGCCCCCACAGCAGCATCGATATCTGCCGCCTCGCCACGTGCGATGTTACACAGTACCGATCCATCCGAAGGGTTGATCAGCGCAAGTGTCCGCCCACCGACAGGGGCACACCATGATCCCCCGATCAGGCAGAGTTCGGGATCAAACCAAAGACCTTGGGGCATCAGACAGGTTCCTTTTTCAGGGCATTCAGGTCGGGCAGTCGGGGCGCTGCCGCAATCAGCGACTGGGTATAGGGATGTTGCGGATTTGAAAAGACGGACGCGGTATCCCCCTGTTCGACGATTTCACCCGCTTTCATAACAAGCACCCTGTCAGTAATGTTGCGTACGACACCCAGATCGTGGCTGATGAACATATAGCTCAGCGGATAGACGTCACACAGTGCGGCCAGCAGATCAAGGATCTGCGCCCTGACAGAAACATCCAGCGCCGAAACGGCCTCGTCAAACAGAATAAGATCGGGGCGGATGATCAGCGCGCGGGCGATTGCGATGCGCTGGCGTTGCCCGCCAGAGAATTCGTGGATGTATTTGTCGGAGTCTTCCGGGCGTAACCTGACCGCTGTTAATGCTTCGTCCACAGCATTTTGGCGTTCCTTGCCGCGTGGCGGGTTTTCCAACAGATGAAAAGGTTCGGTGATCAACCTTTCAACGCGGTGGCGCGGGTTGAAGCTGCCGTAAGGATCCTGAAACACGACCTGCATGCGCCGCCGCACATCAGAATTGGGGTTATTGCCGGAAAACACAGGCATTCCATTCAGCAAAATCCGCCCTTCTTGCACATTTTCCAGCCCAAGGATCGCCCGCGTAAGGGTGGATTTACCGCATCCGCTTTCGCCGACCAGCCCAAGGCGTTCGCCTTTGTGCAGAGTGAAACTCACAGAATTCACTGCACGAAACACAGCCGGAGCGGCGAACAACCGCACACGTGGTAACGGATAATCGCGGCTGACCCGCTCTACCGTCAGCAACGGTTCAGGGGTGGGAGCAGTCGGCAGAACTACGTGATGACCGGACGCTTCAAACAGCATTCTGGTATAGGGATGCTGCATATTGGTTAGTAAGTAGTGGGTGTCGCCCTGTTCGACGATGCGGCCCTGACGCATCACGACGATCTTGTCCGCGATGTCGGCCACCACCGCCAGGTCATGGGTGATTAGCAGCAACCCCATGCCGAATTCATCCACCAGTTCGCGCAGCAGTGTCAGAATTTGCGCCTGCGTGGTGACATCCAGCGCGGTGGTGGGTTCATCCGCAATCAGCAGTCTGGGGCGCAATGCAATGGCCATCGCAATCACGACGCGCTGCCGTTGTCCGCCGCTTAACTCGTGCGGATAGCGTGACAGCGGAAACCGATCTTCGGGCAGCCCGACACGATCCAGCATTACGCGTGCCCGCTGTCTGGCCTGTGCGCGGGGCATCGCGCCATGGATCAGAATGGTTTCCATCACCTGATCACCGATGGTTTTCACCGGGTTCAGCGCGGTCATCGGCTCCTGAAACACCATGCCGATGTCATTGCCGCGCAATGCGCATAACTCCGGCTCGCTGACTGTTAACAGATCGCGCTGGTTCAGCAGGATTTGGCCGGAGCATTTAGTGCCTTGCGGCAGCAACTGAAGTACTGCCAGCGCAGTCATCGATTTACCCGACCCGCTTTCGCCGGTGATGGCCACGATCTGCCCGGCATCAACACGCAGGTCGATATCATGAAGAATCGGCAGGTTGTGAATGCTGGCCGACAGGTTTGATATGTTCAGCAAAGTCATGACCGCGCCACCCGAATGTGCGGGTCGAGGGTATCGCGCAGCCCGTCGCCCATCAGGTTCAGCCCCAGCACCGTCAGAATGATCGCGCCACCCGGTACGAGCGCCAGATGTGGTGCAAAACTGATCATGGTTTGCGCATCGGCCAGCATCCGCCCCCAACTGGGTGTCGGGGGCTGTGCCCCCAGACCGACATAAGACAGCGCCGCCTCGGCCAGAATCCCCAAGCTGAACTGGATCGTGGATTGCACGATCAAAAGGTTCAGGATGTTGGGCAGGATATGTTCAAATGAAATGCGCGCCGTCGATTTGCCGGCAACCCGCGCCGCCAGAATGAACTCGCGCTCCCACAGCGACAGCGCCGCCCCGCGACTGACACGCGCAAAAACGGGGATATTGAAAATCCCGATAGCGATAATGGCGTTGATGGCGCCCGGCCCGAACACAGCGGTGATCAGAATTGCAATTACCAAGCTGGGAAAGGCAAAGACCAGATCGTTGCCGCGCATGATCACCTCGTCCAGCAACCCGCCTTTGGACGCGGCAGCCAGCAACCCCAGCGGAATGCCTGCTGCCATGCCAATGCCAACGGCCACCAGCGCAACCGCGATCGACGTGCGCGCACCCACCATGATCATCGAAAACACATCACGCCCGAAATGATCGGTGCCGAACCAGTGCGCGGCATCCGGCGCCTTCAGCTTGTTGGCGATTTCAAGCGCGGTGACGTCATAGGGCGTCCAGATAAAGGAGATTAAGGCGGCCAGTGCGAACACAGCCGACAAGGCTGCGCCCACTATCAGGTTTCGGGAACGCATCATGTTCGCGACCTCAGCCGCGGATCGACTGCCGCATAAGCCAGATCAACCAGAAAATTGACCACGATCACCGTGAACACCAGCAACATGACAACGCTTTCCACCACAATCAGGTCGCGCTGGGAAATCGACTGGAACACAAGTCGCCCCAGTCCGGGCAGGAAGAAAACCTGTTCGATGATGATCGCGCCCGCCAGCAGGAACGAAAACTGCAAGCCGATGATCGTCAGCACCGGGATAAGCGCATTGCGCAATGCATGCCGCCACAAAGCCTGTCTTTGGCTTAGGCCCTTGGCACGCGCTGTACGCATGAAATCCTGCGAAATCGTATCCAGCAGGGACGATCGCATGACCCGCGCCAGAATTGCGGCCTGTGGTAATGCCAGTGCGATCGCGGGCAGGGTCAGCGCCTTTAATCCAGTAAACACACCCTGATCCCAGCCCGGAAAACCGCCCGCCGAAAACCAGCGCAACTGGATGGCAAAGATCAGGACCAATATCATGGCAAACCAGAAATTCGGGATGGCAACACCCAGTTGCGTGGCCCCCATCACCGCCATATCACCCGGTCTGCCCCGGCGCGCGGCTGCGTAAATGCCCGCTGGAAACGCGATGAGGGTGGACAGTGTCAGTGCATAAATCGCCAGCGGCAGCGACACCCACAACCGGTCGCCGATCATGTCGGCGACGGGGGTGCGATAGGTATAGGATGTCCCGAAATCGCCACGCAACATGCCGCCGGTCCATTCCAGATAGCGCTGGAATTTGGGCGCATCCAGCCCAAGCTCTGTGCGCAGGGCCGCGACTGTGTCGGGCTGTGCATTCAGGCCCAGCATAAACGCCGCCGGATCGCCGGGCGCCACTTCGATGACGGCGAATATGACGATGCTGGCCACTGTCAGGCTCAGACACAGGGACAGCAGGCGTTTGAGGCAATAGCGCAGCATGATCAAACGCTAGCCTTGGTTTCTGTGCGGGTCCAGTGCGCCTAGTCTGCCCAGCTTACCGCTGTCAGGTCGGTGGCTTGTGTCGGAGCGTTGGCCCACAAACCCTGCACTCCGGCCTTGGCCACAGTCAGTTGCGCTAGCTGGAACAGATAGCCGTTCACATGATCCGCCGCGATCCTGCGTTGCGCATCCTGCATCAGGGCCATGCGTTTTTCAGGGTCTGTGGTGCGGTTCAGCTCTGCCATGACCGCCTGAAAATCTGTGCTGTCATATTGAAAGTAATAGTCCGGATTGGCGTATATCCCGATATCCATCGGTTCCGTATGGCTGACAATTGTCAGCCCGAAATCCTTGCCGCGAAACACCGTTTCCAGCCACTGCGCCCATTCGACATTGATGATCTGCGCCCTGATCCCGACCTGCGCCAATTGTGCTGCGATAATTTCACCGCCGCGTCGCGCATAAGACGGGGGCGGCAAATGCAATGTGGTTTCAAAACCGTCGGTAAAACCGGCCTCGGCCAGCAGCGCGCGGGCCTGATCGGGGTCATATGCGCTGTCCGCGGTCAGATCGACATAGGCGGGATGATGCGGCGCGAAATGGGTGCCGATCGGCGTGCCATAGCCAAACATCGCCCCGTCGATAATGGCCTGCCGGTCAATTGCATGCGACAGGGCGGCACGCACTTGCGGATTATCAAATGGCGGCGTCTTGTTGTTCGTGGACAGGATGGTTTCCCCTTCTGTCGATCCGACCAGAACCTGAAACCGCGGATCGGCTTCGAACTGAGGCAGGTTTTCGGGTGCGGGAAACCCGGTGAACACATCCACATCTTCGGCCATCATGGCGGCAAAGGCGGCTGTTGGATCACTGATGAACTTGAAGGTTGCAGTTTCCAGCAGGGCGGGCGTGCCCCAGTAATCGGGATTGCGGGCGATATCGATCTTGTCCCCCTGCACCCAGTTCACGAACTTGAAGGCACCGGTGCCAACTGGGGCGGTCTTGATGGTTTCAATGCTTTCGGGTGCGACGATCACGGCATCGCCCCAAGCAAGGTTGAACAGCATGCTGCCGTTGGGTTCACCCAGTGACAGTTGCACCGTCAAAGGATCCAGAACCGTGACATCCCTGATGCCTGCATAAAGCGCCTTTTGCGCATTTGTACTGTCTTCGGCGCGTGCACGATCCAGCGAGAATTTTACATCTTCCGCGTCCATCACAGTGCCATCATGGAACGTCACGCCATCCCGTAGCTTGAATGTATAAGTCAAACCGTCTTCTGAAATCTCCCAGCTTTCCGCCAGACCGGGCACCACAGACCCGTCTGCCATAAAACGGGTCAACCCCTCGAACACATTCGAATAAAGAACGGAATCAATCGCCCCCGCCGCCGCGCTTGTCGGGTCCAGATGGGGCGGTTCCAGTTGCATTGCCACAGTGATATTTGTCTGGGCCTGCGCACCGAAACCCGCAGCCAGAAAGACAGCGGCAGCCAGACTTGTTCTTGTTATCGACATTTGTGTTCTCCCGTCCGATGGAACGGCGCAACAGGATGTGGCCCGATCCCTGTGCGAACTCTTCCAACAAAAACGCAGGCAATCAAGGCTGTTGCCGTGCCCTTTACGCTAGATTTTCGTGCACTGCGTTGGTATTTCCCGCACAAAGCTGGTCGGGAAAGGGCCTGAAGATGAGCGCGACCGCGAAAAAAAAGGCCCTGATGCCGCAGGATATCCGTGCCCGAAAAGGTGGCGTTCCGATTGTCAGTCTGACGGCATACACCACCCCGATGGCACAAATGATGGATGCGCATTGTGATTTTGTGCTGGTCGGTGACAGCGTCGGCATGGTGTTGCACGGATTGCCGTCAACGCTGGGCGTCACCATGGACATGATGATCCTGCACGGGCAGGCTGTCGCGCGCGGATTGTCTCGTGCAATGATGGTGATCGACATGCCATTCGGCAGTTACGAACAATCCCCACAGCAGGGTTTTGCCAACGCTGCGCGTCTGATGGCAGAAACCGGTGCCGGCGCGGTCAAGCTTGAGGGTGGGCGCCACATGGCCGATACCATCGCCTTTCTGGTGGCGCGCGGTATTCCGGTGATGGCCCATATTGGCCTGACCCCCCAGTCGATCAATACGCTGGGCGGGTATACGGTACAGGGCCGTGATGCCGGCGCGCAGGCGGTTACAGAGGATGCAAAAGCCGTGGCGCAAGCAGGCGCTTTTGCTGTCGTTCTGGAAAAGGTGCCGGAAAAGCTGGCCGATGCCATCACCGCGCAGGTTGATATTCCAACAATCGGAATCGGGGCATCCGCAGGCTGTGACGGGCAAATACTGGTCGTGGACGACATGCTGGGCCTGTTCACGGCGTTCAAGGCGAAATTTGTGAAACGCTACGCCGATCTGGGCGATGCTGCCGAAGCGGCGATAGCGCAATACGCCAAAGAGGTCCGCGCCCGCAGCTTTCCGGCTGCCGAGCATGTGTTTGCCAATACATCACCCGCACAAAAGGACAGGAAATGACCACGCCGATCCTGCGTACCCTGACCGAACTGCGTGCAGCTACGGCCCGGTGGCGCCGCGCCGGTGAAACCATTGGCGTTGTGCCTACAATGGGCGCGCTGCATGACGGCCACCTGAGCCTGGTGGCCGCCGCCAAGAAAACCTGTGACAGGGTCATAGTCACGATTTTTGTAAACCCCAAGCAGTTCAACGCAGCGTCCGATCTGGACAATTATCCCCGTACCGAAGTGGAAGACGCGCGCAAACTGGAACGTTTTCAGGTGGACGCATTGTATGTGCCAAGCGTTGACCAGATTTACCCCGAAGGGTTCGTTACCAATGTATCGGTGGGCGGGATGACAGATGTGCTGTGCGGCGCGCATCGTGCGGGGCATTTCGACGGTGTCGCCACGGTCGTGACCAAGCTGTTTCTGCAAAGCTCGGCGGATCGGGCGTTCTTTGGCGAAAAGGACTATCAGCAACTGCAGGTCGTGCGCCGTCTGGCCCGTGATCTGGACATTCCGGTCGAGGTGGTGGGATGCCCGACAATCCGGGAGGTGGACGGGTTGGCCATGTCGTCGCGCAATCTGCTGCTGTCGGACCGTGCCCGCGTCAAGGCGGCGCGCCTGCACGAGGTGATGATGAATGTCGCCGAACACCTTGCCCGCGGCGACGCGTTCGCGCCGCTTCAAGCAGATGCGATAGAACGATTGAACAAGGCCGACTTTGGCGAGATTGACTATTTCGAACTTCGGCGCTGTGACAATCTCGGCCTGTTGACCCACGCAACCGCGCCTGCGCGCCTGTTTGCGGCCGCGTGGCTGGCGGGTGTGCGTCTGATCGACAATATCGATGTTCCCGTCGCGCGCTGAGCGCTATCGCACCAACAGACTAACCAGACTGTGTGCCATCACCTTGGCGCTGTCGATCATGTCATCGACCCCAATGTATTCGTCGGGTTTGTGCGCCAGTTCCAGAATCCCGGGACCATAGGCAATGCAGTTCTTCAGCTTGCCGATCCGGTCGATATGCTTTTGATCATAGGTGCCGGGGCTGGCCACATACTTTGGCATTTTGCCCATCACATCGTGAATCGCAGCGGCAACGGTTGCCACGACCGGCGCGTCGCGGTCTGTCATTGATGGCAGAACCGAATTCAGCTCGGTCAGCTCAAAATCGAAATCGGCGCGCGTGGCCCGCAATCCCTCCAGCAGGGCAGTAACCTCGGCACGAACCTGATCCAGCGGTTCTTCGACCAGAAACCGCCGATCGATCACGATGCGGCAACTGTCGGGCACGCAATGGGCGGGCAATCCGGTAAAATCCGCGTCCTGTTCCTTTTGCCCGCCGTGAATGGAATTGATGTTCATGGTCGACTGGCGCGCACCATCGGGCACCACAGGCATTTCGGTACGCCGCGACGCCATCGCCGGAAAAAGTTTGTCTTCGAATTCACGCAGAACCGCCCCCATGTGCCGCACCGCGCAATCGCCCAGAAACGGCATGGAGCCATGCGCTATCTCGCCCTTGGTTTCAATTTCAGCCCACCAGCCACCGCGATGCCCCAGACAGATGCGATCCTTGTTCAGTGGTTCGGGGATGATCACGTGCTGCACCCGGTCGGGGTTGAAAAAACCCTGTTCCGCCAGATAGGCGACACCTCCGTACCCGCCTGATTCTTCGTCCGCCGTGCCTGAAATCTCGATCGCGCCGCAAAAATCGGTATGCAGTTCCAGAAACGCTTCGGCTGCGATTATGGACGCGGCCAGCCCGCCTTTCATGTCACAGGCACCACGCCCGTAAATCCTGCCATCAACCAGATCACCGCCGAACGGGTCCATGCTCCAGCCGTGGCCGACTTCGACCACGTCTGTATGACTGTTGAAATGCACACACTCGCCCTGTTGCGTGCCATCGCGCCGCGCAACGATGTTCCAGCGCGGATAGCGGGTGCTGTCACCGGGTGTGCCGGAGGCGCGGATCAGTTGGATTTCAAAGCCCGATGCAGACAATCGCCTGTCGAGATAATCGCAGATCGCGCGATAGTTTTCACCCGGCGGATTGAGCGTCGGGATGCGGATCAGATCCTGTGTCAGCGCGATCAGGTCATCGCGCCTGGCGTCAATCCGGTCGAACAGGGAAGGGCGGGGGTCAGGCATGCGGCCAGTGTTGGTCAGGCAGGCGCATATGGCAAGCGCTTTGGCATATCTGCCAGTGTCGGTATTTGAGTATTTCCGGACAAATGAAGGGTCAGTCAGGACCAGTGCGCCAGAACCGCGTTCACGCTGGTCTGTCCGGCATCGCCATGTGTGGGCAGATCAGAGGGGGTTGCCGAAAAACGCGGCGCGGGACCCGGTTGCAGAATGCCATCGGTATCGACAAAGGTGGCGCGCGCGACGTTGTGGGGATGGTTCGGTGCCGTGTCCATCGACAGGACAGGGGCGCAACAGGCATCAACCCGTTCCAGAATGTCACGCCATGCATCACGCGGCTTTGTCAGGAAAATGCGGGCCAGTTCAGCCTGCATCGGGCCTTGTGCGTCCGGGGCATACTGATCCGCAAACAAAGGATTTCCGGC
Source organism: Sulfitobacter sp. JL08 (assembly GCF_003352045.1). NCBI lineage: Bacteria > Pseudomonadati > Pseudomonadota > Alphaproteobacteria > Rhodobacterales > Roseobacteraceae > Sulfitobacter > Sulfitobacter sp. JL08. The sequence continues at coordinate 64,259 of NZ_CP025815.1, forward strand.
GCAACCCAGATGCTCCAGCAGAATCGCGAAAAACTGCGGTTCAATCGGGCCAAGCGCGACATAGCCGCCATCCTGCGTTTCGTAACACCGGTAGTAGGCCGCGCCGCCGTTCAACACATTGCCGCCCCGTTTGGTATCATCCCACAATCCCGCCGCCTTGAGACCGTATTGCAGAACCATCATCAGCGCGGCCCCGTCCGACATACAGGCATCAACGACCTGCCCCTGCCCGGTGCTGCGCGCATGGAGAACGGCCGCCAGAACTCCGGACACCAACATCATGCCGCCGCCAGCCAGATCGGCGATGATATTCTGCGGCGGGGGTGGCGGCAGCCCTTCGGGCCCGATCGACCAGAGCACGCCCGAAATGGCCATATAGGTCAGATCGTGCCCCGCGCGATCAGCGAGCGGGCCATCCTGTCCCCATCCGGTCATGCGCCCGAAAACCAGTGCCGGATTGCGTACCTGCATCGCGTCCGGCCCCAGATCCAGCCGTTCCATCACGCCGGGGCGGAACCCTTCGATCAGAACCTCGGCCCGTTCGATCAGGGCGCAGGCGCTGGCATGATCGTCCGGCGCGCGCAGATCCAGCGTTACGGTTTGGCGCGAACGATCATACAGATTGTGTTTCTGCGCCATTCCGAACAGCGGCTTTTGCCCCGGTCGCGCGATCCGCACTACCTGCGCGCCCATATCCGCCAGCATCATGCACGCAAACGGGGCAGGCCCAAGCCCTGCCATTTCCACCACGCGCAGCCCTTTCAACGGGCCGTTCCGATCCAGCATGTGCGCCCCCTGTTCCAGACAGTAATGATCCGGCCCGCGCGGCGGGGTCAAGTATTGGACCTGTGCGATGAGAAGAAAACTGGTCGGGCTGAGAGGATTCGAACCTCCGACCCCCTGCTCCCGAAGCAGGTGCGCTACCAGGCTGCGCTACAGCCCGACCGTGGCGCCGCACATAAGACAGGGCGCGATGATTGGCAAGATATCAATCACGCCGGCGGTGCGTATCCGTGCATCTCCGGCGTGATTGCAGAACGCTCACAGGCTGGCGTCAAGTGCCGCCAGAATCGCATCGCCCATTTCCGTCGTGCTGGCCGGTTTCGCATCGGTATCGGACTGCATCAGATCGGCGGTGCGTACACCTTGTGTCAGAACGCTTTCAATGGCGGATTCCAGGCGGCTGGCCTCGTCCCCCTGATCAAAGGAATAACGCAAAGCCATGGCAAAGCTGAGGATACATGCGATCGGGTTGGCCAGCCCCTTGCCGGTGATGTCGGGTGCGGACCCGTGCACCGGTTCGTAAAGTGCCTTGGGCCGCCCATTGGCCATCGGTGCGCCGAGCGAGGCAGAGGGCAACATGCCAAGGCTGCCGGTCAGCATGGCGGCCGTATCGGACAGGATATCACCGAACAGATTGTCGGTCAGGATCACGTCGAATTGCTTGGGCCAGCGGCACAGTTGCATCGCGCCGGCGTCAGCGTACATGTGGCTGAGTTCGACATCGCTGTAATCCTTGGCATGGACTTCGGTCACAACGTCGCGCCAGAGAATGCCGCTTTCCATCACGTTTGCCTTTTCCATCGAACAGACCTTGTTCGACCGCCGGCGCGCCAGTTCGAAAGCCGAACGTGCAACGCGGTCGATCTCGGACTCGGTATAGCGCTGGGTGTTGATGCCAACGCGTTCATTGCCTTCCTTGAAGATGCCGCGCGGCTCTCCGAAATAGACGCCTGACGTCAGTTCGCGCACGATCATGATATCCAGCCCGGCGACAACATCGCGTTTCAGCGACGAAAAATCGGCCAGAGCATCAAAGCACTGGGCCGGGCGCAGGTTGGAAAACAGATCCATTTCCTTGCGCAACCGCAACAGTCCGCGCTCGGGCTTTACACTGAAATCCAGCGCGTCATATTTCGGCCCGCCAACCGCGCCCAACAGAACCGCATCCACCTCTTGCGCACGCGCCATCGTGTCGTCATGCAGCGGGGTGCCGTGCGCATCATATGCTGCGCCACCCACAAGATCTTCGCTGACGTCGAATTTCAGGCCACGCTTGTCGCCGTACCAGTCGATCACGCGGGCAACCTGTGCCATGACTTCGGGGCCGATACCGTCACCGGCGAGGATAAGAAGGGAAGGGTTTGTCATCTGTTTTGGCGTCCTTGTCCGAGTTCACCGCCGGACCTATCGCCGTTCCTTGAAAGGGTCAAGAATGGCAGACGCTGGTAGGCGGACGCAGGGGCATCGACCGCCGGGATCAATCCAGTGAAAGATCAACCCAGACGATGCGGTGGCGGCTGGCTGTTGCTACGGATTGCGCCAGTGCGTGCGATGGCAGAGGCCAGAACACGCCGGCATCAAAAACCGTCCAATCGGACGAGGGCAGAACATAATCAACCCGCAGGTTTCCGGGATCGGGATCGTCCCAGTCGGCTGTATCAAGGGCAGGATCACCCGCATGATCCGCATTCGCCAGCATCCGTCCGCCTGCGCCTGCGGGTTGCGGATCCTGAAACCGGGGATCATTCAATAGCCCGCGCATTGCAATGTGGCGCCCGTCGCTGTCCAGCGGATCAAGATTGGCATCGCCCATCAGAACAAACCGCGCCGTTGCGGGCAGGCCAAAAGCACCTTCCAGATAATGCTGCCAGAATTTGATTTCGTCATGGTTGCGGCGGCCGTTCCGGTCTTCTGGCCCGTCAAATACCGGCGGCGCGGCGTGAAAGGCCAGAATGGTCAGGCTCTGCCCGTCGGGCAGCGTGAACGGCACAACCCAATGCCCGGAGGACGACAGCCGTTGCAGCGCCTGCGCCTCGGCACTGGGAAACGCGGTGCCGTCTATTGTGGGCAACAATGCATCCGGCAGGTCACGCCACAGAACATCGGAATAATCCTTTACACCGTTCATCTGTACCGGAAGCCGCGACAGGATCGCCATGCCTCCTGCGCCCGAAAAATCGCCAAATCCCTGCGCGTCGCCCGGCCCGCCGGTAAGGCCATCACCATCCATATCCAGACCGGTCTGTATTCCGCGATTGGGTCGCAGCGCAAAACGAACGGGATAGGGCGCACCTGCCCGGGCCACGATATCGGCAAAGGCGTTCAGCGCCAGCGCGTCCAGATCGTAATCAATACCCTGCAACAGAATGATATCGGCGTCGATATGCGCGATGACCTGTGCAGCAGCGGCGATTTGCGGGTCATCGCCGCGCGCGATATCGCGAAGCAGCAAGCCCGGACCGTCACGACCCAGTTCGGTGTTGAAAGTGGCCACACGCAGCGGATCCGCACGGATCGGCAAAGAGGCGGCCATCAGACAGGCCGCACCTAAAATCAGGCGGGCTGCATGTCTTCCGCATCGGCGTAAGCACGACGACGTTTTTCCTGGATCATCTCGGCGACCCGTCCCATCGCGATGCCGCGCATGATCATACTTGCAGGAAGAAAGGCCCATGCGGTCATTGTCCAGATCAGGGTTTGCGGGCTTTCCAACGTGATCGGATCAATCAGATCAGACGCCGCCTTGACCACCGCAGGAATAAGGAATGGCAGCAAAAAGCCAAGCGCGATGTTCACGCGACTGTCGCGCTGCAACCTTTGCAGGACGTCGCCACCAGCCGTCGGATCGAACAGTGGAAGGTTGATCCAGACGTTGAACGCGCCATTGCGTGCAGGCCAGCCAAGGATACGGACAAGCACCAGAAACAGTGTCATCGCGATCAGAGAAATCAGATAGGCCAGACCGGCGGCAGTGCGCACCGACGCAATGACCGCTTCGGGCGCGTCAGACGGCAGCATCAATACAACCAGACGCACCGGCGAATAGGGAAAATCGATGGCGTTGCCCAGTATCGTTCCGATGGATGTCAGCGCATTGGTCATCGCCGTCGGGTCAGTTTTGCCTTTGCTGATCACAGTCAGGCAGAACACCGTCACAAACAGGGTTACAAAACGCAGCCGGTTAAACGGCGGCGCATCGCGGAATTCGACTATGCTGGGAAAGGTTGAGTTGTACTCTACAAATGTCAGCCCCGCAGCCAGGATCGCGAACAAGGCGATCATCTGCGTTGCATCTGCGGCAACATACGGCAACATCAGCGCTGGCGTTGCAATCACCAAAGCAACAAGAACCGCGCGCATAATTGCGCCTGTTAGTCGTGCTATCACTGTCCGAACCCCTCAAACTGGAAAGGCCGAGTGCTTTTTTGCACCTCGTTTCCACCTTGATTGCGCCAATTGTGGCGACCTGCCTCATTTTTGCCCAATTTTTGCCTTCTTTCGCCACAGTCCTCAAGTCGTGGTTAAAAAGACATAATATTTACGGCGAATTCAGGGAGGAACTGGTGCGACTTTGCATCATTAATGGTGCAAAAATAAGGCGATAGACAACATCTTGTGGTTGAGCCGCAACCACATACAAGCATTGTTCAAAAAAGTGAATAAATGTGGGTCCGGGCCGCTTTTTGATGACGTTCAGCGGCCCGGACGATTCTAGACCCAGGGGCGCTGGGTGCTGGCCTGTGCCTCGAACGTGTCGATGGCGGCGGCCTTGGCCAGTGTCAGGCCGATATCATCCAGACCTTCCATCAGGCAGTGTTTCTTGAAGGCATCCACTTCGAAATGGAACACCTCGCCGTCGGACGTGGTGACAGTCTGCGCTTGCAGATCAATGTCCATCCGCGCGTTTGCACCTTTTTCGGCGTCTTTCATCAGAACATCCACCTGCTCTTGCGGCAGGGCGATGGGCAGAATGCCGTTCTTGAAGCAGTTGTTGTAAAAGATATCTGCAAAGCTGGGCGCGATAACGCAGCGGATGCCGAAATCCTTGATGGCCCATGGCGCATGTTCGCGCGAAGAACCGCAACCGAAATTATCGCCCGCCACCAGAATTTCTGCCTCGCGATATTGCGGTTTGTTCAGTACAAAATCTGCAATTTCGCCGCCATTGTCGTCATAGCGCATTTCATCAAACAGGTTTACGCCCAGGCCGGACCGTTTGATGGTTTTCAGAAACTGTTTCGGGATGATCATATCGGTGTCGATATTGATCAGCGGCATTGGCGCTGCAATGCCCGTCAGGGTGGTGAATTTGTCCATTTACGTGTCTCCGTCAGGGGGCGGGCGAACCACGCCCCCCTGTTTGGGTTACTTGGTGAAACGCTGTTCCAGCTTGTCCCGCACTGCGCCCTTGGCGGTGCGCAAAAAGAAAGCAAGCGCGATCAGGCTGGCACCGTTCATCAGCAGTTCGATTCCCAGCAAAATGCCCAGAAGGCTAAGTGCAAGAGCCGAGAAATTGGCGAAGACATATCCAGCCAGCAGAACGGAAATTCCGCCGGATATCAGCATCATCCAGAAGAATGGCGTTTCGCGCATCTGAAATGCGGTGATCAGACGCGACACACCGCTTGCCCCGAACAGAATGCCAACCAGCAGGGCCAGCGAAATAACGCCTTCCAGAGGATGGAACAGCAACGAGCCGCCCAGCAGGATCATGAGCACGCCCAGTGCGATGCCCAGTACTTTGGCCATCGTGCCTTCTTCGGACAGGCCGGCCCAGATCTGGAAACCACCGGACAAGACGAACATGATGCCGGCCAGCGTGGTCACGGCGATAGAAGCAGCCACAGGATTGGCCAGTACAAAGATACCGAAGGCAACCGAAATGATCCCGAGGATCAGCCATTTAACCCAAATTTTCATCGCGTCGTTCCTTTTTGAATGTTTTGATACTGCATCATTACATCAACTCTCGCACATCTGTCAGCCGTCCTGTGATGGCGGCGGCGGCGGCCATGGCGGGTGACATCAGATGCGTCCGTCCTCCGCGCCCCTGACGGCCTTCGAAATTGCGATTGGATGTCGCCGCACAGCGTTCGCCGGGTGACAATTGATCCGGGTTCATCGCCAGACACATGGAACATCCCGCAAGGCGCCATTCAAAGCCGGCCTCTTTGAAGATATCGGCCAGCCCTTCTTCTTCGGCCTGGGCGCGCACAAGGCCCGATCCGGGAACAACCATTGCCCGCAGACCGTCTTTGATTTTCTTTCCCTTCAGAATTGCGGCAGCGGCGCGCAGATCTTCGATACGGCCATTGGTGCACGACCCGATAAACACGGTATCAATCGCGACCTCGGACAGGGGGGTTCCCGCTGTCAGGCCCATATATTCCAACGAACGTTCAACCGCGCCGACCTTGCCGCCCTTGAAATCAGACGGCGAGGGAACGGATGCGGTGATGGGCAGCACGTCTTCGGGCGATGTGCCCCACGTGACAAGGGGGGCGATATCTTCGCCCTTGATGGTCAAAACCTTGTCCCAATGGGCGTCATCGTCCGAATACAGTGTTTTCCACCATGCCAGCGCGGCTTCCCACTGGGCACCTTTCGGGGCGTGCGGGCGCCCCATGCAGTAATCAAATGTCTTTTGGTCCGGTGCGATCAGTCCGGCACGCGCGCCGCCTTCGATCGCCATGTTGCAGACCGTCATTCGGCCTTCCATGCTCAGGCCGCGGATCGCCTCGCCGCAATATTCGATCACATACCCGGTGCCGCCAGCCGTTCCGGTGGCCCCGATCACAGCCATTGTGATGTCCTTGGCCGTCACACCCGGGCGCAGTTCGCCGGTGATTTCAACCTTCATGTTCTTGGATTTCTTCTGGATCAGGGTTTGCGTGGCCAGAACATGTTCAACCTCGGATGTGCCGATGCCATGGGCCAGCGCACCAAACGCGCCATGCGTCGCTGTGTGGCTGTCGCCGCACACCACTGTCATTCCGGGCAACGTCCATCCCTGTTCCGGCCCGACAATGTGCACAATGCCCTGCCGGATATCGGAAACCGGATAATAATGAATTCCGAAATCCTTGGCGTTCTTGTCCAGAGCCTCGACCTGAATTTTGCTTTCAGGGTTTTCGATGCCTTTGGCACGGTCCAGCGTCGTGGGCACATTGTGATCGGGCACGGCAATGGTCTTGTCCGGCGCGCGAACAGTACGTCCTGCCATACGCAGCCCTTCAAAGGCCTGCGGGCTGGTTACTTCGTGAACCAGATGGCGGTCTATATACAGCAGGCAGGTTCCGTCATCAGCTTCGTGGGCCAGATGCGCATCCCAGATTTTATCGTAAAGTGTCTTGGGGGACATGGGTCCTCTCCCGTATCAAATCATGCAAGGGGTGGTGTCGAAACGAAGCGCGCTCAGGCCCGCGCCCAAACCGTGCGGGTCGCCCCGAAAAAGCGTTCGCGCAGGCGCGCGCGGTCATCCAGATCGAATACCAGTGTCATATCGTTCAGATACATCCGTCGCCCCATTCTATCAAGGGCCGCGTGCCCCTTGTTTTCTGTGCAATGGATGCCAAATAGAGCAATTCGAGCAAGAGCAGGAAGCAAGTGATGTTCAAAACAATCCAACTGGGCCTGATTGGCCTCTTGATTGGGCTTGCCTTTGCAGCGCAGGCGCAGGCCCCGTTGTTTTCGGACGAGTCCCCGGACGCGCTGCAAACCGGTGCGGGCGTGATCCACCAGATCGCCGACCTGTTGCACATTTCCGGCTGATCCTTTTCCGGTCAGGTCAGTGAATGGCTTGATTGCAAGGCCATGGCCGTGCCAACCTGCTACAAAAAGGCAAGGGCATGGAGCCGCAAAGCAATCCTGTTACACCACAGCTTGATGTTCCGATGGACCTCAGTCAGGTTCTGATGCCTGTCTGGATGGACGTCGTTGCCTTTTTTCAGGGTCTGATTACGCCGGGATGGCGGCAAAACCAGCTTCTGATCATTGTTGGCCTGTTTGCGCTGGCCTATCTGCTGAGGATCGTCACCGAACCCATGGTCGAAAATTGGGCGCGCAGCCGTGAAGGTTGGCCCAAATGGCGTTTGCGTACACTGGTTCAGATCCGGCGGCGTCTGGTCCTGATCTATTTCGCGATCGGTGCATGGTTCGTTTTTCTGACAATGCAGCAACTGACATGGCCGTCGCGCAGTTACATGATTGGCCTTGTCGCCACTCTGGTCACAGTCTGGCTGTTCATTGCATTTGCCGCCCGGGTGGTGCGCAACCGTTCACTGCGGCGTTTGCTGATCTGGGGCCTGTGGATTTATGCCACGCTGCATTATCTGGCCGTGACCGACGAAGTGTTCACCTTTCTGGACAGCATCGCCGTAGAATTCGGCAATTTCCGTTTGTCAGTTCTGACGCTGATCACAGCTCTTGTGATCGTGGGCGCGCTGTTCACCGCCGCGCGCATTCTTTCCAACCTGATCGCCGGTTCGATCCGCCGCAACGAAGATATTTCGCCTTCAATGCAGGTTTTGGGCATCAAGGCGGTTCAGGCCGCCCTGTACGCGATCGCGTTTTTTGCCGCAATCGAAGCGGTTGGTTTTGATCTGACCGGGTTGGCCGTGCTGTCGGGTGCCATAGGTGTTGGTATCGGTTTTGGCCTGCAAAAGGTGGTTTCGAACCTTGTATCGGGTGTCATCATCCTGCTGGATAAGTCGATCAAACCGGGCGATGTGATATCGCTGGGCGAAACCTTTGGCTGGATCAACTCGCTGGGCGCGCGTTATGTATCGGTTGTAACCCGCGACGGGCGCGAATACCTGATCCCGAACGAAGACCTGATCACCGGGCAGGTGGTCAACTGGTCCCATTCCAACGAATTTGTCCGCCTGGATATCTATTTCGGCACGTCTTACGGCTGTGACCCGCATGAGGTGCGCAAGATCGCAATCAAGGCGGCAGAAGACGTGCCGCGTGTGTTGATTTCTCCGAACAAGCCTGTGTGCCACATCGTCGGATTTGGCGACAGCAGCGTCGATTATATCCTGCGGTTCTGGATCAGTGACCCGACATCGGGCCTGACGAATGTGCGTGGCAATGTGTATCTGTCGCTCTGGGATGCATTCCAGGCCAATAACATCTCGATCCCGTTCCCCCAACGCGAGGTGCGCTTGCTGGGGGATGATGACAAGGCTGTCGCCAAAGCCTTGGATTAATCCTTGCTTCGCGCCCCGACGGCCCTAACTTGTCGGGTCTGAAAGCGGGCGGAGCCACAATGCGAAACAACATCGTTCTGATTTTGGGAAGTGGCCCGAACGCCGTTCAGGCCAGCCAGTGGGGCGCCGCGCCCCAAGACCGTCACTTTGACCGGATCGTCGCAATCAACAACGCGTGGCAAATTCGCGCCGATTGGGATTTCCTGATCCACCCCGAAGATTTTCCGCCAGAACGCAGGCCCGGCACCCTGCAGCCGACGCAGCAGATCATTACCGCCGATACCTATGTGGCGGCCCAGAATGCATTGGGCGGCTTTGTTTATGCGGGTGGTACAATGGCGTTCACGGCGGCCTATTGGGCGCTGCATACGCTCGCGCCAAAGGTTCTGGCATTTCTGGGCTGTGACATGGTTTATCCTGCCAGCGGCCCCACCCATTTTTATGGCACCGGTACCGCCGATCCGCTGCGCGCCGATGTGACGTTGCAACATCTGCCGTCGAAATCCGCGCGGCTGGCGCTGAAAGCTGCGCAAGCCGGATGTCATTGCGTAAACCTGTCCCGTGACCCATCCCAGTTGCTGTTTCCACGCGCCAGACTGTCCGATCTGGCCGCGCTGTCTGATGCCCCTATCACGCTGGATCAGGCGCTTATCAGCCGGGCGGACGAATGCGAAACCAGCCTCGGCTATTTCGTGCCGTCGGGCCGCTACTGGGAGGATTTTGACCGGCTCAGTGCTCCGGCGCTTGCAAAACTTGATGCCCTGTGGCTTCAGGCATATGGCGCGCGCTGACGGCAGGGCTGCAAATTTGCGACAATCGTCACGTCATTGCGGCGGCGATGCACCACTGCTTCATTGAAATGTCATGATCGGCTTGCTACGTTACCTGTATCCCCAGCGCCGGGGGTCTGTCGGCGCGTTTTAAGGAGGACAATGTCCTGTCAATCCACGCAGACGCGGCCGCTGCCGCGAATACACGGGCCTCTTTGATGGCCGCCCAAGCCCAGCCAAGCAGTGAAGAACTGCTGGCACGCATCCTAACCTTACTTGAAGAAGACAAAGCCGAAGACATCGTGCAGATTGACCTGCGCGGTAAAACGGCCATTGGCGACTTCATGGTTATCTGTTCCGGTCGTTCGACCCGTCAGGTGTCATCCATTGCTGAAAAGCTGGTGAATTCCCTCAAGCAGGAATTTGGCCGGCTTAGCAAGATCGAAGGCAAGGACATCGGCGATTGGGTGCTGATCGATACAGGCGATGTGATTGTGCATGTGTTCCGTCCCGAAGTTCGGGAATTCTATCAGCTGGAAAAAATGTGGATGCCGGCAGCCGCCGCTGCGTCCACCAACTAAGCTGATCAGATGCGGGTGCAGATTTGCGCAGTCGGGCGGCTGCGCACGGGCCCCGAACGCGCCCTGATCGATGATTACCTGACCCGGTTCGACCGCACGGGTCGCGCTTTGGCGCTGGGGCCTGCTGCGGTGATCGAAGTGGACGATCGCAAAGGGGGCGGTATGCAGGGAGAAGCCGCCTTGCTGCGCCGCGCAATGCCTGCCGGCGCGTTGATATGCACGCTGGATGAACGCGGCACAGTCATGTCATCCCCCGAATTCGCCGCCAAACTGGGCCAGTGGCGTGATGGCGGGCGCAGCGATCTGTCCTTTGTGATTGGCGGGGCAGACGGGATCGATCCCGAATTGCGCAAGGATGCCGGTTTCAGCCTGTCCTTTGGCAAAATGGTGTGGCCGCACATGCTGGTGCGGGTCATGTTGGCAGAGCAGCTCTACCGGGCTGCATCCATTCTGTCGGGTGGGCCCTATCACCGGGAATAAAGGTCAGGGCAACCTGACGGTCTTGGTGTTGCCCGACCAGCCATCGACCGAGCATCGCGCCTGTATCTGAACCTGTTTGGTGCCTTCGGGAATGGCCACACCGGACAGGGACCGCGTAAAGGGTTGTTCATCGACATGCGGATGATGCAATTCCCGCATCCCCAGTTCGGCCCCGTTCATATCCAGAACGCGCCATGCGTCTGTATAGTGATCCCAGCCGGTATCCGGATGTTTCACTGTCACGTCGAATCGCCACGCTCCACCTGTCTGGGTGGCGGTGACGGCCTGAATCGTCGTTGGATCCGCCATGGCGGACGTGCTGATCAACATAAAAACTGTAAACAAGGCGCGTTTCATGAGGCGGTTCTAGCAGGTTCTGGCAGTACGTAAACTCACGTCTGTGTGCGGGTTGTATTTGCCAGCAGAATACTGCGCGATCTGGACGCAAATTCGCGCCGCCACAGCACCAGAAAAGTCAACACAGTGGCGACCATCAACGGGATCGTGCCCAACAGCCACGCCGCGCTGGCCAATCCGAAATAGATCGACCGCAAGCCCTTGTTAAAGCCGCGCGCGGCGGTGATGCTGATTTCTGCGGCCTGTGATGCGCGCGGAAAGGCATCCGGGTCTTTTGGATCGTTCGGCACCGCCGCGATCAGAACCGAACAATACCCGAACAACCGGTGCGACCACACGAATTTCAGAAAGGAATTCGTCACAAAAAGCAGCATGAGCAGCAGCTTGACCTCCCAGACAAATGTCGGATCGGTTTCCAGGGTCAACTCGTTTGCCAGTCCCGCGACGCGTTCGGCATTGCCAATCAACGCCAGACCGCCACCAATCGCAATCATGCAGGTCGAGGCAAAAAACGATGTACCCTGTCGCATGCTTGCGACGATCTGGGCATCAAATATCCGCGGATCGCGCCCAACCATCTGCACCATCCACTCCCGCCTGAAACCGGCCATGAGTGTGGAAACCGACGGGTGACGCGCCCGCGGATGCTCGATCATCCAGTCGATACCTGCCCACACCGCGAAAAGCAACACCAGCGCAACGATATCCAGCGTTGAAAAAAGGGCAAAGCGGTCTGTCCATGTCATGGAGAAACCATAAGGCCCAACGATAAAACTTGCCAGATGCAGAAATTGGTTATATTTTCTTACCAAAGGGAGATCGCTGATGGAAATGCCAATACCCAACCCCGCAATTCTGGCCCGCAAGGCACGGCTGGTGGAACGCCTGTGCGAGGTGTTGCCCCGCGATGCAGTGATTGATGATCCCGCGGAAACCAAAGCCTATGAATGCGACGCTCTGACCGCCTATAAATGCCCGCCGCTTCTGGCCGTTCTGCCCGCCGATACCCAGGAAGTTTCCGACGTCCTGCGCATCTGCCATCAGGAAGGCGTGCCTGTGGTGCCGCGCGGATCGGGCACATCGCTGGCCGGGGGCGCGATGCCCACCGCTGACAGCGTCATTTTGGGCGTGGCCCGCATGAACGACGTGATCGAAACGGATTATGCCAACCGGGTGATCCGCGTGCAGACCGGCCGCACCAACCTGAGTGTGACCGGCGCGGTCGAGGAAAACGGCTTTTTCTATGCGCCGGATCCGTCCAGCCAGCTGGCCTGCGCGATTGCGGGCAACATCGCGATGAACAGCGGTGGGGCGCATTGCCTGAAATACGGCGTGACCACGAATAACCTGATGGGCGTCAAAATGGTGTTGATGGACGGCAGCATTGTCGATCTGGGCGGCAGCCATATGGATGCCGGCGGGCTTGACCTGTTGGGTGTGATCTGCGGCTCCGAAGGGCAACTGGGCGTCGTGACCGAAGCGACACTGCGTATTCTGCCCAAACCAGAAGGTGCGCGGCCCGTCCTGATGGGTTTTGACAGTGCCGAAGTTGCGGGTGCCTGCGTTTCGGACATCATCAAGGCAGGCGTGTTGCCGGTTGCGATTGAATACATGGACCGGCTGTGCATCGAAGTGACCGACAAGTTCGCCAAGGCCGGATACCCCGACTGCGAGGCGCTTCTGATCGTCGAAGTTGAAGGCGCACCGCAGGAGATTGACGAACAACTGGGCGTGATTATGCAGATTGCGCGCAATCACAATCCGGTCGAACTGCGCGAAAGCAAATCGCCCGAAGAAAGCGCGAAAATCTGGCTGGGTCGCAAATCGGCCTTTGGCGCGATTGGCCAGATCAACGATTACATGTGCCTGGACGGAACGATCCCCGTATCCGCGCTGCCTTATGTTCTGCGCCGGATCGGTGAAATGGGTACGCAATACGGTCTGCAAGTGGGCAACGTGTTTCACGCAGGTGACGGCAACATGCACCCGCTGATCCTGTTTGATGCCAACAAACCCGGTGATCTGGAACTGTGCGAAGCGATGGGGGCAGATGTCCTGCGCCTTTGCGTCGAAGTTGGTGGGTGCCTGACCGGCGAACACGGTGTCGGGATCGAAAAACGTGATCTGATGCTGGACCAGTACGATGCCGCCGATCTGGAAGTGCAGATGGCGATCAAGGATGTGTTTGATCCTGCATGGCTGCTGAACCCGGCTAAAGTGTTCCCGCTGGCGGTCTCGGCGCCGCGGCGCGAACCTGCGCTGGCCGCCGAATAATCGGGGGCGTTGCCCCCGGACCCCCAAAGTATTTCAGAAAAGATGAAACAATGACCCCCAAGACAGAGGCCGAACTGGCCGACATCATCGCGACTGCGGACGCACCGCTGGCGATCTCCGGCGGCGGCACCCGCGGCTTTTCCGCAGAGGGCGCGCCGTTGTCGGTGTCCGGCCTGTCGGGGATTGAGCTGTATGAACCGGGTGCGTTGACCATTGTTGCCAAGGCCGGGACACGCATGAGTGAAATCGAAGCGGCACTGGCAAAGGAAAACCAGCGCCTGCCGTTCGAACCGATGGATCATCGCGCTTTGCTGGGCACCGACGGCGAGCCCACAATCGGGGGAGTGATCGCCGCCAATGTCAGCGGTCCGCGCCGGATACAATCAGGCGCGGCGCGCGATTACATGCTGGGGGTCCGGTTTGTCGACGGGGCCGGGACGGTCCTGAAAAACGGCGGTCGCGTGATGAAGAACGTCACCGGCTACGATCTGGTGAAACTGATGACCGGATCCTATGGCACGCTGGGCGTATTGAGCGAAGTGGCGCTGAAGGTTCTGCCGCGCACCGATGTTGTGGCCTGCATCATGATTGACGGACTGAGCGATGCAGAGGCGGTGCGTGCCATGTCTGACGCGCTGGGATCACCGTTTGAAGTATCGGGCGCGGCGCATATGCCGCGCGGGCTCGAAGAAAAGCCGGTCACAATGATCCGGATTGAAGGCTTTGAGGGATCGGTCAAATACCGGTCGGGCAAACTGGTGGACCTGCTGGCGGGTTATGGCGCTGCACGCGTGGAAACGGACCCTAAAAAAACCGATGCGATGTGGACGGGGATCCGCGATGTTGCGCCCTTTCACGGTGTTGGAGGCGATGTCTGGCGGGTTTCGTGCAAACCTTCTGATGGACCGCAGCTAAGTGCGGCCTTGTCTGCAACCGATACTCTGTTCGACTGGGGCGGCGGATTGATCTGGGCGCTGACGCCCGAAGGTACGGATGCACGGGCCAGTCTGGGGGCGTATGATGGCCATGCCACCCTTGTGCGTGCCAGCGCAGAGACAAAGGCACGATTGGGAACATTCCAGCCCCAACCGGCCCCGATCGAAGCCATTACGGCGGGCCTGCGCGCCAAATTCGACCCGAAAAACATTCTGAACACCGGGTTGATGCAACCCCGTCAAGAGGGCTGAGCGGATGCAGACAACCTTTACCCCGGAACAGTTGAGCGATCCGGCGATTGCGCGGTCGAACGAGATCTTGCGTACCTGCGTGCATTGCGGATTCTGCACCGCGACCTGCCCGACCTATCAGGTTCTGGGGGACGAGCTGGACAGCCCGCGGGGCCGCATCTACCTGATCAAGGACATGCTGGAAAACAACCGCGTTCCGGATGCAAAAACCGTGAAGCATATCGACCGCTGCCTGTCTTGCCTTGCGTGTATGACAACCTGTCCGTCCGGCGTGCATTACATGCACCTTGTTGATCATGCCCGTGAATATATTGAAAACACTTATAAACGCCCGCTGAGCGACCGCGCCCTGCGCTGGGTGCTGGCGCGGATTCTGCCCTATCCTATGCGGTTCCGGATTGCGCTGCTGGGGGCAAAGATCGGACGGCCCTTTGCCCGTCTGATGCCGGATGCGCGGTTGCGCGCGATGCTGGAAATGGCGCCCAAGGTGATCCCGCCGGTCAGCCGAAATGATGACCCGCAAACCTTTGTGTCCGAGGGCCCGCGCCGCAAACGGGTGGCGCTGATGACAGGCTGTGCGCAAAAGGCGCTGAACACGGATATCAATGATGCCACGATCCGGCTTTTGAAACGGCTGGGATGCGACGTGGTGATCGCCAAGGGGGCAGGATGCTGTGGTGCGTTGACCCATCACATGGGCAAGACCGATGAAAGCCATGCAACGGCGGCGAAAAACATCACCGCCTGGGCGGCGGAAATGGATGGCGACGGTCTGGACGCGATCGTGATCAACACCAGCGGTTGTGGCACCACCGTCAAGGATTATGGCCATATGTTCCGTCATCATGCGCTGGCCAAGGATGCCGCGCGGGTTGCGGATATCGCCATGGATGTGTCCGAATTGCTGATGCAGCTTGAGATGCCCGACGGCGCCGACAAGGGCCTGATCGTGGCTTATCACGCCGCCTGTTCGCTGCAACATGGCCAGCAGATCAAGACGTTTCCAAAAGATTTGTTACGCAAGGCGGGATTTGGAGTGGTGGAACCTGCCGACAGCCATTTGTGTTGCGGGTCGGCGGGCACCTACAATCTGATGCAACCTGCGATTTCCAAGCAGTTGAAAGAGCGCAAGGTACGCACGTTGGAGGCGCGAAGCCCCGATATTATTGCGGCCGGAAACATCGGTTGCATGATGCAGATCGGCGGAGCAACGGACATTCCGATTGTCCACACTGTCGAATTGCTGGATTGGGCCACAGGCGGGCCAAAGCCACCAGCGCTGGAACAAGAGGGAAAACGCGTTCCCCAAGTGCCCATATTGCGCTAGAAGCCGCGTGGACGCCCTAATTTTGCCTTAAGTCGTCTTTAGTTCAAACCCGAACGAAAAGGGAGACGCGCGTGCGGCGTTGGATGTCGATCTCACTTATGGCGCTGGTCACGACCACCGCAGCTTTTGCGCAGGATGCACGGCTGCGAAGTCTGGATTCGGTGGATGATGGCCGCGCATGGGAAGCCGTCGGGCGGTTGGATATCGATGGCACTGGGTTTTGCACCGGCGCGCTGATCGCGCCCGATCTGGTACTGACGGCGGCGCATTGCCTGTTCAACAAGGTATCCAAGGAACGCATCAACCACGAGACGGTCGAATTCCTTGCAGGCTGGCGCAACGGGCGGGCCTCGGCCTATCGCAAGGTGCGGCGCGCCGTGGTGCATCCCGAATATGTCTATGACGATGCGGCATCATCCATCAGGGTGCGCAACGATATCGCCCTTCTGGAACTGGAACGCCCGATCCGCAATACCACGGTAACCCCATTTGCAACCGCCGCGCGTCCGAAAAAAGGCGACCGCGTCGGCGTGGTATCCTACGCCAAAGACCGGTCTGAAGCCCCGTCGCTGCAAGAGGTGTGCGGTGTGCTGGCACGGCAGGAAGGTGTTCTTGTCATGACCTGCAATGTCGATTTCGGGTCGTCCGGCGCACCGATCTTTACCTTTGAGCAGGGCATCCCGCGTATCGTGTCTGTTGTGTCGGCCAAGGCCGAAGTGGAAGGCACCAAGGTTGCGCTGGGCACTGCATTGACCGAACCCCTTGAACAGTTAAAGGCGGCACTGGCCGCTGGCGAAGGCGTGTTTCAACCGGCGGGGCCGGTCGTCAAGCGCGTATCTGTTGGTGGCACCAGAAATGATACAGGTGCCAAATTCGTCAAGCCATGACGGGCTTTCGGATCGTTCTGTCTGCGCTGGTGTGCAGCATGATTGCCGGTCTGGCGATGGCCCAGACCAGCGGGCTGGCGCGATTGAGCGATCGCGAGGATCTGCTGGGATGGGAAGCAGTTGGCCGGATTGATATGGCCGGGGCCGGGTTCTGCACCGGCACCCTGATCGCATCCGATCTTGTGTTGACGGCGGCGCATTGTGTGTACCACCCCGAAACCAAAGAACTGGTCCAGGCCGATCAACTGATATTTCGGGCAGGCTTGCGCGATGGCACAGCCATTGCGGAACGGGTTGTGGCACAGATTGCGGCGCATTCGGGCTATGATCCGAAGGGCGCGTTTGACGGCGAAAACGTGCGTCATGATGTGGCGTTGTTGCGCTTGCGCGATGCGATCACCAGCACCGAGGCAAACCCCTTTGTTTTGCACAAGGGCGCAGCGGCCGGATCAACCGTCAGCGTTGTGTCTTATGGTCAGGGCCGCGCCGAAGCATTGTCGCGCCAACGCGAGTGCAGGATGCTTGGAAATTTTGATGATGTGATGGCCTTTGATTGCAACGTCACATTCGGGTCTTCCGGGGCACCGGTTTTCGCGCGTGTGGGCAATCGCGGGCGTATCGTTTCGGTGGTGTCGGGCATGACGATCATGAACGGCAAGAAACTGGCGGTCGGCATGTCGCTGCCCGCGGTGGTTGACCGGTTGAAGCGTGAGCTGCGCGCACAGCAACAGCGCCCGACGGCCAGTGTGCGCCGCCTGACAGTAGGCGACAACCGGAGTGGGACCGGGGCGAAATTCGTCAAACCCTGAAACCCTTGAAAGCGAAACAGCGAATTCCCAGATTAATGATGTGAAAGTGCCAAATAAGGGCTTTCGCACAAACCGGCCTGTCCCGAATGGGAAGGTCAAACTGAATTCGTACTCGCTCAGAAAGAGGATGACGACACATGAGAAACTTTGATTTTGCCCCGCTGCACCGTGCCAGCATCGGTTTTGACCAGATCGCCGATCTGATGGATCGCGTGATGACCAACGAAGCGCCGCAACCCAGCTATCCGCCTTACAACATCGAAAAAACGGCCGACGATGCGTATCGCATTTCGATCGCGGTTGCCGGATTTTCAGATGCCGATCTGGGCGTTGAAGTAAGGGAAAACGCGTTGATCGTGACCGCAAACAAGGCGGACAGCGGCGAAGAAAAGACGTATCTGCATCGCGGGATTGCCACACGCGCCTTTGAACGCCGGTTTCATCTGGCCGATCACGTAAGGGTCACAGGTGCGTCCCACGCCGATGGGATGCTGCACATTGATCTGCAGCGCGAAGTGCCCGAAGCCCTGAAACCGCGTCGCATTGAAATTGCTTCGACAAAGGCGGTCGAGGCTGACGTGGTTGACGCGAAAGCCGTCAACTAAGACCTGACCCCAAGGTCTTACCCTCGGACACCCGGTCGTTTCTGCGACCGGGTGTTTTTTGTTTCCTTATTCCCCGCTCAGGCTTTGCGCGAGCCGCATCAGACGGACGGCTTCGCTGCGGTAGCCGAATTCATCCGCGCCCTTGTTGGCATTGGCAAGCGCGATGGCATCGCCATAGCCCCAGTCGTGCAGATAAACACTGCCGCGCAACAATTGGCCGAACCCTGCAACCGCCATCGCAAAACCGGTGTCCGGCATGGCCGGTCCGTCTGCTGTGATCGGGGTTTCGATCAGCTGGCTTTCATCTGTGCCGGGCAATTTGTACCGGATGCGCAGAAATCCCAGTTCGCCAGTGTCAGAACCCGGTGCCGATGTGCCATAGCGCAACGGTTCGCTCAGCTGTGCAGGGGATCCGACCGGGGTCACTTCGTACAGTGCTGTCACGGTATGTCCTGCACCAATATCACCCGCATCCACGGCGTCATTGTTGAAATCTTCGCGCCGCAAGGTGCGTGTTTCATAACCGATCAGCCTGTATTCGGCGATTTCGACGGGATTGAATTCAACCTGAATTTTCACATCGTTCGCAATCGGAAACAACGCTCCGGTCAACTGGTCCACCAGAACCTTCTGCGCCTCAGCCAGCGTATCGATATATGCCGCCTGTCCGTTGCCGTTTTGCGCCAGCGCCTGCAGGGTCGCATCATCCAGATTGCCCCGCCCGAAGCCCAGAACGCTTAGATATGTGCCGCTGTCACGTTGCTGCGCGATATATGTCTTTAACGCTTCAGGATCGGACAGCCCGACGTTGAAATCACCATCGGTGGCCAGCACAACGCGGGTCACTTCGCCATCCTGCGCCATAGTGTCGGCAAGTGCATAGGCCTGCTGCAATCCGGCCTGTCCCGCCGTTGATCCGCCTGCATCCAGGCGGTCCAGAGCGGCCAGAATTGTGCTGCTGTCAGAGGCCTCTGTCGGGGCCAGAACCTGCCCTGCACTGCCCGCATAGGTGACAATGGCCACCTGATCCTGCGCGCGCAACTGGCCCAGCATCAGACGGAACGACTGTTTCAGCAGCGGCAGTTTGTTGGGCTGGTTCATCGACCCCGATGTATCGATCAGGAACACAAGGTTCAGCGGCGGGCGGTCTGCCACATCGGGCAGCGCGCCCTGAATACCGATATGCACCAGTTGCGTATCCGGGTTCCATGGTGTTCGGGCAACGGACACGGTGGGCAGGAACGGGGCATCACCTGTCGGGGCCGCGTAATCGTAGGGGAAATAGTTCACCATTTCTTCTACCCGTACCGCATCCGCCTCTGGCAAAACCCCGTTCATCAGCGCACTGCGCACAACCGCATAAGACGCGGTATCGACATCAACAGAAAACGTCGAAACCGGGGTTTCAGCCATAATCTGCACCGGGTTGGATGCCGCATTGGCAAAGGTTTCGCTGTCGGGCTGCATTTCTGGCGCAATAGGCTGTTCCCGCAGTGTTACGCTCTGATCTGAAGAGAACGCACGCAATTCGGCTTGCGGTGCTTGCGTCAAGGCAACGATACCATCGCTGTCCTCCTGTTCGCGGCCAACCGCCTTGGGTGCTGCGGCGGGGGCCACGCTGTCTGCTTCAGCCCGCTGCCTGTTTGCCAGTGTCGTGTTGCCTGATGTGTCGGGCGCTTGCGAAACCGGGACAAGACCCGGTGCAGGAGGCTGCAAAAGATCATCCCCCAAAGGCGTCAGTACCACGAATGCAGCGGCGACAAGTGCGGTTGTCGCGGCCAGTCCACCGCGCGATGTCATTCTGTCCAGCATTGTTTTCATCCCTGTCCAAAGGCCCGAAAGCGGGCGATTGGGTGTAGGACGGCTCACAGCCGGTGATCCTTGGAGACGGGCAAAGTTTTCCTGTGCCAGCGCCAGATGCGCAGCCTTCGTTGCGGCATCAGGTGCCGGAGTCGCGGCCTTCATTGCCGCCTTCAGGTCGTCAAGATCATCACTCATGTCTGATCCTCTTTTTCGCGCAGGGCGCGCAGGTGTTTCTTGGCTTCGGAAATACGCCAGCTGATCGTGCCTTCGGACACACCCAGAACGGCGGCCGCATCGCGATGCGTCATGTCGTCAAGCACCAGTGCCAGTGTGTCGCGCAGATCGTCCGGCAGCAAAGCCATGGATGTCGTCAACCAGTCTATCTGGCGCGCAGTATCGGCATCCGCGCCTCGACGGTTCAATTCCCAATCGCCCCAGCCATCCGCCGCGCGTGTATGGCTGGCGCGTTTGCGCCGCCTGTCATGGGCCGCGTTGACGACAACGCGATATAACCACGTGGTCAGCTTGGCATCGCCGCGAAAGGCCCGCAATTTCGCGGGCAGTGCGGCGCATATATCTTGTGTCAGGTCTTCGGCTTCGTGCTGTGATCCGGTCAGGCGAAAGGCCAGCCGGAACAGCCCGTCATAGCGCCGCGCCAACAGCGCCGCAAACGCGGCTCCATCGCCACCTGCGGCCGCCATGGCCAGATCGTCGTCGCTTGCATCCATTCGCATCACCTTTGTTGGACGCATGCGCTTGGTCAATCCTTGGGCGCGGGATGAAATTTGTTTGCCCCATCTTAGAAACAGCGTTTCAGGGTGCGGGAAACCGCGCCAGCATTTCGTCCAGCACAGTGCTGTCATCCAGAACCAGACGCACCGGCAACGTGATCACCTGCCTGCGGAACTCGGGCGGCAAGCGGACGGCATCCTTTTCCGTCGTGACCAGTTGCGCATTCTGCTGCAGCGCGTCAGCCTCCAGCCGGCGCATCAGGGTCGGCGTCAGTTCCTGATGATCATCCAGTGCTTCGCCGTGCACCAGTTCGGCCCCAAGTTGGTGCAGGGTTGCAAAAAACTTTTCCGGATGCCCGATCCCGGCAAATGCCAGATAGCGCCCGTCGCTCCATTGCATGCCCGTGTTCAAAGGAACCAGAGCGCCGGTGATATGGGGCAAGGCCAGTTTGGCCCCCCAACGTTGTCTGAACCGCACCTGTGCCTCGTCCGTGCCGATTGAAACGACGGCATCCGCGCGCGCCAGACCGGTTTCAACCGGTTCGCGCAACGGGCCAGCGGGCAGGCATTTGCCATTGCCAAACCCCTTGTCTGCATCGACCACCACCAGCGCCAGATCATAGCTTAGCGCGGGGTTCTGAAATCCGTCATCCAGTACAACGATGCTGGCCCCTGCTTCAATCGCCCGTTTCGCGCCTGCCGCGCGATCGTGTGACACCCAGACTTCAGCGAACGCTGCCAGCAACAGCGGTTCGTCTCCGACCTGATGCGCCTTGTGGGTGGCGGGGTCTACCTGAACCGGCCCGGCAAGCGTACCGCCATAGCCGCGCGACACCACATGCACCACATGGCCCAGATTGCGCAGCCGTTCGATCAGGGCAATCACCGTTGGTGTCTTGCCGGTGCCGCCCGCGTTCAGATTGCCGACGCAGATCACCGGCACATTCATTTTTTCTGGCGTTCCGTTTGCCAGACGCCGTGCTGTCGCCTTGGCGTAAATCGCCCCCAACGGCGCCAGAAGGGCCGATCGCCAGCCGCCAGACGAATACCAGAAACCGGGCGGTCGCGTCATCGCGATGTCTCCGTGTCCAGCGCGTCCTGCATCAGATCGACCACACGGTCGGTCAGTTCAGCGCCTTCTGAAACAACCTCCCACCCGGCATGCGCCATTGACGCAGCAAGATCAGGTGCAATCAATCGCAGGACGGATGTTCCCAGCCCGTCAGCATCCTTGACGATGCGCGCGGCCCCCGCCGATGCAAGGCGGGAATAAGAATCCAGATGATCCCCCACATTCGGTCCATAAAGGATTGCCGACCCAAGCGCCGCAGCAACGAAGGGATCACGCCCGCCATAACCTGACACCAGTGAACTACCAACAAACGCCAGCGGCGCAAGCCGGTACCACAGGCCAAGATCTTCGGGACTATCAACCACAAGAACCTGTGTCAGTTCGTCAGCCGTGCCGCCATGTGCCCAGTGCGCCACGCGCAAGCCTTGCGATGCAACATAATCGGCCAGTTTTTCATTCGGTGATGCCGACACCAGAATCAACAGCAGACGATGGGCCAGACGGGCTGCCGTTCGGTGTGCCTGAAGCACCAGATCAACTTCGTCCCGCTGCACATCGGCGGCAAGCCAGATCGGGCGCCCGGCCAACTGGTTCGCCAGATCATCCAGTTCGTCCATGTTGCAGGGCAGCGCCTGACCTCCGGGACGCAGCAAGGGGGTGAGTTCAACAGATTTCGGGGGCAACCCGAGTTTCAACAGTCTTTGGCGCGCCGTATCCGATTGCGCCATGATCACGGAAAAACACTTGACCAGTTGCCGTGTCACCTCGGGAAACCAACGCTCCTTGCGGCTGTCAAAGCCGTTTTCGCTGGCATCGATCAGAAACAGCGGCACTTTGCGGTCGGCCGCGTTTAACACCATGTTGGGCTGCAAGAAACCTCCGGTCCACAAGCAGACATTGGGGGCCCAGTGGTCCAGAAATCGCGTTACGGTAGCAGGATGATCGGCGGGCAAGGCTTCGGTGATGATCTCTTTGTGGGAAACGGCCAGCTTGTCGATCAGTTTCTGGCTGACCAGCGCCGGGTCATAGGTGATCAGGATCGTGATCGCGCCTCGTTGCGCGGCCAGCCGACCGGTCAGATCGGCAAGCGCAACAAGACGCGTGGGGTTGGTGGCGTGCGCCCAGACAAGTTCCCCCCTTGGGCGTGGCCTGACGGGTGTGTAATCGGGAACGGGCCCACGCTTCATATATGCGCGATAGGCCGCTAGGCTAAGAGATCGCGCCATCCGGCCATTATTCCAGTTCTTCGGTCGAAGACGCTTCGGCCTCTTCATCGCGTAAGCGGTGCAGATGCGCGATGAAATAGCGCATATGTGCGTTGTCGACCGTGCGCTGCGCTTCGGATTTCCACGCATTATAGGCGCTGTCGTAATCGGGGAAGATGCCGACAATATGGATGTCGTCGACGTCTTTGAACGTATTGCGGGTTGGATCGACCAACTCGCCTCCAAAGACAAGATGCAGGCGTTGGGTCATATCGCGTGTCCCTTTGGTTACAGTGTTTCGATTGTGCGCCAACCTACGGAATTGGCCTGTCGCGTCAAGCAGCAGGGCGGGGGGCATGTCCCAGCGCCGTCATGATCTGGCTGTGAACGGCGATGCCGCCCGACACAACGCCGTTCAACATAGGCCGGGCGTTGTTGAACAGCAGTTGCTCGCCGGTCTTGTCGGTACAAATGGCGCCAGCCTCGCTCAGAATCAGATGACCTGCGGCGATATCCCATTCCCAGCTGTCGCGCAGGGTCAGCATGGCATCGAACCGCCCTTCGGCGACCAGTGCCAGCCGATAGGCCAGTGACGGGCGATAGGCCCGTGTGATCTGCGGAACACCGCGTGGCCAGTGAACTTCGGACAGGTTCGGGCGCGCGGCCAGAACCTGCGCGCCGGCCAGATCGGCAGTGTCTGTCGCATGAATGGGCTGATTGTTCAGAAAGGCACCTTGCCCCTGCGCCGCACTGTAAAGCTTGTCGCGCAAGGGCAGGTAGATAACGGCTGCCGTGACAACACCCTTGTGCGCGATGGCAAGGGCGTGCGCCCATGTGCGCGATCCTTCGACAAAGCTGCGGGTGCCATCGATCGGATCGATGATGAATACGGTATCCTTGTCCAGGCGTGCGGCGGAATCTTCGGTTTCTTCCGACAGCCAGCCGTAACCCGGCCGGGCGGTGCGCAATCTGCGTTCCAGCATGTCGTTCACTGCCAGATCGGCTTCGGTAACGGGGCCGGCACCATCCGGTTTGTCCCATCTGACCGCATCGGCACCGGTGAATTCCGTTGCGATGTCTCCTGCGGCCAGCGCCGCGTTGATCAATAGGTTCAGATCACTTTCCGGCAAGGGTCATCCCTTCTACCAGAAGCGAAGGAACCACGCGGCTCAGATGCGTGCGTGCATCATTGGCGGGGATCAGGCGGGCCAGCATATCGCGCAGATTTCCGGCTATGGTGCATTCATTGACCGGATGGCTGATTTTACCGTTTTCAATCCAAAGCCCGGCGGCACCACGCGAATAATCACCCGTGTTCGGGTTGATCGTAGACCCGATCATCGATGTTACCAGCAGCCCGGTGCCCATATCGCGTATCAGGTCTTCCTTGCTGTGGGTGCCCTGGGTCAGTGCCACATTCCAGTTTGACGGTGAAGGCGGGCCGGATGTACCGCGTGCCGCGTTTGCGGTGGACACCATGCCCAGCTTGCGCGCTGTCGCCAGATCAAGTGTCCATCCGGTCAAAACACCGTTTTCGATGATGTTGCGCGGTCTGGTGGCCAGACCTTCGGCGTCAAATGGGCGCGATCCGGATGTCCGGATACGGTGCGGGTCTTCAACCAGCGAAAGATGTGCCGGCAAAACCGTCTGGCCCAGCGCATCGCGCAGCCAGGATGCACCACGCGCAATTGCGATACCGTTGATCGCGGACAGAAGATGCCCGATCAAAGACGACGAAATGCGTTCGTCAAACAGCACCGGATAGGAGCCGGTCGGGGGTTGTACCGCGCCGATCCGGGCCAGTGCGCGGGTGCCGGCGGTTTCGCCGATATCTTCGGGGGCGCGCAAATCGGACTGGAACAGGCGGCTGTCCCCGTCATAGTCGCGTTCCATTCCCGTGCCGGTACCTGCAATGGCAACGCAGGATATCGCGCGATCCGTGCGGCTGTATCCACCGGAAAACCCGTTTGTGGCCGCCAGATGCACCTGACGTGCGCCATAGGCCGCGGATGCGGATTGCACCTGCGTAACCCCCCTGACACCCAGTGCCGCCGCTTCGGCGCGCTCGGCATCCTGTTGCAATTCCGCCGGATCGGGTTCGGCCGCAGGATCGGCCAGTTCCAGTGCAGAAATATCCCAGTCACGCGCCAGTTCCGCAGGATCCGCCAGACCGATATGCGGATCTTCCAGCGCCTCGCGTGCCATTGCAACGGCGCGCTGTGCCATTTCCGTCAGGGTCTGGGGCCGCGTGTCGGAAGCGGACACATTGGCCTGCCGCTGACCCACCAGAACCCGCAACCCGATATCGATACCTTCGGACCGTTCGGCCTGTTCCAGCCGTCCAGCACGCACATCGATCGAAACGGATGTGCCCTGCACGGCCATTGCATCCGCATTGTCCGCGCCTGCCTTTTGCGCGGCCTGCAAAAGATCGTTCGTCAGTTGCTCCAAAGATCGGGTCATGTTCTGCCTTTACCGTTTCCAATCCCGAGGTAGCGCCGCTGGCCCCCACCCGCAAGGGGACAGGATGGAAAGGAGTGTCATGCAAGCATGGCGCAGTCTTTTCATCTGACAGGGTCTGGCCTGTTTCGAACGCGCTCTGTGATCAAATACACGGCGTCACGGCGGGAAATCGCGCAAGTTTTCTGCAACGCAGAATAATTTGTCATGCAATTCTGTTCTTATCGGAAGGAGCGGCTATCTAATGGGTCAGGAGAGCGGATACATGATCCCAGACACAGCGCATGATCTGCTTATTCGCCGACTTTGGGCCGTTGACCAAGAAGCGATCAGCAATCACCTTCTACGACTTGACGCCGAAACGCGGCGTGTCCGCTTTGGCGGTGCTGTCAACGATGAGAGCGTCAAGGCATATGCACGACGTATTCTGCGTTACGACAGCATCGTTTGTGGCGCCTTCAGCAGCGGTACCCTCAGAGCAATTGCGGAATTGCGCGGTCTCTACCGGTCTTGGCCCGCAATGGCCGAAGCCGCGTTTTCCGTTGAACCGGATTGGCAGAACGGGGGCATCGGCGATGCCTTGTTCGAGCGTGTTATTGCGTTCGCCCGAAATCGGGGCGTCAAAACGCTGTACATGACGTGTCTTCGGGAAAACGAACGGATGCGGCATCTTGCAGCCAAACACCACGCCCAGTTATATTTTTGCCCCGGTGAAGTCGAAGCAACTCTTGATCCGAATTGGCCAACTCCGCTTTCGGTCGCCATCGAAATCGCGGACGAAACCAGAGGACTGACACAGGCGATGTTTCGTTGGCCCGCCATGTGGCAACAAACCCATCTGCGAAACCAGGGCTTCTTGCGGGCTGGGACGGAAAATAAATCTGAAAATGGGATATGAAAAAAAGGGGCCGCAGGATCGCGACCCCTTTGTTTTCAGGGGTGATTGAAACCCTTACTGAATGCGCTGTCCATTGGCCAGAACGTGGCCCTGATCGTTGATTTCGATCTTGGAATTCAGTGTATCGGCACCTTCTCCGGGAACAGCGAACAAGCCCATCATCATGCGCGCGCCCATCGCCTGTTCTTCGGGCAGCATGCCCATGCCGACCAGCTTGTCGATCAGCCCGTTGCCACCGACCAGTTTCAGATCGACAGATCCGGTCGGTTTCGGCATCCCGTTGAACTCTTGTGTATTATCAAAGGTAAAGCTGCCCTTGCCACTTAGCGCGGCGCCGGCGACGGAGACCAGCAGATTGCGCAGTTCAAGCGAATTCAACTCTCCGGGAACGGTGCCAGATGCTTCCATCGCGGCGGTGGCATCGGGGTCCATGAAATCAACCAGAACCTTGGCTTTGCCCGCAAGATCAATGTTGATGGTTGCCGGATCGCGCGGCAGCGCACCGGACGGATCAAACATGTTCCACAACGTGTCATCCATTGCGAAATTGCCCAATGTGATCGCCAGACCAAAATCCTGTTCTTCGTCGGATTTTGCAATTGGCACGGACAATTTGAACAGGGTTTCGTCCATCGTGGCCGACAACCCGAACGGAATTTGCGCGCCGGTGACGTTGATCGCCGAATTGCGCGATGTCACATCATATGACAGTGTTTCCCCGTCCATTGATGCCGCCAGCGAACCGCCCTGCGATGAAGTGGTACCGCTGAAATTGCCATCCACGGGATCCTGAACGTTGAATTCCGAATTGCCGCTTTGATAATCAAAGCTGCCGTCAAACGCGAAACCGTCCTTGAACATCGCTGCCACATCAGAGCTGTCCAGCACCAATGGCAATGTTCCGTTGCCGTTTGCGGTGATCCCGTTGATGGTTCCCTTGAACGCGCCGCGGCCATCGTTTTCGCGGTCGGTCACGTCCAACTCGTACGAAATCGTGCCAATGTTGCTGGCCTGATTGTATGTGCGGACATCTGCGGTCTTCATCACATGGGTGCCGGCAATGTCGGCCATATCCACACGAAACCGCACATCTTCTTCGGAAACGTTTTCACCTTCGACATTCAGGCTGGCCAGCGCCATCGCAATGCGATCCGCGCTATAGGTATACGTCACGTCATCGGGCGCGCCGGATGCGACCATGTTGAACCCGGATTGTGAATAATCGATTTGTGCAGTGGCCGGCGATCCGCTTTCGACATCACCGGTGATCTTGATCGGCATCACCTCGGGAAACTGGATGGATACGGTGCCATCGCCGTTTTCAGCGAAAGAAATCGTATCCAATTCAATCGCCACGGTTTCCTCATCATCGGGCATGACCATCGACATTGTGATATCCGAAACCGTCAGAACGCCGCTTGATGACGATTCATTCGCGTCAACGCTATATCCCATGCCTTCCAGATATCCGCGCCAGTCCGACCAGATATCCTGCGCGGTCACATCGGCAGAGGCGGTTTGAGTGCCCAGAATAAGGGCCAGGGCACTGGCAGTGCCCACGTGTTTTGAAATAAGCATTGTGAACCCTTTCTCGGTCAAATGATGCTTCTATGTCCAGGCTATGGCAATCAATGGTCAAGAGAGCAAGGGCTGGACCCTTGCCGATGTGCGGTTTACCACTTTGGGGCCGTTCACATAATGGTGCGGTGGCAATGACAGATAGGTGACACATGAACATGACAGGCAAAACGGTAATGATCACAGGTGCAAGCCGCGGCATCGGTGCCGCCGCCGCCCGTGTTTTTGCAGAGGCCGGGGCCAATGTGGCGCTTGTGGCGCGCAGTCAGGACGCGATTGGCGCTCTGGCGCAGGATATCGGCGAACGGGCGTTGGCCATTCCCTGCGATGTCAGCCGCTATTGGGAGGTTGAGGCCGCGGTAAACGCGACAGTCAAGACCTTCGGCGGGCTGGATGTGCTGATCAACAATGCCGGTGTGATCGAGCCGATTTCCCACCTGTCCACAGCCGACCCCGAGGCATGGGGTCACGTAATCGATATCAACCTGAAAGGTGTCTTTAACGGCATGCGTGCGGCGCTTCCCGTGATGGAAGCCGCCGGTGGCGGGTCAATCCTCACGATCAGTTCTGGCGCGGCGCATGGCCCTGTCGAGGCATGGAGCCATTATTGCGCTTCCAAGGCTGCCGTTGCGATGCTGACGCGGTGTGTTGATCTGGAATCCGCCGACAAGGGCATTCGCGCGATCGGCCTGTCGCCCGGTACCGTGGCCACTGAAATGCAGCGCGAAATCAAGGCCAGCGGTGTGAACCCCGTCAGTCAGCTGGACTGGGATGTGCATATCCCCGCCGATTGGCCCGCCCGCGCGCTTTTGTGGATGTGCAGCGCGGATGCAAACGACTGGCTTGGCCGTGAAATTTCCCTGCGTGACGAAGATATCCGCAAAAAGGTGGGGCTGGAATGATCCGGCTGCACAAGGATGGTGGCCTTTGGATCGCCACCATTGATCGGCCCGACAAAGCCAATTCGCTGACACATACCATGCTTGGCCAACTGGCCGACATCGCCGAAGCCGCACAGGATGCGCGGGTTCTGATTCTGACGGGCAAGGGCAACGTGTTCAGCGCCGGTGCCGATCTGGAAGAGGCGCGCGCCGGCCTGGCGACATCCGGTATATGGGAACGCTTGTCCGGAGCTATTGCAGCGTTGCCGGGGCTTAGCATTGCGGCGCTGAACGGTACGCTGGCGGGCGGCGCGATGGGGATGGCGCTGGCGTGCGATTTGCGCATTTCAGTGCCGGAAGCCCGTTTTTTCTATCCGGTAATGAAACTGGGGTTTTTGCCGCAACCGTCCGATCCCGCGCGTATGGCGGCCTTGATCGGGCCGGCCCGCGCCAAGCTGATCCTGATGGGCGGGCAAAAAATTTCGGCGGCGGATGCGTTTTCCTTTGGTCTTGTCGATCAACTTGTTCCACATGACGCATTGCTTGATACCGCGCGCAGCATCGCCGCCGACACATTGGCAGCCAAGCCCGAAATCGCATCCGGCATCAAAGGTCTTTGCACGGCCAGCCAGGCCCAAAGTGTTTAAACGGTGCACTTGTTCTAACTAGGATCTTTCGATGGAATTCGATCTTCAAAGCCAGCCCGAGATTGTGCAGCAGGTCGCGGGCTATGCCCTGCAGGGATGGGAACTGGCGCAGGGCTGGTTGCTTAGCCCGGCAGCATGGTCACAATTCGGACTGCTGATTGCGGCCTTTTTGCTGGCCGTATTGGCTGTGCGCAGGTTGCGCCCCGCCATAACCCGTTTTCTGACCCCGCCGGAAGGTCAGACAAGTATCATCGCCGCAACCCGACGGTTCTTTTTGGGGTTCGTGCCGCTTTTACTGCCGGTGCTTGCCTATGTGTTCACCGCAATTGGCGAAAGTGTTGTTGTCTCATTGTTTGACAGCGGTGCCGTGATCGCGTTCGGCAAACGTGTTTTCCTGTTTCTGGCTGCGCGCATACTTGTGCGCGAAGTCATCAGGGACCCGTTTCTTAAAGTCCTTGGAAAATACGTGCTGTTGCCCGTTGCCGCCCTGCATGCTGTCGGGCTGCTGGACGAGGTGATAGGCGGCCTTTCGGCTATGAATGTACAATTGGGCAACATTTCCCTGTCGCTGATGGCGCTGGTCCGTGGGTTGATTGCGGGCAGTCTGCTGTTCTGGCTGGGTCGCTGGTCGAACGATCAATCTGCCGCATTGATCAGCCAGCAAGAGGAACTGCGCCCCGCCACCCGTCAATTGGCCGTGAAAGCCGCCGAGATCGCGATTTTCGGCCTCGCGTTCATTCTGTTGATGAACATCATGGGCATTTCACTGACCTCGCTTGCCGTTCTGGGCGGCGCGATCGGTGTCGGGCTTGGCTTTGGTCTGCAAAAGATCGCGGCCAATTTCATATCCGGTGTCATTCTGCTGCTGGAAGGCCAGGCGACCGTTGGCGACTATGTCGCACTGGATGACGGGCCAAACAAATACACATCTGACGTCCTGTTCCTTATCTTGAACGCATTAAAAGACACCAACATCGAAATTCCTTTCCCGCAGCGGGTTGTCGAACTCAAAGGCGAAGTCCGGACCAAAAGCGTATGACGGATGCACTGGTCATCGGAGCAGGACCCGCAGGATTGATGGCCGCGGAAATGCTGGCTGTGGCTGGTCGGTCTGTCACAATCTGCGATGCCAAGCCCTCGTTCGGGCGCAAGTTTCTGATGGCGGGAAAATCCGGTCTGAACCTGACCAAGGATGTTTCTCCCGACGATCTGTTGGCCGCCTACGAGGAGGCGGCGCCGCCCCTAGACCTCATTTTACGCGCCTTTGATGCAAACGCCGTTCAGGATTGGGCGCGTGGCCTTGGGCAGGACGTGTTCACCGGATCAACCGGCCGGGTGTTCCCGACCGCGATGAAGGCCTCGCCGCTGTTGCGGGCATGGTTGGCGCGTCTGGACGGGTTGGGCGTTGTTCGCCACACGCGCTGGCGCTGGCAGGGGTGGGAAAATGGCGTTCCGGTGTTTGAAACACCTGACGGGCGCCAGCAGCTTCAGGCGCGCGTCACGGTTCTGGCACTGGGCGGCGCCAGTTGGGCACGTCTGGGTTCGGATGGCGCATGGGCTTTATTTCTGGCCGAAAAAGGCGTGCCGCTGGCCCCGTTTCAACCCGCCAATGTAGGTTTGAACATACCATGGTCTGAACATATGGCGTCTGTTCTGGGCCAGGCACTAAAAGGAATTTCCTGGAATGTCGGGGATTACGTCTCGCGCGGGGAGGCGATTATTTCTGCGCAGGGGCTGGAAGGCGGCGGTATCTACACCTTGTCAAAACACTTGCGGTCCGGTGCACCGTTGCACGTCGATCTTTTGCCGGATTGGGATGTTGCAAAGATCGTCGCCCGCCTGTCTCGTCCGCATGGCAAGACCAGTGTCACCAACCACCTGCGCAAAGCGCTGCGACTTGGCAAGCCACAGATCGCGCTGCTACAGGAATTCGGCAGGCCACTGCCCGCAGACCCGGCGCAACTGGCGCACCTGATCAAACGCCTGACCATTCCCTATGCAGGGTTGCGCCCGATGGACGAAGCCATTTCAACAGCAGGTGGCGTGCCCTTTTCCGCGCTGGATGACACATTGATGCTAAGGGATGTACCCGGCGTGTTTTGCGCGGGCGAAATGCTGGATTGGGAAGCCCCGACAGGCGGCTACCTGTTGACCGCCTGCCTTGCGACAGGGCGTTGGGCCGGACAGGCCGCCGCGCAATACGATCCGGTTTAGGCGCCTTGGCGCGCGGTCAGATAGGCCGGGCGCGCCCGCATCCGATCCAGATAATCGCGCAAGGCTGCGGGTGCGGGATCAAATTTGGCCGTGGTGGCCCAGCCAAGGCAATGGGTCAGCACAATATCGGGCAGGGTCATCTTGTCGCCCATCAGGAACGCGCCTGTCAGCTGGTGCGCGATCCGGTCCAGATTGATCGCCATTTCCCATTTCAGCGAATCCTTGATCCCCGCGACACGGTATTCCATTGGCAACACGAACCCGTGGCGCGCCGCTGTCCACAACAGCGCATCGACCTCGTCCAGTATCTGATGGGTCATCGCATCCTGACGCGCGCGCTCCAGCGTGCCGGCCGGATAGGTCAGTTTGCCGTGCTTGTCCGCCAGATAGGTGATGATGGCCGTACTGTCGGTCAGCACTGCATCACCTTCGCGCAATACCGGAACCTTGCCCGACGGGTTCACCGCTTTGACAATATCCGAATGGGGGCCGGTATCGACATGCGTGTAGGGCTCGTCCAGTTCTTCCAGCATCCACATAACGCGAAAGGCGCGGCTTTTGACGGTTCCGATCAGTTCGTACATTGCGTTCTCCTATGTGTTTCGCCGGTTGCCCAGCATCGCCAGACGGATCAGGGCCCGTTCGACCAGCGCCAGTGCGGGTGCATTCTGTCCGGCAGAACGCAGTTGCAAATCCGTGTCGGTCAACAGCGTCAGCGCCGTCTCAAGATTTGCCACGCCCCAGCTTTGGGCCTGTCGCACCATCCGGTCGCGCCGTGGCCCGAACACAGGTGGCCGCACCTTGCTGATGCCAGCGCCCGGCCCGCCCGGATCGGATGCAGCGACATGTAACGCCCTGAAGTGACGCATCGCGCCGATACACAGGCTGACGGCGTTCACCCCTTGTGATTGCAGCTTGCGCAGCACCGGGCCGATTTCGCCCTGCTTGGCATCGGCCACGATGTTCAGAACATCGTCCAGCGCTGCCTCGGTCGATGTGGGCGCGCAGGCCAGCAGGTCCGCACCGCTCAGCGGTGTGCTGTCGCCGCGCTTGTACAAACCCAGTTTTTCCATTGTCTGTCGGAAATCACCCGGATCCAGATCGCGCGCCAGGGCCGTGATCTGCGCCATCACATCGCCGGACGGGGCCGCAATGCCCGCATCCCCCAGCGTCTTTTCAATCTCTTCCCGTGTGGGCGGATCATCATAGATACCAACGGCAAACGCGTTCTTGTGGGCCTCGAACGCCTTGCGCAACTTCGATGTCGCCTTGAGCGTACCTGCCGTGACAATAATCTGTGCGTCACCGTTCTGCCATTCTGACAGAGCGCTCAGAACTGTTTCGGCGATGGTGTCATTGGCCTCTTCCACAAAAGCCACGCGTGGACCGGGAAAAAACCCGATCGCCTTGATCGCATCCAGCAAAAGGGCGGGATCCTTGCGCAAATCGCCGGCTGGAATGCGGGTCAGGCGCATTTCTTCCTCGCCCGTCGGGCCGACCAGCGCAGCAATGACCTGTTGCCGTTTCAGCGCCACGCGCATCGCGTCCGCGCCATAAATCAGCAGACCGGTGCGGGCCGGATCGGGTTTGGCGAAATAGCCCGGTGCCTCTCGGGGGGACAGTTTCATGACGCGGGCTTAAACGTGGCTTGCAAACGGGTCACCACCAGGTCGGCCAGAATGATCATCAGACGTTCCCTTGCATCCCGTTCGGCAGCAAGGCTGGCAACTGACGTGCCGGTTGCGGAATATCCGGTAAAGCTTTCGACATCGCCGGATGACACAACCGCATCCGTCGCCGCATCGCGCAATTCATATGTGGCGCGCCCCAAAACGTCATAGCGTTCGATATTGCCTTCCTGGTTCACGGCAATGCCCTGTTCGACTGTCGAAATGTTATACACCAAATCATATTTTGCATTTGCCGAACGGCCCATGCGTTCTTCGAACCGCTGGGTGAACCAGTAATCGTCCCGGTCTTGCGGTTCGTTCACTGTTATCTGGTTCTGCAGCGCGGTTCCGGCACCATTCGGGCCGTAAACGGGCGTGAACCCGCAGGATGCCAGACACAGCACCAGACCCGGAATGAAAAGACGGCGGCTAAACAACAACGTTTATGATCCTGCCAGGGACAACGATGATCTTTTTGGGCGTGGCCCCGTCCAGCGCCCTTTGCACAGCGTCTACTGACAGCGCGGTTTTTTCAACCTCTGCCGTGTCCATATCGCGCGGAACGCTGATTTCGGCGCGCCGCTTGCCGTTGACCTGAATGGGCATCGTGACCGTATCGTCGATCAGCATCGCCGGATCGGCCACTGGCCACGGCGCGGTTGAAACCAGCCCTTCGCCACCCAGTTGCGCCCAGACATCTTCGGCCAGATGCGGTGTCATCGGTGACATCAATTGCACCAGCGTGCGCGCAGCCTGTTTTTGTACGGCCGCACCGGCCTTGGATTTGGCCAGTGTGTTGGTGAACGCATAAAGCCGCGCGATCGACGCGTTAAAGCCGAAACTTTCGATGCCGGTCGTAACCTCGTGAATGGCCTTGTGCATGTCGCGCAGCAGGGCGTCATCCTCGGGGTTTGCCCCGTTATCGGCCATTGCGGCAATATCCGTGGTGATGCGATAGACACGCGACAGGTGTTTATATGTCGCTTCGGCACCGGCGGCGGTCCATTCCACATCGCGTTCGGGCGGGCTGTCGGACAGCATGAACCAGCGGGCGGTGTCCGCGCCGTAATTCTTGATGATGCTGACCGGATCCACCACGTTTTTCTTCGATTTCGACATTTTGGCCGACGGAATCACTTCGACCATGGGACCGTCAGCGCCCAAACGTGCACCCGATTCCGTCCACTCGATATCTTCGGGCAAGTGATAGACCGGACGGTCTTTTTCGTCGCGTGTGGCATAGATTTCATGGGTGACCATGCCTTGGGTGAACAGCGCGTCAAACGGTTCTACCGCCGATTTGGGCAGGTGTCCTGTCAGGTGCATGGCGCGGGCAAAGAACCGGGCATAAAGCAGGTGCAGGATCGCGTGTTCGACGCCGCCGATATACTGATCCACATTCATCCAGTAGGCCGCATCGTCCATGTTGGTGGGCGTTTTGGCATCGGGTGCGGTAAAACGTGCGAAATACCATGAACTGTCGACAAATGTGTCCATCGTATCGGTTTCGCGCAGCGCCGGGCCGCCACAGGACGGGCAGGTGCAATTGCGCCATGTCGGATGCCTGTCCAGCGGATTGCCGGGCGTGTTGATATCGACATCAAACGGCAATTCGACGGGCAGGTTTTCCTTTTTCTCGGGGACAACGCCGCAGGTGTCGCAATGCAGCACCGGAATCGGGCAACCCCAATAGCGCTGGCGCGACAGGCCCCAATCGCGCAGGCGGTACTTGGTCACGCCCTGACCAACGCCGTTCTCCTCGCAAAAGGCAATCGCAGTCTCGACGCCGTCGTTTCCGGTTTGCCATGCATCACCTGCAAAACCGCGGTTGTAAAACACCTGCTCGGTCTTGGAGGGCACAAATGCCTCGGACAGTTCATCCGGGCTGTCTTTGGATGGCAGATAGGTCGAAATGATCGGCAGTTCATATTTCGTGGCAAAATCGAAATCGCGCTGGTCGTGGGCGGGGCAGCCGAAAATTGCGCCGGTGCCGTAATCCATCAAAATGAAGTTGGCGATGTAAACCGGCAATTCCCAAGCGGTATCAAAGGGATGACGCACCCGGATTCCGGTGTCCAGACCAAGCTTTTCAGCCGTTTCAATGGCCTCTTCCGTTGTGCCACCCTTGCGGCATTCGGCGTTAAACGCCGCAATATCCGCGTTTTCGCGTTCCATATGCTTGGCCAGAGGATGATCGGGCGAAATTCCGATGAACGACGCACCCATCAGGGTATCGGGGCGCGTGGTATACACGTCGATCCGGTCGTGCCCGTCGGGCGCATCAATCGTGGAGAACGCAAATTGCAACCCGCGCGACTTGCCGATCCAGTTGGCCTGCATCAGCTTGACCTTGGCGGGCCAGTTGTCCAGCCCGTCCAGCGCACCCAGCAGGTCTTCGGCCATGTCGGAAATCTTGAAGAACCATTGCGTCAGTTCGCGCCGTTCCACCAGCGCGCCAGACCGCCAGCCGCGCCCCTGTTCGACCTGTTCGTTCGCCAGAACCGTCATGTCGACCGGATCCCAGTTCACCACGGCGTTCTTGCGATAGACCAGCCCGGCCTCAAGCATATCCAGAAACAGCGCCTGCTGCTGGCCGTAATATTCGGGGTCGCAGGTGGCAAATTCGCGTGACCAGTCGATGGACAGGCCCAGCGGCTTCATCTGGGCGCGCATGTCGGCGATGTTGTCATAGGTCCATGTTTTGGGGTGGCCGCCAATGGCCATCGCCGCGTTTTCGGCAGGCATGCCAAAGGCATCCCATCCCATCGGGTGCAGCACATTGTGCCCCGTCGACAATTTATAGCGCGCGATCACGTCGCCCATCGTGTAATTGCGCACATGCCCCATGTGAATGCGCCCCGACGGATAGGGAAACATTTCAAGCACATAGTATTTAGGTTTGTCCGCGCTGCGCGTGGCGGTGAAAATACCGGCCTTGTCCCAGGCGGCTTGCCATTTCGCTTCGATCTCGGCGGCAGAATAGCGGGGCATGTCTTTGGTCCTTTACGGGAAACGCCGGGCGTTCAGGCCCGGCGCTTTCTTAATGTCAGTTTCAGATGGATGCCAGTACAATGGCGGCGCTGTTCCTAGAATTTGCCGTCGGCGATCCGCAACTGTCGCGCGCGCGACAGGATCGCGTCTTCTATGGCGCGCACTGTGGCCGGATCGGCCGAACCGCCGCCGCTGGTCTGCAACGCAACGCTTAGCGCGCGCGCGTCCAGTGCGGGATCATCGATCAGAACCGTCGCGCGATAGGATCGCCCGCCACCCGGCGGCGTGCCATATCCCGTCACGATAACGCCGGTGAACGGATCAACCGACTGAATAGGCAGGAAATTCAGCACTTCCAGTGAGGCATTCCAGATGTAACGGTTGACCGAAACGGAATTTTCGGTCGATGGCTGGTTGAAATAGGCCCAGACAGTATCTGATTCCTGTGCGCTGGGCGGGTTTTCATTGTCCAGCGGGCTGGGGGGCGCTTCGCTGTTCAGGGTGCTTTCCGGCCCGACGCGGCCAATGCCACCGCCGCCGCCGCATGCTGACAGCAGAAATAATGACGCACCTGCCGCCATCAGAATGAGCTTTGATTGGTGTTTCATTCCACTTGCCCCATGCATTCCGCGTGTTTTTCTTGCTACTGTCCTACCCAAGCCGCCGAAAGGGGGCAAGGGCTATGTCACGTTGCATAACGGGCGATGGCGCGTGTTTGCCAGTGCAGATACAACGCAGATACATGATAGATGCAGCACAGATGCAGCGAATTTGCCGCTGCGGCATGCCAAAACCGACTGTGGCAAAGCTGCACCATCCTGAACCACTTTGCGATCATGATGCGCCCAATCCTTGCCAAGGCGGGCCAATCCAAGCGAAAGACACATCCATACCCTCACCGGATTCCCCGGTTTGGGCGTAACTTTTTAAACCGAGGGAAAAGACTATGAAAAAGGTTCTCTTCGCTACGACTGCTCTGGTCGCCACCGCCGGTGTCGCAGCAGCAGACGTTACGTTCGGCGGCTACGGCCGTTTCGGCGCGATCTACACAGAAACAAAAGGCACAGCCGGTACACCTGGTACAGCAACAGACCAAACTCAGATCGATGGTGCTCAGGTTATTGTGAATACAGAGAAGGCCGATCTGGCTGCGGCTCAGACGACCTATAATGATGCTGTTAGCTCTGGTACAGCTACTCCGGGAGATTTGGCAGCCGTTGTCGCCGCTGAAGCTGATTTGAAGGTTGCTGAGGATAACTTGGCCGGCTTAGCAGGGACTCCTGGCACAGATTCTGACGACGGCATCGACATCGAAAGCCGTTACCGTCTGATCATCACAGCAACAACCGAATCGGATGTTGGTGTGACATTTGGTGCGATGGTTCGTATCCAGCAGAACGAAAGCGAAGCTGAAGCAAACGACAACGGCATCAACGCCGCACGTTTCTTTGCACGTGCCGGCAACCTTGAAGTTGGTGTTGGTAACATCTTCGGTGCTCTGGAATACATGTCCGGTCAGTACGTCATCGACCTGGGTTTGACAGGTCTGGGCTACGAATACGTTGCCTATGACGTCAACGGCGACTACTACTCGTCCGGTTCGGCTGGTTCCGCACCGAACGCGGTTGAAGTCATCTACTCCATGGGCGACTTCGCATTCCACGCATCTGCTTCTGACGTAAATGATCGCCGCGCGATCGTTGCTCAGTACACAGCAAGCGACTGGACATTTGCTCTGGGTTGGCAGGACTCCGACCTCGACAGCGACACCGAGCTGACCGCATCGGTCGTTGGTTCGCTGGGCATTGCCGACGTAGGCTTTGCATGGGCTGACAACGGCACCGAAGGTGACCGCTACGTTCTGTCCGGCCGTGTTGAAGTTGGCGCGTCGACAGACGTCGAAGGCTACATCACATATGTTGACGGTGGTGACGATCCAGAAGACACAGGCTACGGTATCGACTTTAACCACAGCCTGGGCGGTGGTGCATCGATCCGTGGTGGTGTTGCTCAGCGTCTGAACGACACAATCATTGCTGACTTGGGTGTTCGCTTCAACTTCTAAGTTGAACAACCAGACAGTGTGAATTTGGGGCAGGCCTTTGGGCTTGCCCCTTTTCTTTTGTGCCACGATGTTATCTTTG
Source organism: Sulfitobacter sp. JL08 (assembly GCF_003352045.1). Classification (NCBI taxonomy): domain Bacteria; kingdom Pseudomonadati; phylum Pseudomonadota; class Alphaproteobacteria; order Rhodobacterales; family Roseobacteraceae; genus Sulfitobacter; species Sulfitobacter sp. JL08. Next base: position 102,823 of record NZ_CP025815.1, read on the forward strand.
GTCCTGAACAACAAAAGGTACACGCATGGCACTGTCAGACATCAAAACGCGAATCGCACAGGCCGAACAGGCCGCAGGCCGCGCCGCTGGTGCAGTACAGCTGATTGCGGTGTCCAAGGTGCAGCCCAATGCGCGGGTCCGGAACGTGCTGGAACAGGGGCATCGCATCTTTGGTGAAAACCGCGTGCAAGAGGCCGCATCGAAATGGCCGGCGTTCCGTGAACAGTTCGACGGCATTGATCTGCATCTGATCGGTCCGCTGCAAACCAACAAGACACGGCAGGCGATGGACCTGTTTCAATCCATTCATTCCGTTGATCGCCCCAAGTTGGCGAAAACACTGGCGCGCCTGGCACAGGAAACCGGTGGCTGCCCCGATATCTTCATTCAGGTGAACACCGGCGAAGAACCGCAAAAGGCGGGTGTTCTGCCCGCGGACACCGATGCGTTCGTGGCCGACTGCCGCGCGCTTGATCTGCCGCTCTGCGGGTTGATGTGCATCCCCCCGGTTGATCAGGATGCGACCCCGCATTTCGCGATGCTGGCCGATCTGGCCGCGCGCAACGATCTGACCGGTCTGTCGATGGGGATGAGCAGTGATTTCGAAACGGCCATCGCAATGGGCGCCACCCATGTCCGCGTCGGATCGGCCATATTTGGCGAACGGACACCGGACACAGCCTAATTCCGGAGCGATCCTATCGCACGATCAGACGGCTGCGCAGGGTCAGGCGCGCTGCGATCCTGCGCAAATGATCGCGCCGGAATCCGATGCAGCCTTCGGTTGGGTAACATGGCCTGCGCCATTGATGGATGAAAATCGCCGATCCCCGCCCGCGAACCGCATAGGGCCAGTTCCAGTTGGTCAGGATCACCAGATCATAAAGCGGGTCGGCCCGCCGCAGAATTTCGTGGCTGAACGGATGGGGCGCTTTGACCATCATGTTATAATCCTGCGCTGTCACATCATCCGACCACAGATCGCCAGGTCGGATTGCAACGGCCCACGGCGCGGGCCGCGCCATTCGGTCCGGGCGGTACAGCATCCCCACAATGCTATGAACGCCACGCGGCGTTGTGCCGTCGCCTTCCTTCTTGCGCGCCGTCAGGCCGGTTTTTCCGATTGTGCAGGGATAGGTTTGCCCCTGAAACCGAACGCCCTGCCGGGTCAGAACCAGATCGTCGCGGGTCACAGGATATGTCCGGATTTGGCCGCCTTGGTGGCCAGGTAATTCCGGTTCTGCGCGGTTTGCCCCACCTTTAGTGGCACACGTTCCACCACCCTGATGCCGGTATTTTCCATCGATGTCACCTTGGCCGGATTGTTTGTCAGCAACCGGACAGAGGAAAACCCCATTGATTTCAAAATATTGGCACCAATGCGAAAATCGCGTTCGTCATCTTCAAACCCAAGGCGGTGGTTGGCCTCGACCGTGTCGAACCCCTGATCCTGAAGCGAATAGGCGCGCATCTTGTTGGCCAGACCGATCCCGCGCCCTTCCTGATTCAGATACAAAAGAACCCCGGTGCCCTCGGCCCCCATCTGCGCCAGCGCGCCACGCAATTGTGGTCCGCAATCGCATTTCAGGCTGCCCATCAGATCGCCGGTGAAACAGGCCGAATGCAGACGCGCCAGCACCGGTTTCGTGCGGTCCGGACGGCCGATTTCGATAGCATAATGTTCCTCGCCGCCATCTTCGGGCCGATAGATATGCAGACGCCCCGCCTCGGATACATCCATCGGCAGGCGCGCGCTGACAACCGGGTGCAGCGGGCTGGATCGTGCCAGCAGGGGCTCCGCCAACACCGCTGGCACCACAGTAAGCGAATTTTTGGCGGCAAAATCAGCCGCCTGCGGTAAGTCGAGTATCAGCGCGGCGGGCAGCAAGCGGGCCGTCTTTGCAAGATCAACGGCCATCCGATGCAAGGCGGCATTGCCGTCACGCTGCGCGATCAGGGGCCCTTTCATCGGTGATTTCAGATCATCCGCCGGATCGGCCACCCCCAAAACCCACGGCAAACCGGCATCCGGTGGCAATGTGATCCGGGCGATATCACCGTCATAGGCACGTGCTTTTAGCGTTTCGGCGCGCCGCGCGGTGATTGCCAGTACCGCTGTGCCACCCAAAGCGTGCAGATCGGCCAATCGCTGCGCGTCTGTCGTTTCTGCAGCCATCGCCAGAACCGCCTGACCCTCCGTGCCCACCAGCACAACAGGCACCCCCATGCGCAGATCGGCACGGGCGCGGGCCAGCAATTCGGTGATATCAGGTGCAAAACTCATCAGGGTTCTTATCTTGGCGTCGTTGCGTCAGTCTAGTGTGTCCTGCAACAAGATGAAACATTTGCCCCGCTCCTAACACGAGGGCGTGAAAAGATGCAGCAAATCTTGCCGAACGGGGGGACTGGCCTCATTTGATAGGCAACAGCAGCAGGAGGCGCCGAAATGGGGCAACTTAAAAAGATACTTTTGGTGGATGATGACGACGATCTGCGCGAGGCGCTGAGCGAACAACTGGTCATGACCGAAGATTTCGATGTGTTCGAGGCCGGCAACGGCAGCCAGGCCATGGAGCGTGCGAAAGAGGCACTTTATGATCTGGTGATACTGGATGTCGGCCTGCCCGATACGGACGGCCGCGAACTGTGCCGCCTGATGCGCAAGCAAGGCGTAAAAAGCCCGATTGTCATGCTGACCGGTCACGATACCGATGCTGATACCATTCTGGGGCTGGATGCGGGGGCCAATGATTACGTGTCCAAACCCTTCAAGTTTCCGGTACTTCTGGCCCGGATCCGTGCACAGTTGCGCCAGCACGAACAATCCGAAGATGCCGTATTTACGCTGGGGCCATACACGTTCAAACCGGCAATGAAGATGCTGATCACCGAAGATGATCGCAAGATCAGGCTGACCGAAAAGGAAACCAACATCCTGAAGTTTCTGTACCGGTCGACAGACGGGATTGTGGCGCGTGATGTATTGCTGCACGAGGTGTGGGGCTACAACGCCGGTGTCACCACACACACACTGGAAACGCATATCTACCGCTTGCGCCAGAAGATCGAGGCCGACCCGTCAAATGCACGTCTTCTGGTCACGGAATCGGGTGGTTACCGGTTGGTCGCATGAAGAAATTGTCTGCAAAACTATTGACCCAGATCAAAGACGCACCCCAGCGTCATGTTTAGGTCTTAACCATACCGCGCATGTCCGGTGGCTTGACATGCACCTCCCTGTTGGACTTGGCCGGGCCTTGCGCCCGGTCTTTTTTTGTCTGCCAATGATGCGTGACAAGAAAGGAAAGTTTTCGACAGGAGCGATGGCGCGGGTTGAGGCTGCAACAAGGTCCGGATAGGGTCGCCGAACCATAGACCGGAGCCAGCCAATATGTCGTTTACCCTTGCCACGTGGAATATCAATTCGGTCCGGTTGCGTGAACCGATTGTGTGCAAGCTGCTGGCCGAATACGGGCCTGATGTCCTGTGTTTGCAGGAATGCAAATCACCCGTCGACAAAATCCCCCGCGATGCTTTTTCGGATCTGGGATACACCCACATGGTTGCGCGGGGTGACAAGGGCTACAACGGTGTTGCGATCCTGTCGAAACTGCCGATGGTCGAGGCAAGCGCACAGGATTTCGCTGCTCTTGGCCACGCGCGCCATATTGCTGGACGTCTGGAAAACGGCGTTACGATCCATAATTTCTATGTGCCCGCGGGCGGCGATGTTCCCGATCGCAAGGTGAATGAAAAATTCGGCCAGAAGCTGGATTACCTGACCGACATGCGCGACTGGTTCCATCGCGAACCGCCGCAGAAATCCATTCTGGTGGGTGATCTGAACATTGCCCCGAGAGAGGACGATGTCTGGAGCCACAAGCAACTGCTGAAAGTGGTCAGCCACACACCGGTCGAGGTGGAACAGTTCGCCCAGACACAGGATGCCGGAAACTGGGTCGATATCACCCGTCAGGATATCCCCGATGGGTTGCTTTACAGCTGGTGGTCTTACCGCGCCAAAGACTGGTCTGCCGCCGACAAGGGGCGGCGGCTGGATCATGTCTGGGCAACACAGGACATTTCCAATGCAGGCCATTCCAGCCATATCCTGCGCGATGCGCGCGGATGGGAAAAACCCAGCGATCACGCACCGGTTTTTGCAAGTTTTGACCTTTGATTCCCCGCGCTGCGCCCTCATATAGGCAGGAACAGCGCGAAAAATGATTGCGAGGACGAAAAGATGATTGATCTGGACCTTTCCGGCGCACCTGCTGCCGATGCCAATCTGATCAAGGACGGAACCGAAGCCACGTTCATGGCGGATGTGGTGGATGCGTCCGCCGAAACCCCGGTGATCGTGGATTTCTGGGCACCCTGGTGCGGCCCGTGCAAAACACTCGGCCCGATGCTGGAAAACGCCGTGCGCGCCGCAAAGGGTGCGGTCAAAATGGTCAAGGTGAACGTGGACGAGGCGCAGGCGATCGCCGGTCAGTTGCAAATCCAGTCGATTCCGACCGTTTATGCGTTTTACAAGGGGCAGCCGGTTGACGGGTTTCAGGGTGCTGTACCCGAATCGGAAATCAAGGCGTTCGTGGATCGTGTGATCAAGGCGGGCGGAGGTGAAGCACCGGGTGACAGCCTGAATGATGCGGTAGACGCCGCCGAGGAAATGCTGGCCGAAGGCGCGGCAACGGATGCGGCGCAGACCTTTGCCGCGGTTCTGGGTGAAGACCCGAACCATGCGGGTGCCTATTCTGGTATGGTGCGCGCGCATATCGCGATGGATGATCTGGATCAGGCCGAAGCGATCCTGAACGGAGCGCCTGCGGCAATTTCCAAATCGCCCGAACTGGAAGCCGCCCATGCCCAGCTTGAATTGGCGCGTCAGGCGGCCAGCGCCGGACCGGTTGATGATCTGAAGGCAGCGGTCGAGGCCAGCCCGGATGATCATCAGGCACGGTTCGATCTGGCACTGGCCCTGCATGCCGCAGGCGATGTTCAGGGGGCGGTTGATGCCCTGCTTGAAATATTCCGGCGGGATCGCGAATGGAATGACAGCGCCGCAAAAACCCAGCTTTTCACCATCTTCGATGCGTTGAAACCGAATGACCCTGTGGTGCTGAACGGGCGCAGAAAACTCAGTTCGATGATATTTGCCTAAAGCGGTGGCTGGGCTAGGTTTGGTGAATGAAAAAAGCAACTGATCTTCCCGATATCATCCCGGTGTTTCCTTTACCCGGGGCGTTGCTTTTACCGCGATCACGGTTGCCACTTCACATCTTTGAACCGCGCTATCTGCAAATGTTCGAAGATGCGCTGAAAACGTCAGGTCGCCTTATCGGAATGGTCCAGCCGAACGAGGTTCCGGGCCGGGACGGAACCGGTTTGCATGCCATCGGCTGCGCCGGTCGGATCACGCAGTTTTCCGAAACCGAAGACGGCCGGTACATGATCACCCTGTCGGGCATGTCGCGGTTTCGCGTCCTATCCGAGGTTAAGGGCTTTTTGCCCTATCGGAGATGCGAGGTGAACTGGGACGGGTTCGAGCGTGATCTGGGCCGCGAGGAAAAGGACGCAGCGTTCGAACGCAGCGGATTCCTGGATCTTCTGGGCCGTTATTTCAGCGCCCGCGATCTGTCTGCTGACTGGGAAACCCTTAAGGACGCCGATGATGAATTGCTGGTCAATTCGCTGTCGATGCTGCTGGATTTCGATCCGGAAGACAAACAGGCCCTGCTTGAAGCGCCATCCCTGTCGACGCGTCGCGAAACGTTGGTCACTCTGATCGAATACAAACTGCGCGCCGGTGACGGCAAGGACATGATGCAATGAATGACGAACCCACCAAATTTGATCGCCGGATGCTGGAAGCCCTGATTTGCCCGCGCACCTACGGGCAACTGGAATACGATGCCAAGGCGCAGGAACTGGTATCCAAAGCGGCCAATCTGGCCTTTCCGATCCGCAACGGCATTCCGGTCATGCTGGTTGACGAAGCGCGCGTTCTGGACTGACCCTAGATCGCTTTGCCCTGCATCAGACGGGGCACATCGCCGGTCAGACCGGCGGCCTCGCGGATAAACCCGCGCCGCAGCGACGGGATCGCATTCACGATACCCATGCCAATGTCCCGGCCCGCCCGAAGCAGCGCGTTATCGTTCGAAAACAGACGGTTGAACGCATCGGTGGCCGCAGCCAGCGTGGCCGTATCAAACCTGCGCCATTGTTCATAGCGTTCCAGAACCAGCGGTGATCCGATATCTTCGCCGCGTCGCGCCGCCAGTGTCAGCGTTTCCGCCAGTGCGGCGACATCCCGCAATCCGGCGTTCAATCCCTGCCCTGCAATCGGGTGCACACCATGTGCCGCATCGCCGATCAGGGCCAGGCGCGGGGCGACAAACCGGTTCGCAATGGTCAGGTTCAGCGGATAGGTAAACCGTTTTCCGGCCAATGAAATATCACCCAGAAAATCACCAAAACGCGGGCGCAGAACGTCAAGATATCCGGCATCGTCCAGCGCATTGATCCTTTGCGCTTCGGCGTCTGTCTCGCTCCAGACGATGGAACATCGGTTTCCGGTCAGCGGCAGGATGGCCAGGGGCCCCGGCGGCATGAAAAACTGGTGCGCGATACCGTTGTGGGGCTTTTCGTGGGCGACGGCACAGACCAGCGCGGTTTGCCCGTATCCCCAGCCTGTGCGCTTGATACCGGCCCGTTCTGCCGTACCACTGGCGCGTCCGTCCGATCCGATCAGAAGTGATCCAGTGATGATTTTGCCGCTGTCCAGTGTCACACTGGCAGAGGCTGGCCCGACAGATTGCGCAACAACGGTTTTGCCTGACAAATGGGTGATACCCGGCGTTGCTGCCATTGCATCCAGAAAGGCACGGCGCAAATGCCGGTCTTCCACCATGTACCCCATCGGACCTTCTTCGATCTCGGCATGGTCGAAATGCATGAAAAACGGCGAAGGCCCTTCACCGGCCCGCCCGTCTGTCACCTTGATCTCAAGCATGGGTTCGGCATGTTCGGCAATATCCTGCCAAATACCGATTCCATCCAGCAGGCGCTGCGATGTCAGCGCCAAAGCATAAGACCGGCCGTCAAACGCGGCATTCCTGCGTATTTTTTCGCTCAGCGCGTCAATGACGGTGACCGAGAAGCCTGTCTGCGCAAGGGCCAGTGCCAATGCTGGCCCGTTCAACCCGCCGCCGACTATGATGATATCGCTTTGTTTCTGCATGCGTCTGAATATGACTGCGCGAACGGGATTGTCCATGTGCGGTGCTGTCGCTACCCTTACGTCACATTGTTTGGGGGAACAGGTATGAAGGACTGGTTAAGCACGAGTGCTGCAGATTTGGGGCGGGCGATTGCATCGGGTGAAATTGATCCGGTTGCCCTGACGCAAACCTATCTGGATGCCATTGATGCGCACCCCCTGCGCGACCGGATTTATGCCCGCGTCACCCATGACCGCGCGCTGGCCGAAGCAAAGGCCGCCGCCGCACGCGCGCAATCCGGGCATCGCCTTTCGCTGCTTGACGGTGTGCCGATCAGCTGGAAAGACCTGTTTGACAGTGCAGGGGTCGCAACCGAAGCAGGCAGTGCACTTTTGAAGAACCGTGTCCCCGATACCGATGCCGTTGTTCTGGCCAATGCAACGGCCATGGGCCTGGTGTGTCTGGGCAAAACCCACATGAGCGAACTGGCTTTTTCCGGTCTGGGCTACAATCCGGTCACGGCGACCCCCCCGTCGGTCAACGACCCTGACAGCGTTGCAGGCGGGTCTTCGTCCGGGGCTGCGGCGTCGGTGGCATTTGGTCTGGCGGCAGGCGCGATCGGGTCTGATACAGGCGGGTCTGTGCGTATTCCGGCCGCGTGGAACGATCTGGTCGGGCTGAAAACAACATCGGGGCGGGTGACTTTGGAAGGGATCGTGCCGTTATGTCTGCGGTTTGACACGGTCGGGCCGCTGGCCCGCACTGTTGAGGATGCCGCTCTGCTTCTGGCCGCTGTGGAAGGCCGGAAAGCCGCCGATCTGCGCGGCGCATCCCTGAAAGGCAAACGGATCGCGATGCTGCAAACATCCGCGATGGACGATGTGCGCGACGAACCAATGGCCGCCTATGAAGGCGCTATCGAAAAGATCGCACAGGCAGGCGCGGTGATCGAACCGTTGCACGTTCCGGAACTTAAAGATGCCATGGCCTTGACCGGCGTGGTTTACACCACCGAAGCCTATGGTCTGTGGCGCGATGTGATCGAAGCTAACCCGGACCTGATGTTTGCCGAAATCCTTGAACGGTTCCGGCTGGGCAAAGCCGTGTCCGGCCCCGATTACGTGGCCGCTTGGGCCAAGCTGGAAACCTGCCGGATGGCCTATGATCAGGCCACTGCGGGCTTTGATTTCGTTGTGTGCCCGACCGCGCCGATTTTGCCGCCCAACCTCGAACGTTTGAACAGCGATCATGACTATTATGTCACAGAAAACCTGCTGTCCCTGCGCAACACCCGCATAGCAAATCTGATGGGGATCGCGTCGCTTACAATACCTACAGGCGTGCCCAGCTGTGGAATTCAGTTGATGACACCGCCCGATACCGAAGAACAGCTGTTGCGGCTGGGGGCTGCGGTGGAAACGGCGTTGTCCTAAAAACCACATATCCCTTTCAATCGCACCACTTTTTCTGGACGCAGCCGCATCGCTTGGATACCTTGGGCCAAACGGGACGCCAATGATCCCGACCCTGAGGCAGTTTTGATGAAGTTTCCCGAGCGGTTTTCGAACCTTCCGGCCCATGCGTGGCCCCGTTTGCGGGCCCTTTTGGATGTGCATGCGCCCGGTGGCGATGTGATCAACATGACAATCGGTGAACCCAAACACAGCTTTCCGGCTTGGGTTACGCAGGTGATTTCCGACAACGCAGCCGGGTTCAACAGCTACCCTCCCAACGAAGGGTCAGACGCGTTGCGCGGTGCCATTGCGGGCTGGATCAAACGCCGCTACGGCGTGGATGTTGATGCTGCCAGCCAGATCATGGCGCTGAACGGTACGCGCGAGGGGCTGTATAACGCTGCCATGGCGCTGTGCCCTGAAACCAAAAACGGCCAGCAACCGGTGGTTCTGACCCCGAACCCGTTTTATCAGGTCTATATGGTCGCCGCGATCTCTGTGCAGGCGGAACCGGTTTATGTGCCGGCAACGCGGGAAACCGGCCATTTGCCCGATTTTGCGGCGCTTCCGGCCGAGATTCTGGATCGCACCACAATTGCCTATGTCTGTTCCCCCGCCAATCCACAGGGCGCTGTTGCCGATGAAACCTATTGGCGTCGCCTGATCGAACTGGCGGAAAAACACGATTTCCAGATTTTTGCTGACGAGTGTTATTCCGAAATATACCGCGATACCGCCCCGAAAGGCGCCATCGAGGTGGCCAGCGCGATGGGGGCCGATCCCGAGCGCGTGCTGATTTTCCATTCGCTTTCCAAGCGGTCCAACCTGCCCGGATTGCGATCCGGTTTTGTGGCGGGTGGACCTGAAAGCATCCGGCGTATCCAGCAATTGCGCAACTACGCGGGCGCGCCTTTGCCCTTGCCGTTGCAGGCTGCTGCCGCCGCTGTCTGGGCCGACGAAGACCATGTGATTGAAAACCGCCGCCTTTACGCCGAAAAATTCGATCTGGCCGACAGGATATTGGGCAACGTGGCAGGGTACCGTTCCCCCGAAGCCGGATTTTTCCTGTGGCTGCCCGTTCCGGATGGCGAGGCTGCGGCACTGAAGCTTTGGCAGGATACGGGCGTTCGGGTGCTGCCCGGATCGTATCTGAGCCAGGATGTACACGGGGAAAACCCGGGTGCTGGATATATTCGGGTCGCTTTGGTGGCCCCAAAAGAGGACACGCAGCGCGGGTTGGAAACCATCCGCGATTGCCTGTTCCAATAAAAGACGAGGTAGAGAGTATGGCATATCAGACACGCGGTCGCGATCCATTGCTGGACAGCACGACACAAGCAGCAATTGAAAAACGCGGCAAGGAACTGTTCGGCATCTGCCTGATGGTTCTGGGCGCGATGGCTTTGGCGATGGTGTGGTCCTACACGCCGGACGATCCCAACTGGATGGTGTCTACCGATGCGCCTGTTCAGAACTGGCTGGGTCGTATCGGCGCGTCGATCGCGGCGCCGCTGTTCATGATCGTGGGCTGGGGCAGCTGGGGTATCGGTGTTGTTCTGATGGCGTGGGGTGTCCGCTTTGCCATGCACGCAGGCGAAGACCGGGCGATTGGCCGCCTGATCTTTGCGCCGATTGCGATTGCTCTGTGTTCTATCTACGCCGCCACACTTGAACCCGGACTGGCGTGGAAACAAACCCACAGCTTTGGTCTGGGCGGGTTATTCGGCGATACGGTCATGGGGGCCATTTTGACGGTGCTGCCGATCGGATCAACCTTTACCGTAAAACTCATGTCGTTCCTGATGGCCGTTGGAATTCTGGCGCTTGGGGCGTTCGTTCTTGGCTTTACCCGCCCCGAACTAAAGCGGATCGGTCGGTTTTTACTGATCGGGCTGATCATGGTCTATGCCGGTATCATGAATGTTCTGGGCCGTGGCGCAAGCGGCGCAGTCAGTGCCGCACAAGGCTTGCAGGCCCGTCAGGCTGAAAAACGCGAACGTGCCCGTCAGGAAGCGGAAGACCAGCAATCCTATGCGGCGGCCCACGCCACCGTACCGGGCCCCGATGCATCGCTTTATGCCGATGAATACCCTGTTGAGGAAAAACAGGGATTTCTGGCACGGATGCCGTCCCTGATCAAACGCCCCGATCCGCTGCCCGAGCCCGAACTGATTGAAACGGTATCCGTAGCTCAGGATCAACCGATGCCCGGGGATGACCGTATCCGCGCAAAAATCGCCGACGTGATCAAAACCCGCGTTCGGCAACTGCCCGCAATGCAGGTGGAAATGGCAGCACCGTTGACCAAAGGGCGCGGACGCGGCCCCGATCCGTTGCTGCTGGACACCAGTACCCCTGCGGGAATGCGTGCAGAACCACCGCTGACCGCCCGGGCGGCGCAGCCTGCTGAACCAGAAATAAACTCGCAAAATCAACAGGATATGGCGCAGGACTGGGATGACGAAGACGACGCGCTGTCACCGTTGCCGATGCAGGATGCGGGCCGCGTTCTGGCGGCCATTCCGGCGGCCGAACCGCGCAAAGTGGTGCAGAACCCTGTGCGCAAACCGCCCGCCCCGTCCCGCCGTGCCCAGGCCGAAGCGCAACCCAATCTGGCGTTTGAAGACAACCAGATCGCTTACGAACTCCCGCCGCTGAACCTGCTGTCTAGCCCGTCAACGATCAAGCGCCACCACCTGTCCGATGACGCACTGGAAGAAAACGCGCGCATGCTGGAAAGCGTGCTGGATGATTATGGCGTCAAAGGCGAAATCGTTTCTGTGCGTCCCGGTCCGGTTGTGACCATGTATGAACTTGAACCGGCCCCGGGTTTGAAAGCCAGCCGCGTGATCGGATTGGCCGATGATATCGCGCGGTCCATGGCAGCCCTGTCTGCCCGTGTCAGCACAGTGCCGGGCCGGTCGGTGATCGGTATCGAACTGCCCAATGAAAACCGCGAAATGTGCGTGCTGCGCGAAGTGCTGGCCGCCCGTGATTTCGGTGACAGCAACATGCGCCTGCCTTTGGCACTGGGCAAGGATATCGGCGGCGATCCGATTGTCGCCAACCTGGCCAAGATGCCCCACCTGCTGATTGCGGGAACAACCGGTTCGGGTAAATCCGTGGCGATCAACACCATGATCCTGTCCCTGCTGTACAAGCTGACGCCGGAAGAATGCCGCCTGATCATGATCGATCCGAAAATGCTGGAACTCAGCGTCTATGACGGCATTCCGCATCTTCTGTCGCCCGTTGTGACCGACCCGAAAAAAGCGGTTGTCGCGCTGAAGTGGACTGTGGGCGAAATGGAAGAACGCTATCGCAAGATGTCCAAAATGGGCGTGCGCAATATCGAAGGTTATAATGGCCGCGTGCGCGATGCCCTGTCCAAAGGCGAAATGTTCAGCCGGACGGTACAAACCGGATTTGATGACGAAACCGGCGAACCCGTGTTCGAGACAGAAGAGTTTGCCCCGGAACTGCTGCCCTACATCGTTGTCATCGTGGACGAGATGGCCGACCTGATGATGGTGGCAGGCAAAGAGATCGAAGCGTGTATCCAGCGTCTGGCACAGATGGCGCGGGCATCGGGCATCCACCTGATCATGGCCACACAGCGCCCGTCGGTTGACGTGATCACCGGCACGATCAAGGCAAACTTTCCCACGCGGATATCGTTTCAGGTGACTTCGAAAATCGACAGCCGGACAATTCTGGGTGAAATGGGGGCCGAACAACTGCTGGGTATGGGTGACATGCTGTATATGGCGGGCGGTGCCAAGATCACCCGCTGTCACGGTCCGTTCGTGTCCGACGAAGAAGTGGAAGAAGTGGTAAACCACCTCAAGGGCTATGGTCCTCCGTCTTATGTCGATACCGTTCTGGATGGCCCCAGCGATGCCCGCGAAAGCGACATCGACATGGTTCTGGGCCTTGGCGGCAACACCGACAGCGAAGATGCGCTTTACGATACCGCTGTGCAGATCGTGATCAAGGATCGCAAATGTTCGACAAGCTACATCCAGCGCAAATTGGCCATCGGCTATAACAAGGCCGCGCGCCTTGTAGAACAGATGGAAGAAGAGGGTCTTGTCTCTCCCGCGAACCATGTTGGTAAACGCGACATTCTGGTGCCGGAACAGCATTGATGACAGCACGGCAAAGGCGGGCAAACCCTGCCTTTGCCCCCATCGGCGGATCGCAGCTATGTGAGCAGACGGGGGGTTTAAACCCCGTAGGTAATGCGTATGTAAGGTGCATGAAAAACACGGTTCTCAGTGGCGTCATTGCCCTTCTGCTTGCCCTGCCTGCGCAGGCTGAAATTCTGCCTTTGTCCGATATTTCCAGATACCTCAATGATATCGGCACGGCGCAGGGGGAATTCACCCAGATCAACGATGACGGCACGATTTCGACGGGTCAGATTTATATCAAGCGACCCGGCAAGGTCCGGTTCGAATATAACCCGCCTGAATCCGCACTTGTCGTGGCAGGCAGCGGGGCCGTGGTGATTGTGGACACGAAATCAAACCAGCCGCCAGAAAGCTATCCGCTGAACCGCACGCCTCTGTCGATTATTCTGGCGCGCAACGTCGATCTGGATCGCGCCGACATGGTCGTTGGCCACAGCTATGACGGCACGGCGACAACCGTCACCGCGCAAGATCCCGAAAATGCGGAATACGGAAACATCCAACTGCTGTTCACCGGAAATCCGGTGCAATTGCGCCAGTGGGTGATCAACGACTCAGGTGGCGGGCAAACCACTGTTGTTTTGGGCGACCTGCAAACAGGCGGCACATTGCAAAACGATCTGTTCGATATCAGGGCGCTGGGCGTCAAGCGCGAACGCTGAACGCCTAGCCTTTTGCGCGTCGGGGGCAGGTGTTCAGCTGGGCCTGATACATGTCTGCACGGGCATCGACTTCGCCCGCCACCCGTAACAGCCAGCTTTTTCTGTTATAGCTGCCGCGCGCATAACCTGTGTGGCCTTCGTGATAGGCCAGATACTGGTTGCGCGTGTCCGTCAGGGCAATTCCGTTCTTTTCGCGGCTTTTTGTCATGTACCAGCCCATGAAATCGGATGCATCGCGGATACGGTCGCGTTTGGCTCCGCGTTTTCCCGTTTCGCGTCTGTATTCGTCCCACGTGCCATCCAGCGCCTGCGAATACCCGTATGCGCTGCTTTGACGTCCCATCGGGATTACACCCAATGTATAGCGGAACGGCGTGCGCGCGTTTCCGATGTATTTGCTTTCCTGATAGATCGTGGCCATCTGCACGTGCACCGGAACGCCCCAACGGCGTTCGGTGGCGCGGAACGCCTTGATGTAATCGGGGCGCTGGCTCAGGATGCTGCAGGCGTTATCAAGGTTGCGCGGCGCAGAATATTCGCCACGTCCGCAAGATACGACCAACACTACCAGTACCAATGCGCGAAGAGCTCTGCTCATCTGCCTCTCGCTTTTGGTTATTATTTTTTCTGCATTGTAACCGATTGTGTTCCACAGGGAAATCACATTTCCTGCGGTTCCCGATTTCAGCCCATGACCTGCTTGCATCCGGTGCATGTTCGCGCAAAAAGGCGGCATAGGGTTATGGCTGTTTTCAGCCACAACCGATCGACACGAAATAACCGGCAAAGGTGGCCCGATCACATGGCCCAAATCCAACTGTTCAAATCACGTTCACAGTCTGTTTCCAAGAAAAACAGCCCCGAATGTTGGACAAACGAATCGATAGAGTCTACCAAACAAGGTGTAGGGGCTATTGTATTGTTATGATTAGAACGCGTGCAAAATACCATTTGGGGCAAGTTGTCCGTCACAAGAAACACCCGTTTCGCGGTGTTGTCTTTGACGTGGATGCCGTTTTTTCCAACACAGAAGACTGGTACGAGGCCATCCCCGAGGAAAGCCGCCCGGTCAAGGATCAGCCGTTTTACCATCTGCTGGCCGAAAACGATCAGAGTTTTTATGTCGCCTATGTGTCGGAACAGAACCTTGTTGCCGACTATTCCGGCCAACCGGTCGAACATCCCGACATACCGGACCTGTTCGGACCATTCGAAGACGGCCAGTATCCGCTGCATTTCCAACTGAACTGAACCTTACCCGTCTGCGTGATGGTATCCGGCGCGGATGGCCCGCACCGGATTGATTTCAGTATCCGATAGCACAGCCATCCTTGCGCGGGTCACTTGCCCCTTCCAGAACACCGTTTTCGTGCATCAGAATGGCTTGCGCGCCGCCGATTGGCTTTATCGGAACCTCGACCTTGTGCCCCAGATCGGCCAGCTCCTGCCGCACCTGATCCGAATAACCGCGTTCGATCTTCATCACGCCCGCATCTGAAAAACAGCGCGGCATATCAATTGCGCTTTGCGGGTCCAGCCCGAAATCAACCATGTTGCTGACAAACCGCGCATGCCCTTTGGGCTGGTATCCGCCACCCATCACGCCAAACGGCATGGTGACACGCCCGTTCTGGCGCAGCATCGCCGGAATGATCGTATGCATCGGGCGCTTGCCCCCCGCCAATTCGTTGGGGTGCCCCTGTTCCAGCGTAAAGCCGGCGCCGCGGTTGTGCAGCAGAATCCCGAATTTTTCCGAAGCGATGCCCGATCCCCACGCCTCGTAGATCGAATAGATCAGCGAAACCGCCATCCGGTCCTTGTCGACCACGGTGATGTATACGGTGTCTTTGTGCACCGTTTCGCTTAGGGCTGCGGGGCTTTCCATGGCCTTTTTTGGGTCGATCAGCGCCGCAAGTTGGCGCGCCGTTTCAGGCGAAAGCATATGTTCAAGGCGCGTCGTATGATCCGGATCGGCGATGAAACGATTGCGCGCATCATAGGCCAGTTTGCCCGCCTCGGCTTCGATATGGGCGCGCATCGTGCCCACAGGATCCATATCCGCGATATCGAAATGCGAGAGGATGTTCAGCATCAACATCGCGGTCGCGCCCTGGCCGTTGGGCGGGTGTTCCACCAGTTCGACATCTTTATAAGCGCCGATAACGGGCGTTGTCTGATCCGTATGTGTTGCGACAAAATCGTCCATAACGTGCACACCACCCATCGCCTGCACGGCGGCCAGCATGTCTTCGGCGATTTCGCCGGTATAGAATGCATCGCGTCCGTGTTGCGCAACGCGGCGCAGCACTTCGGCCTGTCCGGGCGCATGAAACACATCGCCCAGACCCAGAATGGCCCCGTCTCTCAGGTAATGGGTGCGCCCGTGCCCTTGCAGCGTTTTGCTTTCGTGTTTCCAGTCAAACGCCACCCGAGGCGCCACGGCTATGCCTTCGTCTGCATATCGGATGGCTGGCGCGAGGACCGCCTCAAGCCCCAGTTTCCCCCAGTTTTCCGACATGTGGCAAAACGCATCGATGGCGCCGGGAATGGTAATGGCATCGGGCTTGAACGGGGGCACAATCTGCGCCCCCTGTTCACGCAACGCGGCAGCCGATGCCGCCATCGGTGCGCGTCCGGATCCGTTGACGCCAATAATGTCGCTTTGGCCGGGGATCGCGATCAGGGCAAAGCAATCGCCACCGATGCCCGTGCTTTGTGGTTCGCACAGGCCCAAAAGTACCGCGCCCGCAATCGCCGCATCCATGGCATTGCCGCCCTGTTCCAGTACGTCAATGGCGGTTTTTGCAGCCAGCGGGTGCGACGTGGCGCACATTCCGTTGGTGGCATAGACCGCAGATCGGCCCGGGCTGTGAAAATCACGCATTTTGCATCCCCTTGTTCGTGTTTGTCGGAACAATAGAACCGCCACGCCGGAATGCAATCCGGTCACTTTTCTGAATGTCGGGATAGGTTTTAAACCTCGGCATCGCGCACTGGGTGGGGGCTGTGAAACGCGACGCCGAGGGAAGCCATATGCAGCTACAATTCTGACTATGCCGGAACATTCAGGCGCGAATGCGGACTCAATAAGGCGCTTTTGCGGCGCTGCGGCAACTTGGTTTTTCTTATGCCCAATGGTTTGCCTGTGTCAGCGCGCGCGCCGGCGATCACAAAACCCTTTGAAAACAGCGTTACCTGCCCAAAAACCGGATCGTGAATGTCAGGAAATTCCGTTCGTTCCTGCGCCGGTATGTCAGGTCTTGCGTCAGCCGGCTGATGATGAACCAGCCAAATCCGCCTTCGGGCAGGCTTTCTAAATTACCATGACCGCGCGGCAGGACGGAATCAGGAGCGCTTCCCCCCTGCAATGGCGCACCGTTATCTGTCACTGTCATCACAACACGGTTATCTTCGAACCTGCAGGACAGCCGGATCATCGCGTTTTGCGCATCGTGACAGGCATGTTCCACGATGTTGTTCAGCACCTCGGCCAGCACCAGTTCCAGCGTCGCTAGATCGCCCTTTTCCACCCCCAGCCCTGCGGCAAATCCGGTCATGTCCTGCAACGCTTTGCGCACGCCGAATGCCTCGGGGTTTACGATGGCGCGATAAACCGTTCCCCCCGCTTGCAGGCCGGGATTGCGATAACACTTGCTGTCAGTTCGCGCAGGCATCAATCGCCGATTGCAGGGTCTTGAACAGACGAAAAACGCTGTCCATCCGGGTCAACTGGAACACCGTATCGACAGCCGGGTTAAGCCCTGCCAGATCCAGCCTGCGGTCGGGCCCAAGATGCTTCATCGCAGCGACAATTGCGCCCAGACCGCTGGAATCGATAAACTCAACCTGTGACAGATCCAGAATGATGGTGTGCGCTTTGCCGCCCGTCTGTGCGCGAAAGGCCTCCTTGAAACGGATCGCCACGGCAGCATCGATCCGGTTTTCGCACACACTCACCACGCGGCAGTTTTCATGATCAGAACTGATGATTTTCATACTGGCAGACCTGCGGCAATTGACTGTACCCTGTGGTCTAGGACCAAGATATTACCATTCCGTTTGCAGCGGCAAAACCAAAGGTGTGACATGCAAGACGTTTATATCGCCGGCGCGGCGCGTACGCCCATGGGTGGCTTTCAGGGTGTTTTCAACAATGTGCCGGCCGCACAACTCGGCGGGGCTGCCATTTCGGCCTGCCTGCAACAGGCCAAAACCGCCCGGGTCCAAGAGATTCTGATGGGCTGTGTGCTGCCGGCCGGTCAGGGCCAGGCTCCGGCCCGGCAGGCCGGATTCGCCGCCGGTTTGGGTGAAGATGTTCCCGCGACAACTCTGAACAAGATGTGCGGTTCCGGTATGAAAGCCGCCATGATCGGATTTGACCAGATCGCACTGGGCCAGACCGGGGTGCTGGTGGCGGGCGGCATGGAAAGCATGTCGGGTGCCCCGTATCTTTTGCCTGCGATGCGCGCCGGCGCGCGTATCGGGCATGCCAGCGCACAGGATCACATGTTTCTCGACGGGCTGGAAGATGCCTATGACAAGGGCCGCCTGATGGGCACCTTTGCCGAAGACTGCGCCGAAGCGTTCCAGTTCACCCGCGCCGCACAGGACGACTATGCCCTGACATCGCTGTCCAATGCGCTGGCGGCGGAAAAAAGCGGCGCGTTCGATGGTGAAATTACCGCCTTCACCGTCGCGGCGCGCGCCGGTGACCAGACCATTACCCGTGATGAACAACCCGCCAAGGCCCGGCCGGATAAAATTCCGCACCTCAAGCCAGCCTTTCGCAAGGATGGCACTGTGACCGCGGCCAACTCGTCGTCCATTTCCGACGGTGCGGCGGCTTTGCTGCTGGCTTCGGGGGATGCCGTCAAGGGTCAGGATCTGGCCCCGCGCGCCCGCATTCTCGGTCATGCCAGTCACGCGCAGGCACCGGGGCTCTTTACCACCGCGCCGGTGCCTGCGGCCCGGAAACTGCTGGCCTCAATCGGCTGGTCCAAAGACGATGTCGATCTCTGGGAAGTGAACGAGGCCTTCGCGGTTGTGCCGATGGCGTTCATGCATGAAATGGGCCTGCCGCGCGACAAGGTCAACGTGCATGGCGGCGCCTGCGCACTGGGCCACCCGATCGGCGCGTCGGGTGCGCGCATCATGGTGACCCTGCTGAATGCCCTGGAATTCCACGGTCTGAAGCGTGGCGTGGCCGCCATCTGCATCGGGGGCGGCGAAGGTACGGCCATTGCCATTGAGCGCGTGTAACTTCATCTTTTCAGAAATACTTTCGGGGGTCCGGGGGCAGACAGCCCCCGGAACTGTCCAGCCAATAACGGAACCATGTCCATGCAGGTCAATTACGATACACTCGCCGCAACCATCGCGTCGCTGACGCAGGGCGAGACCGATCCCATCGCGCTGATGGCCACCACCGTCTGCGAGGTGCACCACGCCGACGACCGCTTTGACTGGACAGGGTTTTACCGCGTGACAGAGCCTGATCTGTTGAAAATCGGCCCCTATCAGGGTGGCCATGGCTGTCTGGTCATCCCGTTCAGCCGCGGCGTCTGTGGCGCGGCAGCGCGCACCGGTCAGGTCCAGCTTGTGCCCGATGTGACGGCCTTTGACGATCATATCGCCTGCGTCGCCTCAACCCTCTCCGAACTTGTGCTGCCGGTGCGCAACCATGCGGGAGAATTGATTGCGGTCTTTGACATCGACAGCGATCGACCCGATGCATTCACGCAAACAGATGCCGACCGGTTGGCCGACATTCTGGATCAGGTGTTTGCAAAAGGGGCATAGCGACAAGGTCGCGCGCGCCACCCCTGAATTTCGCCCTTGATTTCCCGCTCGTGAATCACAGGTTTCGCCTATGAAACTACGCTTGATACTTGGCGATCAACTCAGCCCGCATATGTCCGGTCTTGCTGATCTTGATCCGGAAAACGATCTGATATTGATGTGCGAGGTGCGCAGCGAAGCCACCTATGTCAAGCATCACAAGAAAAAGATCGCCTTCCTGTTTTCGGCAATGCGCCACTTTGCGTCCGCCCTGACCAGCAAGGGTCTGAATGTACGCTATGTGCGCTATGACGATCCTGACAACACCGGCTCACTGCTGGGCGAGGTGTCGCGCGCGGTTGCACAGGATGACGTGACCGAAATCATCCTGACTGCGCCGGGCGAATACCGTTTGCGCGCTGAAATGCAAGGGTGGTCCGATACGCTTGGCCTGCCGGTCAGCATCAGGGAAGATGACAGGTTTCTGTGTTCCACGGCTGAATTTGCGCAATGGGCCAAAGGGCGCAAGCAGTTGCGGATGGAGTATTTTTACCGCGAAATGCGCCGCAAATATAATGTTCTGATGGATCAGGACGATCCCATTGGCGGCCAATGGAATTTTGACGCCGAAAACCGCAAACCGCCCGCCAGCGGACTGGACATTCCCGATACGTATCGCGCCCAGCCTGATGCCACCACGCAAGAGGTGATTGATCTGGTCGAAACCTGTTTTCCCGACCATTTCGGCGATCTTTCCCCGTTTCATTTCGCAGTGACACGGTCGCAGGCCCTGACGGCTTTGGATCAGTTCATCGCCAAACGCCTGTCCCTGTTCGGCGATTATCAGGATGCGATGATTCAGGGTGAGCCCTGGATGTTTCACAGCCATATTGGCCTTTATCTGAACTGCGGCCTGCTGGACCCGCTTGAATGTATCGAACGGGCGGAATCCGCCTATCACAAGGGAAACGCACCGCTGAACGCCGTCGAAGGCTTTATTCGTCAGATATTGGGGTGGCGCGAATATGTGCGCGGTATCTACTGGCTCAAAATGCCAGAGTATAAAACCGCGAATTTTCTGGAAGCCAGTCGGCCCCTGCCGGAATTCTACTGGTCCGGCGATACCCAGATGAACTGTCTGCGCCAGTGTGTGAATGAAACCAGGGCTAACGCCTATGCGCACCACATCCAGCGCCTAATGGTATTGGGCAATTTCGCACTGATCGCGGGGCTGGACCCCGAAGAAGTAAACGAATGGTACCTGCTGGTTTACGCCGATGCCTATGAATGGGTCGAACTGCCCAATGTCACGGGAATGATCCTGTTTGCTGATGGCGGGCTTCTGGCGTCAAAACCCTATGCCGCCAGTGGTTCTTATATCAACCGGATGTCGGATTATTGCGGGTCCTGCAAATACAAGCCCACGGTCAAGAACGGCCCGACAGCCTGCCCGTTCAATTATCTTTACTGGGATTTTCTGGATCGCAACAGCGACCGGCTGCGGGGCAATCCGCGCATGGGGTTCATGTACAAAAGCCTTGATCGGATGAGCGATGAAAAACGCCGCGCGATCGGGGATGACAGCCGCCGGTTCTTCAACGCGATTGCGTCAGATGAAAAAGTCTGACCTGCCGCAGAAAACCTGCGCAACCTGTGGCCGCCCGTTCAGCTGGCGCAAAAAGTGGTCAAAAGTCTGGGACGACGTGCGCTATTGCTCGCAACGCTGCCGCGGCGCGCGCGCGGGCAAACCGCAAAGCGTTGATCAAGGCAGAAAGTGATCAACCCGACGCGTTCACCCGACCAGATGCCGTTCGGACCGGACATTGGGGCACAAGATGGTCAAGAGCGGGTTTGAGCCCGGAGCGGTCCTTTAACGGTGCAGCAGCAAACGGACTTCTGCACATCACATCGGAAAATCGAAACTGCCCAAAGATTGACGCAGGTCAAGGTGTCAAACCCTCAATTTTGATAGCATCTCAAAACCGTATTTCGACTTTAGGATCAAAAGAATGCAAGCGGTCGCGGACACCACGCTTCTGGTAAAAGATGGGATCATCACCAGCGAACAAGCCAAGACAATTGAGGCCAGGGCGCGAGAAACTATGGTCTACCTCGCCATCAACGCCCTTTTGTGCTTCGGCATAATCGCTGCAACCGGTGGCTTCATTGCGTGGCTTGGGACACCTGCATCCGTTGCAATAACCGGACTGCTCTTCTCAGGAATGGGCGTTCTGATCCTCGCCTATGTCAGCGAAATGTTCCGAATGTTCGGCAATGCTTCGATGCTTATCGGTGCGGGCATGCTGATCGGCGGGGCAAGCGTTGAACTGATGTCCAACTATGAGCAATTCGCAGGAGCAGCCATGTCTGCTGGTGGTTTCATTATCGCCGGGGGCGCTGCTTGGGTTTTTATGTCTGAACGAGTTTCCGCGCGCTTCGTGATTGGTTCGATAACTTTGATGGGTGTTGCGATGCATTTGGTCGGCATCGCATTTTTCTTGGATCAAGCAGACATCTCCGGCGCACCGATTAGCGGTTTCTACTTATACGCGACGGCTGCACTTGTCATGGCGGGTTTGTTGACCGACGTGCGGCTCGTCACCGCGCTAGCCGTTATCCCGTTTGCCCAGACGCTGGATACCAGTACGAATTATTTTCATGCGGCTTACGCCTTCTACTCTCCGGAGACCACGCTCTCTATTCTTCAAATGGCAGTTCTGAGCGCTGCTTGTCTCTGGATGGCAGCGCAGCAGCCCGAAAGGATCGCCAGACACGCTCGTATTTTAGCTGTTATGGCTTTTTTAGTCGCCAATCTGTGTGCACTGGTTGGATCATTGTGGGGGGATTGGATCGGCGAAACCATTTGGGGGCCTACATTCAGGTGGGAGGCCAACACGACGATGGAGCAACAACAAGCAGCTTGGCGGGAATTCGAAGCAGCCCGAGCAGCATTCCGAGAAACAGCATTATATTTGTCCTATAACGTTTATTCGGTCCTCTGGGCGGTAGCATTGACAGCCCTCATTCTCTGGGCTGCGCACAAGTCCCAGCGAGGCCTTTTCAATGCCTCTCTTACTTTCGCTGGAATTCACGCCTATACGCAGTTTTTCGAGAGCTACTACGACCAGCCGCTTGCTTATGTCATTGGCGGGATCGCGGCTATACCTATTGCTTGGGGTATGTTGAGATTGGATCATTGGATCGTAGCTACGCGTGGTCAAAATGCTTCGTGGAAACAACCGCCAAGTTCACCCACATAAATGGCGTCAGGGTGTCGCTTTGGCCAATATCGCGATGCCCCGAAAAGATGACACCTTCCTATTTCATTGACGGATCAGCGTCTCATGTTCGGCCGCGCAGCGAAGGTCTGAAATGTCCCGCAACTCAACCATCGGGGCAAACAGCGACGAATGACCGGTCCGAACTCCAAAGCCGACTTTCTCGTGCATGGGCGAGGGTCTGCTGGTACCCTACCCTGAAGCACTCGAAAATGGGATCAGGGCCATGCATCCGACCGAAAAGATTGTTCTACAGTTTCACGAGTCATGGGATCTGCGCGACCCTGATCGTGGCGCAGAGGTTATCGCAGACGACTGCGACTTTGAGGATATCGCCCGCGGTGAAAAGCTTGTGGGCAAGGAGGCTTACAAGGCCGATTACCACCGCTGGCGCGAGGCTTTCCCGGATGGGCTTTGCAAGGTCGAGAACGTCATCGTAAGCGAGGATGGGCAATGGGCCACTGTCGAGTTCCGCAATACCGGCACGCATACAGGGGTTCTGCGATCAAGCCTTGGGGATTTTCCACCGACCGGAAGAAAAGCTGAGGTTCGCTATTGCTCTGTCATGCGGGTCAAAGACGGGATGGTCGTCGAGGGGCGGGACTACTACGACAGCGCCACAATCGCACGGCAGTTGGGACTTGTGGACTGACGACAGAGATTGCCGGCCGGCTTTGTATTTCGCTTACGGCCAGCGATGCATAGCGGCAGGGTCTCCTTGTTCTGCACAACAGCGCACCCAACCCCGCCATTACGTCTGAAACGCCTCGCTGAACACGAACGCGGCGTATCCCAGCGCCAGGACCTGCGAGGCGGCAATCGTTTTCATCTTCAGCGTCAAGGCGCGTTTGCGGGTCTTGTGGCGAAACCTGCCGCGCGCGGCAAATGCGCCGATTGTGCCGCCAACAGCGCACAGAAACAGAAGGTTGAATTCGGATACCCGCGAATTGCGTGCGCGCGATCGGCGTTTGTCATACCAGAACACCCCCCATGTCACCGCGTTGATCCCGACCAGATAGGTCAGCAGAACAAGGCTGATAAGCGCGGCAGGCGAAAGGGCGGGCATGACGGTCATGTCTGGCTTGTGACAGGCTGCAGCGCATTGGCAAGTATCCATAATGAAAAAACAGTTGTTTTTTTCACCGACTCATCGCATCGTGAAATTATCGCCACTTTTTTCACGAAAGTCTGATGCTGCATCAAGACCCATCCAAAGCTGAAACCCTCGGTGCCGACCTGCGCGCGCTGCGCAAGGCGCGTGGGATCACGCTGGCCGATCTGGCGGGCACGCTCGGGCGCTCTGTCGGCTGGCTAAGTCAGGTCGAAAGGGATTTGTCGGATGTGTCGGTGACGGAACTGCGCCAGATCGCCAAGGCGCTGGATGTGTCCCTGTCGATGCTGTTCAGCCACAGCGCCGCTGTCGCCGACGAGGCCGGGTATGTGGTGCGCAAAGACACGCGCCGCCCCATCGGATCGAATGCCGCGGGCCTTGTCGAAGAATTGCTGTCCCCGGATCTGACGGATGATTTCGAAATGGTCTATTCCACCTTCGAACCGAACAGCCAGCGCGTCGAATGTTTTTCGCGCCCGACACAAGAGGTGGGCTATCTGGTTTCCGGCAAGCTTGATCTGGAAATCGGCCTGCGGCGGTTCACCATTCATCCCGGTGACAGTTTTCGCATTCGCGGCGAACCCTTTCGCTGGATCAATCCCTATGACACACCTGCCGTTGCGATCTGGGTGATCGCACCGCCGGTCTACTAAGCGGGGCGGGGATGAGTTTTGAGGCGTGGATCGTATTTGCCGTGTTCTGGGTTGTGTTTGTCACCACGCCGGGGCCGAACGCGGTGAACTGTATCAACAACGGCATGACACTCGGTTTCAGGCGCGCGCTTGTCGGTGTTTTGGCGATCCTCACTCAGGCAACCCTGTTTCTGATCCTTTCGGCATTGGGTATCACCGCCCTGATCGCGGCATCGCCGACTGCGTTTCTGGCGGCCAAACTGATTGGGGCGGCGGTTCTGATCTATCTGGGTGTGCGCGGCTGGATGAATGCGGCAAAGCCCGTGACCATTGAACAGCGCCCCGCAAGATCGATCTATCTGCGCGCGCTGGCCATCGCCACCATCAACCCCAAAAGCGTGGCGGGATACCTTGCCGCGTTCTCGCAATTCGTTCAGCCCGATGTGCCGATCTGGGACCAGATGGTCGTGATCGTGCCCACGGCCCTGACGCTGACCGCGCTAAGCTACACGGGGTTCACTGCGTTGGGCGCGGGCATCGGGCGCGCGGCTTTGGGCGTTGTTTTCAATTTTTGGGTGCGCCGCGTCATGGCCGCCTGCTTCATCATCTACGGGGTGCTTCTGGGCAGCACCTCTGTACCGCAAGGAAGAGTCTGATGTTAAAGGGAAGCTGCCTGTGCGGCGCGATCAAGTTCGAGGCCACGGGAACAGCGCGCGACCCTGCCGCCTGTCATTGCGGCCAGTGCCGAAAGCAATCGGGCCATTACTGGGCCGCGGTCAACGTGCCGATGTCCGGCTTTACCTGTTCCGGCGATGTGCGCTGGTACGAGGCAAGCCCGATTGCCAAACGCGGCTTTTGCCCGACCTGCGGATCTTTCCTGTTCTGGAAGGCACACGACGAAGACGAAATAGGCGTCGCGCTTGGCGCGCTGGATGCCCCGACCGGTCTTAGGCTGGAACGTCATATCTATACCGCCGACAAGGGTGATTATTACGACATCACGGATCATGTCCCGCAAGAGGAGCAAGAAAATGGCTGAATTTCCGACAACCGCACGGGTGGTTATCATTGGTGGCGGGGCGGTTGGCGCCTCGGCTTTGTATCATCTGGCGCTGGCCGGCTGGACCGATTGCGTTCTGCTCGAAAAAAACGAACTAACTGCGGGCAGCACATGGCACGCGGCGGGCAACGTGCCGACATTTTCGACCAGCTGGGCGATCATGAACATGCAGCGCTATTCGACCGAGCTGTATCGCGGGTTGGCGGACAAAGTTGACTATCCGATGAATTACCATGTCACCGGATCGATCCGTCTGGCCCATTCCAAGGAACGCGTACAGGAATTCGAACGCGCCAAGGGTATGGGGCGCTATCAGGGAATGGACATCGAAATGATGTCCCCGAAAGAAGCGCAAGAGATCTACCCGTTCATGGAACTGCACGATCTCAAGGGTGTGCTTTATGATCCCAACGATGGCGATATCGATCCCAGCCAGCTGACACAGGCACTGGCCAAGGGCGCACGCGATCTGGGTGCGCGGATCGAACGTTTCTGCCCTGCGACGGGCGTGTCGCGCGATGGCGATGAATGGATCATTCACACCGACAAGGGCGATATCCGTTGCGAATTCGTGGTCAATGCCGCGGGTTACTATGCGCAAAAAGTGGGTGAATGGTTCAAACCCTATGGCGGACGCACTGTGCCGATGATGGTGATGAGTCACCAGTACCTGCTGACCGACGAAATCCCCGAAATCGCAAAATTTACCGCGGATCACGGTAAACTGCCGCTGCTGCGCGACGTGGATTCATCCTATTATCTGCGGCAGGAAAAGACCGGCCTGAACCTTGGCCCGTACGAGCGTAACTGCAAGGCACACTGGATCACGCCCGAAGACCCGTTTCCCGAAGATTTCAGCTTTCAGCTTTATCCCGACGATCTGGAACGGCTTGAATGGTACATCGAAGACGCAATGGCTCGGGTGCCGCTGTTGGGCAGCACCGGCATCAACAAGGTGATCAACGGCCCGATCCCCTATGCCCCTGACGGATTGCCCCTGCTGGGCCCGATGCCCGGCGTGA
The DNA here is from genome assembly GCF_003352045.1 of Sulfitobacter sp. JL08. Lineage (NCBI taxonomy): Bacteria > Pseudomonadati > Pseudomonadota > Alphaproteobacteria > Rhodobacterales > Roseobacteraceae > Sulfitobacter > Sulfitobacter sp. JL08. The sequence goes on from NZ_CP025815.1 coordinate 129,239, forward strand.
AAAACGCATTTGAGGCATGTGTGTTCACCTTTGGCATCGCCCAGTCCGGCGGTGCGGGCAAGGTGTTGGCCGAGTGGATCACCGAAGGTGCGACCGAATGGGATATGTGGGCGGTCGATCCGCGCCGCTACACCGATTACACCGATGCCGATTATTGCATCCAGAAAGGGATGGAAACCTATGGCCATGAATACGCCATGCATTTCCCCTGGCACGCGTGGCCTGCGGGGCGCGACAAGAAACTGTCGCCTGTTCATGACAAGGTGATCAAGGCAGGCGGTGTGATGGGGGCCTATAACGGATGGGAGCGCGCCAACTGGTTTGCCCAACCGGGTGACGACACATCGCTTGATGCCACCCATACATGGGAACGCGCCGGCCCCTGGGAACAGCGCATTCGTGAAGAATGCGAAGCGGTGCGCGATAATGTCGGTGTGCTCGACCTGCCGGGATTTTCGCGCTTCAACCTTAGCGGTGAAGGCGCGGCAGAGTGGTTGCGCGGCATGATCACCGGCGGTTTGCCCAAAATCGGGCGGATGAACCTTGCCTATTTCGCCGATGATCGCGGCCGTATCCTGACTGAGATGAGCGTGCTGCGTCACGGCGAGGATCAGTTTACCCTGATCACCGCCGCCACGGCCCAATGGCATGATTTCGACGTGCTGAATAACGCGTTGCCCACGGGCCTGAGCCTGACGGATCACACGACGGAATATTCCACCCTGATCGTGACTGGGCCAAAGGCGCGCGCCTTGTTCGAACAGATTGCCGAGGCTGATTTGTCACTGGGGTGGCTGTCACACCAGCCCGCCAGGGTCGCCGGCAAGAGTGCGGCGCTTGCACGGGTCAGTTTTGCCGGTGAACTGGGTTGGGAAATCCATGCCACCAATGCGGATATGCCCGAGATTTACGATGCCGTGATCGCCGCGGGCGCAAAACCGTTCGGCATGTGGGCGCTGAACAGCTTGCGCATCGAAAAAGGCTATCGCGCATGGAAAGGCGATCTGTCGACCGATTACACCCTGTTCGAAGGCGGGCTTGACCGGTTTGTCAAACTGGACAAACCACAGGATTTCCGCGGCAAGGCTGCCTTGCAGAATGAAAAGCAGCAGGGCAGCAAAAAACGGTTTGTCACCCTTCTTGTCGATGCGGGCGCGGCAGATGCGCCTTACATGTCCACGCTTTGGCATGACGGGCAGGTGGTGGGTGAAACCACATCCGGCGCATGGGGATACCGGATAAACAGCTCGGTTGCCTTGGGGATGGTGCGTACCGACCTCGCGGTGCCCGACACCGCGCTCGAGGTTGAAATCTACGGTGAACGCCGCCGCGCAACCGTACAGGCAGACGCGCCCTTGTGGGACGCGGACAACGAAAGGCTGCGTGCATGACGCTTGAAACGTACCTGCTTTACCTTGGTGTGCTGGCGGCTTTTTTCGCGACCCCGCCTGACACCAGCCAATTGCTGATCATGTCAAACGCAATGCGGCATGGCCTAAAGCGCAGCCTTGCGACTGTTGCGGGTGATCTCTCAGCCAACACCTTGCAGATGAGCGCTGCGGCCTTTGGTCTGACAGCCATTATCGCGGCATCGGCTGATGCGCTTTGGATCGTGAAGTGGCTGGGCGTTGCCTATCTGGTCTGGATCGGCCTGACCCTGATGTTGTCAAAGCCCGAAACGGGGCCAGCGAACGCTGCTCCTGCGGCCCGGCTTGGCATCCTTTACCGGCAGGGGTTTCTGACATCGTCAGCCAATCCATATGCTGTGGTTTTTTTCGGCGCCCTGTTCCCGCAATTCATCGATCCGACTTTGGCTGTGCTTCCGCAGCTTGTCATTCTGGGGCTGACTTATCTTGTTGTGGATGGGGCAATGCTGGTTCTTTGGGGCTGGCTGGCTCAACGAACACTCGGTCGCATCCGGTTGCTTCAGGGTGTCTGGCTGAACAGGCTGTCCGGCGCATTAATGATCGCAGCAGCGGCGCTTTTGGGCAGCCGTGATTTGGCGGCAGAGGCTGGAAAATGACGGACATTATCCTTTTGGACGGGTCTATCGGGCAGGAACTGGTCAGGCGCAGCGCGGACCGGGCCACGCCGCTGTGGTCCACGCAAGTGATGCTGGACCATCCCGAAATGGTGGGCGAGGTACACCGCGATTACTTTGGTGTCGGTGCCACGATCGCGACGGCCAATACCTATGCCGTACACCGATCCCGTCTGGTACGCGTCGGATTGGACGATCAGATGCCGGTCTTGGTGAACACCGCGCTGGATCAGGCCCGCGCGGCCCGCGATGCCCATGGTGGCGGGCGTGTTGCGGGCGCGCTTGGCCCGCTACTGGCGTCCTACCGCCCTGACCTCAAACCGGATGTTGACGATGCCGCCGAAAAATTCGGTGAACTGGTCCGGATTATGGAGGACAAGGTTGATCTGTTCCTGATCGAAACCGTGTCTTCGGTGCAAGAGGCGATTGGCGCATTGCGCGGCACGGCAGCGACAACAAAACCTGTCTGGCTGGCGCTGAGTGTCGAGGACGACGACGGAACGCGCCTGCGATCCGGCGAGGCGCTTGTAGATATTCGTCCGGTGATCGACGGTTTCAAGCCTGACGCTGTCCTGATCAATTGTACGCGGCCAGAAGCGGTAGCTTCCGCGCTTGAAATCATCAAGGCATTCGGGCTGCCATTCGGCGCATATGCCAACGGGTTCACCCGGATTTCGGATGCATTCAAGGCGGATGCCCCCACAGTCGATGCACTTGAACAGCGCACAGATCTGGGGCCAGCGGCCTATTCCAAATTTGCCATGGGCTGGATCGCGCAAGGCGCCACCATTGTCGGCGGCTGCTGCGAAGTGGGGCCTGATCACATTGCACAACTGGCCCGCGATCTCCGCGCGGCAGGTCATTCCATCGTATAGGATTTCGATATGAATACTCTTCCTTCTTCGGCTCGCGTGGTCATCATTGGTGGTGGCGTCATCGGATGTTCTGTTGCCTACCATCTGACGCAACTGGGCTGGCAGGATGTTGTCCTGCTGGAACGCAAGCAACTGACTTCGGGCACCACATGGCACGCCGCCGGTCTGATCGGGCAGTTGCGCGCTTCCTCGAACATGACCAAGCTGGCGAAATACTCTGCCGATCTTTATGCGCGTCTGGAGGAAGAAACCGGCGTTGCAACCGGTTTGCGGCAAGTTGGTTCGGTCTCTGTCGCCCTAACCGACGCGCGCAAGGAGGAACTGTTCCGCAATGCCGCCATGGCGCGTGCCTTTGGGGTGCCGGTCGAAGAAATCTCGCCCGCGGAGATCAAGAAACGGTATGAACATATCAATCTGGACGGGGTCAAGGCAGGTGTCTGGCTGCCAACGGACGGGCAGGGTGATCCCGCCAATATCGCGCTGGCGCTGGCCAAGGGCGCGCGCCAGCAAGGCGCGCTGATACAGGAACGCGTCAAGGTAACAGGCGTGACCCGCGATCATCGCACGGTAACAGGCGTGAACTGGACAGATGAAGACGGAAATACCGGCCACATGACTTGCGATATGGCGGTCAACTGTGCCGGAATGTGGGGCCATGATGTGGGCCGGATGCTGGGGATCAACGTACCGTTACAAGCCTGCGAACATTTTTACATCGTGTCCGAACCGATCGAAGGGCTGACCCAGATGCCGGTGCTGCGGGTGCCGGACGAATGTGCCTATTACAAGGAAGATGCGGGCAAAATGATGCTGGGCGCGTTCGAACCGGTCAGCAAACCGTGGGGAATGGGGGGCATCCCCGACAGTTTCGAATTCGATCAGTTGCCCGAAGACTTTGATCATTTCGAACCCATTCTGGAACAGGCGGTCAACCGTTTGCCGATGCTTGGAACGGCCGGTATCCACACGTTCTTTAACGGACCCGAAAGCTTTACCCCCGATGACGCCTATCATCTGGGCCTTGCCCCCGAGATGGACAATGTCTGGGTCGCTGCGGGGTTCAATTCGATCGGCATCCAGTCCGGTGGCGGCGCGGGTATGGCGCTTAGCCAGTGGATGCATACCGGCGAAAAACCGTTTGATCTGGGCGATGTGAACATCGCGCGGATGCAGCCGTTTCAGGGCAACAAGAAATATCTGGTCGAACGCGCAACCGAAACGCTGGGCCTGCTCTACGCGGATCATTACCCTTACCGGCAAAAGGCCACGGCGCGCGGCGTGCGCCGTACCCCGTTCCACCACCATTTGCTGGAACACGGGGCCGTCATGGGCGAAATCGCGGGCTGGGAGCGGGCCAACTGGTTCGCCAATCCGGGCCAGACACCCGAATACGAATACAGTTGGAAGCGGCAGAATTTCTTTGACAACGTTGCCGCCGAACACGCTGCGATCCGCAGCAATGTCGGCATGTACGATATGTCGTCTTTTGGCAAAATCCGCGTCGAAGGGCCGGATGCAACTGCATTCCTGAACCATGTGGGTGGCGGGCAATATGACGTCCCGGTGGGCAAGATCGTCTATACCCAGTTCCTGAATGTCACTGGCGGGATCGAAGCGGATGTAACCATCACCCGCCTGTCGGAAACTGCCTATCTGGTGGTCACGCCTGCCGCCACGCGACTGGCCGATCAGACTTGGATGATGCGCCACAAGGGTCATTACAACGTTGTTCTGACAGATGTGACCGCGGGCGAAGCCGTATTGGCCGTCATGGGCCCCAATGCGCGCAAGCTGATGCAGGCTGTTTCACCCAACGATTTTTCCAACGCCGTCAATCCGTTCGGCACCGCACAAGAGATCGAACTGGGTCTGGGTCTGGCGCGGGTACATCGCGTCACCTATGTCGGAGAGCTTGGCTGGGAAATCTATGTGTCCTCTGACATGGCGGGCCATACGTTTGAAACGCTTCACGCCGCCGGTCAGGACATGGGCCTGACCCTTTGCGGGATGCACATGATGGATTGCGCTCGGATCGAAAAAGGCTTTCGCCATTTCGGCCATGACATCACCAGCGAAGATCATGTGCTTGAGGCCGGATTGGGTTTTGCCGTGAAAACCGACAAACCGGACTTTATCGGGCGTGATGCGGTGCTGCGCAAGAAAGACGAAGGTCTGGCCAACCGCATGGTCCAGTTCAGGCTGACCGATCCCGAACCGCTGCTCTATCACAACGAACCGGTGATCCGTGACGGAGAGATTGTGGGCTACCTGTCTTCCGGTGCCTACGGCCACCACCTGGGTGCGGCCATCGGCATGGGATACGTGCCCTGCAAGGGCGAAAGCGCGGCGGATGTTCTTGCTTCAAGCTATGAAATCGATGTTGCAGGTACCCGGGTCAAGGCCGAGGTATCGCTGAAGCCGATGTATGACCCAAGCGCGGAGCACGCCAAGGCTTAGGATGGCAAGGGACATGTTCCTTGATATTGCAGGCAACCGCGTTTTCGCGCTCAGCTTTGGGAAGGGGCCCAAGACGTTTCTTGCGCATAGTGGCTGGATCGGAAACTTCGAAGACTGGATCGCAACCCTCTCCATACTAAGCGAAGAGTGGCGGGTTGTCGTTTATGACCATCGCGGAAGCGGCGAAACACCCGTTCCAAGCGAAGACATTACTGCAGACGCTCTTGTGGACGACGTTTTCGGGGTTATGAACGCGCTGAAGATCGAAACCTGCACACTTGCCGGTTTTTCCGCAGGTGCCGTAACGGCATTGCGTGCTGCGCTGAGACATCCGGACCGGTTTGAAGGTCTCATGCTGCTGAATGGCAGCGGCGGGGTGAAAGTGTCGGACGCAGAAATCAAACCACGCGTTCCGCCATCCCAATGGCCCGGTGATACGCACCTTGAACGGCTGGAGTGGTTTGCGACGATGTGTACGCCGGAACCTGGTGCGCTGCATATTCGCCGATGGGCCGTGAATCTGTTATCACGGGCCACACCCGAGGCAGCAGAAGCATCGTTCCTGACCCAGCCATCGCAAACCCTGGATTGGCCTGCAGAGCTGGGGCGCCTGTCATTGCCCACGCTTCTGGTTCACGGAGAGCTTGATCCATTGGTTGACGTCAAGGATATGGAATATCTGCAATCGCTGCTTCCTCAATCCAAGCTGGTCATAATGGAAGGGTCCGGCCACTTGCCCGCAATGACCAGACCGCAAGACGTCGCCCGCGAGATCAACGAATTTTTTGCAGTTTAATCGTCATGGTGGCCTGCCCGCGCCAATGTGGTTGTCGCGGCCCGGTCACCACGGTAATCACCCCCATGACCGTGCAATCTGAATATGATCCGCCCACCGGCCCGCTATCGGTGCTGCACCGCGATCCGTCTTTTGTGATCGTCGACAAACCGGCGGGCTTGCTTTCGGTTCCGGGGCGTGGGCCGCATCTTGCCGATTGTCTGATTGCGCGGGTGGCGCAGGATTTCCCCGATACGCTTCTGGTGCATCGTCTGGATCGCGACACATCCGGCATCATGGTCTTTGCACTGACCCGCGCTGCCCAAAAAACGCTGGGCCAGCAGTTCGAACGGAAAAGAACCCGCAAGACTTATGTGGCCCGAGTAGCGGGACAGGTGCAGGGCGACAGCGGGCAGGTTGATCTGCCCCTGATCGTGGATTGGCCGAACCGCCCGCGCCACATGGTGTGCCACGACACCGGCAAACCGGCCCAGACCGACTGGCGGGTGATCGCACGGGATGCGGGCGAAACCCGAATGGAACTGACACCCAGAACCGGGCGCACCCATCAGCTGCGCCTGCACATGATGGCGCTGGGCCATCCCATTCTGGGTGATCCGTTTTACGCAACGGGCAGGGACGCAGATTATGACCGCATGATGCTGCATTCGGCGACGCTTGGGTTCGAACATCCGGAAACCGGCGAACCCGTTACGTTCCAATCCGCCGCGCCGTTCTAGGGGTCAGATACGAAACCAGCTTTGCGGCAGAATATCGGGGTTGTTCAGCTTGGGATCGCCAAACCAGTCCGACGGCCCCGCCACGCGTTTTTCGGGGTTCGCGTTCAGCCATGCGGCCCACCATGAAAACGAAGAATTGGCGATGATGTTGTGCTGGCACAGGCTCATCAAGCGCATGTCTTCGTAATCGGCGTCTGGCCCGTTGAAATCAACCACCACCTTTTCGTAGGGCAGGGGCAGGTTGTCCCGTGCCCAATCGGGATCATCCGAAAACACGAATACGGTCGGCGTACCATCCAACGGTGCGGCAACCTGCGCAAGTGCCGCGCCGTAATAGGTCTGATCACAGATCGTATGGGCATCGAATGTCAGGTAATCGCCGCGCCGCACATGCAGCGAAACCGACAGCGTGTCACGGATGCGGGCCGCCATTTGTTTATTTTGGGGTGACGGCGGCGGGCGGAAGGCAAATTGCCGGCGCATGTCCTGTGCGATATGCGCAAAGTACTGCTCTGACTGCCAGTAGCCGTGCAGGTACACATTATCGGGCCAGGTTTCGATCACGGAATTATACCCCAAACCCCGTTCCCGTTTGAACGCAGGCGCGGCACCCGTCATGCGCCAGATGGCATATCGCAACGGCGCGTCGTGGCGGGCTGGCGGCAGGGGTGCAGGATCTGCAACATCCAGATCAAATACACGTGTCAGCACGCCTTCGCCGCGATGCAGGGCGGTACGGGTGTCCAGCACAACCTGCGTTCCGTGCCGCGCCGCCAGACCACGAGCGGCGGCGTATTGAAACATCTGGTTGCCCAAGCGGCCGTGCAGACGTGAATAGATCATAGGATGGGCGACCCTTTAGCCAGTTTCCCGTCTGTGTTTAGGCCGATTAAGGGCGCGCGGCCAGACGCAAAAGGCCGCCCTGCTAGGGGCGGCCCTGAACCGTTCCATTATCTGGAAACAGGCGCGGTTATGCGTCTGACCATCCCGAGACAGCTTTGATCTCAAGGAATTCTTCCATCCCGAACACGCCGCCTTCGCGGCCATTGCCCGATTGTTTGTAACCGCCAAAGGGCGACCCTTGGGCAAATCCCTGTCCGTTGGTTTCCACCATGCCCGACCGCAACCGGCGCGCCACGCGGCGGCGTTTTTCAGCGTCCTGCGACTGGATATAGTTGGTCAGACCGTAAGGCGTGTCATTGGCAATCGCGATCGCTTCTTCTTCGGTGTCAAACGGAATGATCGACAGCACAGGGCCGAATACTTCTTCCTGTGCGATGGTCATGTCATTTGTAACATCCGCAAACACCGTGGGTTTCACGTAATAGCCTCGGTTCAATCCGTCAGGACGGCCCAGACCGCCCGCAACCAGACGGGCCTCGGACATGCCAACCTCGATCAGGCCCTGAATTTTGTTGAACTGGGCTTCGGACACGACAGGGCCGATATGTTTGCCTTCTTCGGATGCCGGGCCAACGCGGGTGGTGTTGGCAACATCTGCCGCCATTTCCACCGCCTCGTCATAGCGCGAGCGTTCAACCAACATCCGTGTCGGTGCGTTGCACGACTGGCCCGAATTGCGGAAGCAGCGGATTGCGCCTGCTTTGGCGGCGTTGGGTTCGGCATCGGCAAAAATGATGTTGGCGCCTTTGCCGCCCAGTTCCAGACTGACGCGTTTCAATGAATCAGCGGCGGCCTTGGAAATTGCGATGCCGGCGCGGGTTGATCCGGTAAAGCTGACCATATCGACACCGGGATGCGACGAAAGCTGGCTGCCAACGCCTACACCGTCGCCATTCACAAGGTTGAACACGCCTTTGGGGAATCCGGCCTGATCGACGAATTCGGCAAACAGCAAACCCGACAAAGGCGCAATTTCCGAAGGTTTCAGGATCATCGTACAACCCGTTGCCATCGCCGGGATCGCCTTCAGAACAATCTGGTTCATCGGCCAGTTCCACGGCGTGATCAGCGCACAGACACCAATCGGTTCGCGCAGGGTTTTTTCGGTTGCGGTGAAATCCGTTTCAAAGCTGAAGTTTTCCAGTGCTTTCAGAAACCCGCCCATGTGCCAGGTGCCGGACCCGACCTGTTGCACCCGGCTTAGATCGATGGGCGCGCCCATCTCAAGGCTGATCGCTTCGGCCATTTCAGACTGGCGATCTTCGTAGACTTCGCCAAGACGGCGCAGCAGCGCAACGCGTTCATCCAGCGTTGTCTGCGACCAGCCTTCAAACGCCGCCCGTGCCGCCGCCACGGCAGCATCCGTATCCGCCTGGTCGCCCAGCGAAATGACGGCGCATTTTTCTTCTGTCGACGGATCAATGACAAAAAAGTCGTTGGCCTTGGCAGGGGCAACCCACGCGCCATTGATATAAAAATCTCGTTTCTCGATCATCTTGCTACTCCGCTTGCAGAAAACTTGATCCGGCCTCTTTGGCCCGGAATTCCGGCGCACTCTGTCATTGCAGACAGAAAGGGGCAAGAGAGGGGATGTAACTGGCCCTCTAAAGGTTTAGATTACGACTCGGAATGGTTCAAAACCGAACATGAAGGAGAAGATCATGGGTTTGCGTATTAACGACACGGTGCCGAATTTCACCGCAGAAACGGATCAGGGCACAATTCAGTTTCACGACTGGATCGGCGACAACTGGGCGATTCTCTTTTCACACCCCAAGGATTTCACTCCGGTTTGCACGACCGAATTCGGTGCCGTGGCGCAATTGGCCGACGAATGGGAAAAACGCGGCACCAAAGTGATCGGCGTTTCCGTGGACGGTGTCGAAGACCACAAGAAATGGAAATCCGACATTGAAAAGGTCGGCGGCGCCAAGGCCGGTTTTCCGATCATCGCGGACGAAGGTCTGGCCGTGTCCAAGGCGTTTGATATGCTTCCCGCCGAAGCGTATTTGCCCGACGGGCGCACCCCAGCCGACAGCGCGACAGTGCGGTCCGTGTTTATCATCGGCCCGGACAAGCAACTGAAACTCAGCATGACCTACCCGATGACGGTTGGCCGGAATTTTGCCGAAGTCGTGCGCGCGCTTGACGGATTGCAGATGTCAGCCAAAGGCGTTGCCACACCCGCCAACTGGGTGCCGGGCGAAGATGTTATCATTCCGCCATCTGTCAGCAATGAGGATGCAAAGGCCAAGTTCGGCGAATTTGAAACCGTGCTGCCTTACCTGCGCAAGACCAAGGCGCCGACCTAAATCTTTTGCGGGCGCAGGGCGACCTGCGCGCGATACCAGGCCCGTTTCAATTCCCGCGCCAGTTTTCCGCTGGCGCGGGTTTTTACTTGGATCGTGGACCCGCCGATTTGGGCAGCGACTTCCTGATTGCCGTTGGGCAGGATGGCATGCACCTTCTGTCCCGTCACCCAGTGCATTTGCAAAAACGTATCAACAGGCCGGTCGATTTCGCGGGTGCACTCCAGCAATCGCTGTGCCACATCGCGCCCGACAATCTGGCAGATGCACTGTAATCCGACCACCCGCGGCAGGATGAACGCCATGTCCCCTTCCTGTGCCAGCGTGGACTGTGCGGTTTCGCGTGCTTTGACAGGAAGGCGGATGTACATATCGGGCGTGGCGTGATCCGCCACCATTTGCAGTGCTATAGCCAGGCGGTCGGGATCGACCTGCAAATCATCTTCGGCGATCACGGCATAATCTGCGCCGCTGTCGACCAGCCGCTGCCAGCAGGCGCGGTGGCTGGCAAATACCCCGATTTCCGCAGGGCGCAGGGCAAAGGGATAGTGCGGCGCATAAAGGTTGCCTGCATGTGTTCGGATATGCGCAATCTGTGCCGGATCACGTCCGTTCACCGCCTCGATCAGGTGCGCATCCGGCAACGTGTCCAGCAGTCGCTGTGCATTCGCGCGCCGCGCGGTGCTGGAAGACATATGGATGATGTAAGACTGCATATGCGGTATGTGTAGCGCGCATTTGCGACCTGTGAAAGCAGTGCTGTGCTGATGCCTCAACGCAAAAGCCCCGGCACAGGGGCCGGGGCTTGATCGCGGATTGATGCGACAGGATCAGGCGGTTTTGGCGCGCCGGCGTGCGGCAAAGCCGGCCACAGCAACAACCGACAGCAGCATCGGAAGACTTGCCGGAACCGGTACGGGAGCCAGATTGGCCGCAATTGCGTTTGCCGCGCGTTCGGCTGCCAACGAATGCGCAACGCCATTGGGGTGCACACCATCGACAAACAACAACAGGTTCGGGTCCAAGTTAAGATCAACGCAGTTGGGCGACGGATTGCTGAAGGTCGGATCAAGCGGCGCGCCGATACTGACGGTGCAGGGGGTCGACGTGTCCGCGATGCCAAACGAAATCGGATTTGCGATGATATCCGACACCAATTCGTTCGAATCCCATTCGATGATGTTCAGCCCTTCGTCTTTCAGATCAATGATGTTCTTCGCCAGACGCGTGTTAAAGGTGTTGGTTGCGGTCGTTGCCGCCTCGGATGCCGCTGCGACATCATCTGCTGATCCACCCGCGGCTGCGATCAGAAAGTTATACGCCGGTGTGGCGCCAAGATCGGGCAGGTTCACGACCAGAAAATCATCAAAGGCATGGCTGGAGATTGCTGCAATCGACCGGATACCGTTTGCCACTGCATCTGCGGCGGCTTCGATATCATCGGGCACGAAACTGGCGAACAAGTCATTCGCCCCGAACGAGACTGACACCAGCGGGTTGTCGCCCGGCGATTGCGCCCCGAAGCCAAGCGCGGTTTGAAAGGCCCAATCTGCCCGCCAAAGGTAGACAGTGGCGTTGCGGGTGTCGTCTGATCCCCTGCGGTTGCGCCACCGATGGCAAGGTTTGCCGTGTCGCGCCCGGCGGCGATAAACTGATCCTCGATCCGTTCGGCCCAGACCAGATCTTTGCTGAACCGGCCACCAAGGCTGGGTGGATCAAGAGCAAGAAACTTGCCGTCATCACTCAGGCTGTCGCCAAAGGTATAAAAGCTTGTGTATGCGTCGGTGATTGGGCTTGCCCAGACGGACGTGGGTAAAGACAGCGCCAAAATGGCGGTAATTGATTTAATATACATGAAACCTCCCAGTTGTCCGGGGACGGAAAAGCCAAACGCCCCGTAAACAAGCCATTCGGCGATATAACCTTGGGTCACTTTATGAGAAATCGCATTCAGATTGGGCCCAATGGCCGGAAATGCGGTCGCCATTTGGATGCAAACATCAAAAAATCGCCCGGCGGTTGTGCCGGGCGCAAGGATACACTGTCAGGTTTTATTCCCCGTCAAGCAGGCCCGACCGGAACAGAATACCCGCCGCAATCGCGCCCACGATGGGGGCGACGATAAACAGCCAAAGCTGTGATATTGCCGTTCCGCCGACAAACAGTGCCGGCCCGATCGACCGCGCCGGATTGACCGAAACGCCAGTGATGTTGATGCCGACCAGATGGATCACGACAAGGGCCAGACCGATGGCCAGACCGGCCATGGCTGCCGGTGCGCCAACGCCTGTGGCGCCCAGAATGACAACGACAAACAGGAATGTGGCCACCGCTTCGAACAGAAATGCCGATCCCATGGAATATTCGCCGTTGTAACCCGCACCCCAACCATTGTGCCCAAGCCCGGAAACCGCAGTATCATATCCGCCCGCCTGGCCCGATACGATCATCAGCAGGATCATGGCCGCTACAATCGCACCGGCCACCTGCGCGATCATGTAAGGAATGGCTTCGCCGATTGACATGCGCCCGGCAGCAACCACGCCCAGTGTCACCGCCGGATTGATATGACATCCCGACACCGCGCCGATGCCATAGGCCATCCCGATCAATGCCAGACCAAAGGCAAAACTGATGCCGGCAAATCCGATCAGATCACCGGCGATCACGGCCGCTCCGCAGCCGAATAGAACAAGGGTAAATGTACCGATAAATTCCGCGACAGGTTTCTTCATATTTCCCTCCATCATGCCGCTTTGTGCGGCTTGTAGGATTTGTTTTAGTCCCGCAAATTAAAAAGTCTTGGGGAAATCTTTGCGATGAATTGCAAAAATTAAGGCCTGTTGGCAAAAATATCATGCCACCACTTCCTGCGTGTATGACGCGGACACGCAAAGGGTGACGCCTTCGCCACGGCGCTTGGTGACATAAAAAAAAGCCCCGGCGTTTCCACCGGGGCTTTCTGTTTTAACAGAGAAACGGCAGCTTATTCGGCTGCGTTCTCTTCTTTCTTGATCTCTTCGCCAGTTTCCTGATCGACAACTTTCATCGACAGGCGCACCTTGCCGCGATCATCAAAGCCCAGCAGTTTGACTTTGACTTCCTGACCTTCCTTCAGAACGTCCGAAGGGTGGTTCAGGCGGCGGTTTTCGATCTGCGACACGTGCACCAGACCATCGCGTTTTCCAAAGAAGTTCACGAAGGCACCGAAATCGACGATCTTCACAACCGTACCGGTGTAAATCGCGCCTTCTTCCGGTTCTGCCACGATCGAATAGATCATGTCATAGGCCTTTTTGATGGCTTCGGCATTGGGCGATGCGATCTTGATGATACCGTCGTCGTTGATATCAACCTTGGCGCCCGACATTTCGACGATTTCGCGGATCACTTTACCACCCGATCCGATAACTTCGCGGATCTTGTCTGTGGGCACCTGCATGGTTTCAATGCGCGGTGCGTGGATGCTGAAATCAGCCGCCCCTGTCAGCGCCTTGGACATTTCACCCAGAATGTGGATCCGGCCGTCTTTGGCCTGAGCCAGTGCCTTTTCCATGATCTCGGGAGTGATGCCTGCAACCTTGATGTCCATCTGCAAGGATGTGATCCCTGCTTCGGTTCCGGCCACTTTGAAATCCATGTCGCCCAGATGGTCTTCGTCACCCAGAATATCGGTCAGGATCGCATAGGAACCGTCCTCTTCAAGGATCAGGCCCATCGCAACACCGGCCACCGGCGCCTTGAGCGGTACACCGGCATCCATCATCGAAAGGGAGCCGCCACAAACCGACGCCATCGAAGACGATCCGTTGGATTCGGTGATCTCGGAAACAACCCGAACTGTGTAGGGGAAATCGGTCGGTGCGGGCAGAACAGCCTGCAACGCGCGCCACGCCAGTTTGCCATGGCCAATCTCGCGACGGCCGGGAGGGCCAACGCGACCCACTTCACCCACCGAATAGGGGGGGAAGTTATAGTGCAGCAGGAAGTTCGATTTGAAATTGCCGTGCAGCGCGTCGATGAACTGTTCATCGTCGCCCGTACCCAGCGTGGTTACGACCAAGCCTTGTGTTTCACCGCGGGTGAACAGGGCCGATCCGTGCGTGCGGGGCAGGAATCCGGTTTCGCAGACAATCGGACGCACGGTTGTGGTGTCACGTCCGTCAATCCGCTTGCCGGTTTTCACGACGTCGCCGCGCAGAATGCTGGCTTCCAGCTTTTTCAGTGACGAACCAAGGTTCGCATCGCCCTGCTGCTCTTCGCTCAGCGATGCCAGAATGGCTTCGCGGGCGGCGGCAACGGCGGCGGTACGCTCTTGCTTGTCCTGAATGGCGAATGCGGCGCGCATGTCTTTCTCGCCAGCTTTCTTCACGGCCTCGTAAAGGTCGGAATAATCGACAGGTTGGAAATCGAACGGCTCTTTCGCGGCTGCTTCGGCCAGTTCGACAATCAGGTCGATCACAGGCTGAATCGCGTCATGGGCGAATTTGACAGCGCCCAGCATTTCCGCCTCGGTCAATTCGTAGGCTTCTGATTCAACCATCATCACCGCGTCTTTGGTGCCGGCAACAACCAGATCCAGACGCTGATCGGGGTTCATGCGCAGGTTGTGCATGTCATCCACGGTCGGGTTCAGAACGTATTCGCCTTCGGTGAAACCAACACGGCAGGCCGCAATCGGGCCCATGAACGGCGCACCCGAAATGGTCAGCGCGGCGCTGGCTGCGATCATCGCAACCATATCCGGATCATTGACCAGATCGTGGCTCAGCACGGTGCACATCACCAGAACTTCGTTTTTAAAGCCCGGAACAAACAGCGGGCGAATGGGCCGGTCGATCAGACGGCTTGTCAGCGTCTCTTTTTCCGACGGGCGCGCCTCGCGCTTGAAAAAGCCGCCGGGCACTTTGCCGGCCGCATAGTATTTTTCGTTGTAATGAACGGTCAGCGGAAAGAAATCCTGACCGGGTTTTTGAGCGCGCGCGTACGTCACGTTCGCCATTACACTGGTTTCGCCCAGCGTAGCGATGACCGATCCATCGGCCTGGCGGGCCACTTTGCCCGTTTCCAGTGTCAGCGTTTCTTCGCCCCACTGCATTGATTTTGTTGTTACGTTAAACATCTACGTTTCCTGTTTTGGCCCATTGGCCTTTTCATAGGGGGCGAATTCCCCCTGACTCCGATATCTTCTTTTTCGGGCGCTGGAGTCCGGGCGCCGGATTTCAGATTGTGCGGCTGTACAGGAGTTTTCGACCATTGGGAAGGGTGTGCATCCGCACGTTCGCAACGTTGCGAAAGACCACCTTCCAAAGAAAAACCGCGCCTCGCTGGTGCGACGCGCGGTTTTGAAAAACGTATTGGTGTCGGCCTTAGCGGCGCAGGCCCAGACGCTTGATCAGATCCTGATAGCGCGCTTCGTCTTTTGCCTTGGTGTAATCCAGCAATTTGCGGCGCAGGGCGACCATTTTCAACAGACCACGGCGGCCGTGGTTGTCTTTCTTGTGTGTCTTGAAATGCTCTGTCAGCGTGGCAATACGCGAGCTGAGGATGGCAACCTGAACTTCGGGCGAACCTGTATCGCCTTCTTTGGTTGCATATTCTTTCATGACACGTGCTTTTTCTTCGGCAGTAATCGACATCGGGGTCTCCTTTTGAAAAGGTTGATATGAATGGCGCAGGCCGGGATGTCGTCCAGCTCAGGCCCGTGGAGAATACCCGCCGCAAACAGAATCTGTGGCAGATGCGGGCGTATAAGAGATAAAACCGCTCTTTGCAAAGGGTTATTGCTGATCTGTCTGCTGCGGGTCGTCTTGCCGGTATTGTGTCAGCGCGTTCTTGCATCTGGCTGGACGTTTTTAATCTGATGGGCCATCGTTTCCGCCTAGGGCCAGAGGAGCGCCAGATGGAACCGATTGTCTTTGTTGCCGTTCTGCTGGCCGCGGCGTTGCACGCGCTTTGGAACAGTCTGGTCAAGGGCGGGGCGGACAAACATCTTTCGATGTGTGCCGTTGTACTGGGGCATATGCCCATCGCGATGTGTGCGGTGTTTTTTGTGCCGTTCCCCGATGCGGCCAGCTGGCCCTATCTGGCGGCTGGCATCGCGCTGCATCTGGGATACCAGTTTTTTCTGTTGAGTGCCTACCGGTCCGGCGATCTGACGCAGGTCTACCCGATTGCGCGTGGGGCCGCGCCACTGATTGTGACTGGCGTTTCGATCCTGTTTCTGGGTGTCACATTGCAACCGATGGAGCTGTTGGGCGTTGCGGTGATCGCGGCAGGCATCATCAGTATCAGCCTTGTGCGGCAAAGGGATGGGTTGCGAAATATCCACGCCGCGCAACTGGCTCTGGTCACAGGGTGCTTTATCGCGGCCTATTCCCTTGTTGACGGGATCGGGGCGCGGCTGGCGGGCACGTCACTGGGTTTTTACGGCTGGCTTTCGATCGGCAACGGCATCCTGTTTGCTGCCTTTACTGCCCTGTCGGCACCGCGCATTCTGCCACGCGTGTTTATAACCGCCCTGCGCACTTTCGCGGTGGGGGGCTGTGCGTCTTTCATTGCCTATGCGCTGGTGATCTGGGCGTTCACGCAGGCCCCCATCGCGCTTGTTACGGCGCTGCGTGAAACCAGTATCGTGTTCGCACTTCTGATCGGTGTCGGATTTCTGAAGGAACGTCTTGATCTGGCCAAAGTGCTGTCGACGATGATCACGTTGTTTGGCGCGGTTCTGTTGCGGTTCGCGAAATAGTCGCTAGCCCATCTGGAAAAGCGCCAGCAGCGCGGGGGATGCCGCGCCTTCCAGAACCTGACTCTGTGCGATCAGGATAATGGCATCCGCGTCCAGATCGGGCGCATCACTGACTTGGGCGATTGCCTGACCGCCCAGCAGAATAAGCGCGTCCTGTGGCTGGTCTGCATCCCTTACAATGTCCAGATGCGGCGCGGCGGCAGTGGCATCATCCCAAACCACGATGATCTGATCGTCCTGCGGGTGATAATCGACAATGCTTGCGGGCTGTCCGCCGGTAATCCAGTCGCCCAGTACGATTGTATCGTCCCCGTCGCCCGCCGTTACAACATCGTCGCGCCCGGCCAGTATCGTGTCGTCCCCGCCGCCCCCGTTCAGAAAATCGCGGCCTGCCCCGCCGTTTGATTGTGCCTCATCCTGCACGCCTGACAGAACGTCATTTCCCCAACCGCCGAATATTGTGTCCTGCCCGTCTGCGCCAATCAGGGTGTCGTCGCCCAATCCGCCGTGAAGCGCGTCATTTCCACTACCGCCGTACAGGTGGTCCTGCCCGTCGCCACCCACCAGAACATCGCTGTCCGCACCGCCAAGCAGATTGTCATTGCCGTTTTGGCCGTAGAGCTGGTCCTGATCATCGCCACCGCGCAATGTGTCCTGCCCGTTCTGCCCGTGCAGAACATCGTTTCCGGCGTCTCCGTCAAGCGTGTCGTTCCCGACATCGCCGAACAGATGATCGTCGCCCGGCCCGCCTGAAATATGGTCATCGCTGGCGTAGCCGTTGATCTGGTCGTTCCCGCCCATACCCTGCAAAATGTCGGCACTTGCCGTACCGGAAATAATGGCTCCGTCCTCGGGCAACAGCTGGTCCGGGTCTGTTTCCGGGGTATCCGGATCGTCGCCGGTTGGCACCAGCATCACAGACCCGACGGCAACAAGGCCCAGCAACCCGGCAAGCAAAAACATGATACGCATCCCACAACGCCACCCACCCGCCGGAGTTAACGCACGACGCGTGTGGCGCGGTCAAATGTAATAGTATCAGATGGTTAACGCAGGTTAACCCTGCCTGCCGCCTTATTGCTGCGTCGTATCCATCGACTCGAGGATTTGTGACGCCCAGTCGCCGAGAATTGGTACGAATTCCACCTGGCTTAACCACCACGCAACCACAGACACCAGCAGACTGGCGCCCAGCGCGGTGCCCAGACCAAAGGCAAGGCCGCGGGCAAGTTGAAACCACAACATGCGCCAGAACGAATTGTTGACCTTGAAAAACCGGTGGCTGTTCAGCGTCTCCAATGCCTCTGACATCCGGTTCATCGCCTCGGCGGTTGGCATGTCCTGTTGCGTTTCTTCGCTCATGTGTCGGCTCCGTTCATGATGCCCCAGCGTTCGGGATGCCGAGCATAGGCAATGTACAGCGGATGTTTGGGGTGGCCATCCTTGCTTAACCCCAGATGGAACACCGGTGTGCCGGTGTTGTGCAACAGGGCGGCCATTTGCGCCCCGCGTCCCAGATGCGCGCCATGTGTCCCCCAGGCCGCGACGACCTGATCGGCCCAGCGGCACCCTTCAATTATGGCCGCATCGTTTTCCGGCCCCACCGGATCCTGTGCGGCCCGCATCTGGCGCGGATCGGTGTCGCGCCATGCAAAGATATTGGTGACGCGAAAGCCGCCAAATCCCAGCGCCCGCGCCCGTCGCTCGCAGCGTTCCACGGTTGGATCATTCTGCACTTCGGTGGCGGTGGACGGGTTAAGCATCACGAACATGACCCGCTTGCCGGAATGATCCCAAATGCGGGTCAGGCTATAGCGGTACCGCTCGCAATCCGAATAGACGGCCACAGAGGGCGCGTCGCCCTTGGTATGGGTGCGTGTGATCATGCGCCCTGTTGTGACATTGCTGCGCGCAGGGTTCAACGCCAATGAAGGGGGCCGCCCCCTTAGGCAAGGGGCGGCCGGTGCCGATCCGGCGTCAGGAACTGTGCCGGATCAGATTGTCGTGGCGGCGCGCAGGCGCGACAGGTTCAGAATCGCACCGCGCGTTTCCATGATCCAGGCGGCAACAAGCGCATAGACAATATGGCCCCACAGTGCGACCCATGTGATGCCACCCCAGCCCAGAAATGGCGGGTTTCCGACCACAAGATGCGCCATGACATACAGCGCGAAAACCCAAAGCACGACACCGTAGACAACCGCCGTTACCATCCACGGCAGCGCCGGCAGGATCGCGCGTTGAACCGGGCGGGCGATGGCAAAGTAACCAACCGCGTAAAACACCAGTCCCGTCACCAGATGCAGCAAATGCGCAGCGCCGGGCGGGTTGGCTCCGAAAATGGTTTTCAGCGATGCGCCCGCCAACCCCACAGGGGCCAGTTTGGCGTATCCCAGCAAGGGGCTGATGGCTTGCCCGAAGGCATCAAAGGCCAGTGTGGCAAAGGCACCGGCAGTCAGGACTGTGGCAAGGGTTCGGTTCATGTCGGGTTCTCCGGTTCAGACAGGTTGGTGTGTCATCCCCAAGATGTGCGCGCCCATGTTGGATTGCGCGCATTGTCACGGTCCTATGATCCTTGTGGGGTGTTTTGAAACACGATCTGACACAAAGCCCGCGATTGTCTGACGTCTGCGTGAACCGCGTTACAGATACTGCCGGGTTTGCGGCAGCGATTGAAACAATCCCATCAGGACGCGGGCAGAAACACACGGCTGGGATGCAATTCACCGGCCTTGTAGACACCCACTGCCACGGCGCGCCCGTCCAGCGATGCCCAGCATTCTTCGCCGTAGTCGACATCCGATGCGATCACCATTCCGGGGTTGCCGTTGCGCAGGCGTACCGCGCCCTCGGGTGTGCAGCGCAGTTCCGGCAGATCGGCCAGCCCGATTTCCAGCGGTTGCAAATAGGTGTCAAGGTCCGGGGTGCGCGCCATGGCATCAAGCGTATCCAGCGTCAGCGCGCCGCCTAGGTCGAACGGGCCGGACCAGATACGGCGCAATGAAACGACATGCCCCAGACAGCCCAGCATCTTGCCCAGATCACGGGCAATGGCGCGCACATAGCCGCCCTTGCCACAGGTCATTTCCAACACCGCATGATCCGCATCGGGCCGATCCGTCAGAACCAGCTCTTCGACCCAGAGTGGGCGGGCGGCGATGTCCATGGTTTCGCCGTCGCGCGCCAGTTTATAGGCGCGCTGCCCGTCGATTTTCACAGCGGAAAACTGCGGCGGCACCTGTTCGATTTCACCGATAAAGCCGGACAGCGCCTGTTTGATCTGATCGTCTGTCGGGCGTGTATCGCTTTGCGCAATCACCTCGCCCTCGGCGTCATCTGTATTGGTGGCCTGCCCGAACCTGATCTTGAATGTATAGGCCTTCAGCGCGTCGGTAATGTAGGGCACGGTTTTTGTGGCCTCACCCAGGGCAACGGCCAGAACGCCGGTTGCATCGGGGTCCAGCGTTCCGGCATGGCCTGCCTTCTTGGCGTCGAACGCCCAGCGTACCTTGTTCACGACAGCCGTCGAAGTCGGTCCTGCCGGTTTGTCGATCACAACCCATCCGGAAATGTCGCGGCCTTTGCGTTTACGTGCCATGTGCTGTCCCAGATTGCCCAGTTGATGTAAGGTTCGGTGGTCCGGCTGCGCCCTTACACGCCGCGGTAAGGTGCCGTCAATTCGCGCGCGGCCGCTATTGTTCCAGCGGCACGACGGTGCCCACGATCGGGCCCAGCCTGAACCCTGCATCGTTGCGTTCAAGATCGGGTGCATAAAGCCGCGAAATGTTACCGTCGAAATACAGCGCATTGGGCAGCTTCAGCCCGTCGCGGAACAGCTCACCGAATTCGTGAAAGGTGACCGGCACGCTTGAAATTGCAAAGACCGCGCGTGTGCCATCGGCACTGGTGCCCACCCCGTTGCGAATATAGCGAGACGTGCTGTCAGGCAGGAACCGCGGGTGCAGTTCGCCATCAATCACCAGCATCGGGCCGGATTGCGTGGCAAACCTGCAGTCGGGCGTTTCTTCGACAAAGCGCAGCGTTTCGATCACATCGGCGCGGCCCTTCCGGATGCAGAAGACCCCGTTGGGCAAAAGCCCGAAATTGCCCGGTCCGGCATTGGTGATCACCCGCATCTGTTCGCGCCCGTTTTCTACATAATGCCCGACTGGCGCGCGATCTTCGTGGTACATTCCGGCATTCATCGCGAACCCCAGTTGCAGGTTCTGCTCGGCCAGATGCCGGTTGATTGTAGAAAAATGCCCGTAAGGTGCGCCGCCCTCGGCATAAAGGAACAGACGCATGTCGCTTTGCGTCAGGTCAGCTTCGCAAATCGTATAGGGCACATCCAGATAGGTCACATCGTTGCACACATCCGCCAGCGCAGGCGTGGCCCACATCATAAGTGCCAGCAATGTTGGCGCCGCTTTCATTCCGATGTGTCCGGTGTTTCTGTGTCGCGGCGCACATTGTCCTGATTCAGCATCCTGCGGGTGTCATCCATCCGGTCGAATGTTTCATCCAGCTGGAACCGAAGGTCAGGCGCGAATTTCAGGGCCAGCTTCTTGGACACCGCTCGGCGCAGTTCGCCCTTGTTGCGTGCCAGCAGCTTGATCACTTCATCCTGCCCCTTGCCACCGAGGGGCAGCACATAGGCGGTTGCGATGCGCAAATCAGGCGAGGTGCGCACCTCGCCCACGGTGATGGACATGCGGTTCAGATCGGGATCGTGCACGTCACCGCGTGCCAGAACCTCGGACAAGGTTCTGCGGATCAGTTCGCCAACACGCAGTTGCCGTTGCGACGGGCCGGGGCCATCATGAAACTTGTTCTTTGCCATAGGGCCCATCTAAGGGTTTGCGCAGCCTTTGCCAAGCGCTGCGCGCTTCGCTAGACAAGGCGCAACGCAGCGAAAGGAACACCACATGAGCGAGTTGCCGGGTATCGTCGTGACAGGAGCATCGGGCCGTATGGGCCAGATGCTGATCGAAACGATCCTGTCCAGTGACAAAGTGCGTCTGGTCGGGGCGATCGAACGCAAGGGCCACGACTGGATCGGTCAGGACGTTGGTGTTGCCATGGGGCGCAGCCCGCTGGATGTCCCTGTAGAACATGACCCGCTGGACGCGTTTGCCCGCGCACAGGCCGTGATCGATTTTACCGCGCCCGAGGCAACGCTGGAATTTGCCGCGCTTGCCGCACAGGCCCGTGCGGTGCACGTGATCGGCACCACCGGGATGACGCCCGAGCAGGTGGCCCGTCTTGAACCGGCGGCGCGCCATGCCGTGATCATCCGCGCCGGCAACATGAGCCTTGGTGTCAACCTGCTGACACAACTGACCCGCAAGGTCGCCGCCGCGCTGGATGATGATTACGATATCGAAATTATCGAAGCGCACCACAATCAAAAGGTCGATGCGCCATCCGGCACCGCCCTGATGCTGGGGCAGGCGGCGGCAGACGGGCGCGGTGTCGAACTGGGGGATGTCTCCGATCGCGCCCGCGATGGCATGACGGGCGCGCGCAAACGGGGCGATATCGGCTTTGCCGTGGTGCGGGGCGGCGATATTATCGGCGAACATGATGTGATGTTTGCCGCGATGGGCGAACGCATCATCCTGCGCCATATGGCAAGCGACCGCTCGGTCTTTGCCCGCGGTGCGCTAAAAGCTGCCATTTGGGGGCAGGACAAGGGCCCGGGCCAATATGATATGCTTGACGTGCTTGGACTCTAGCAAATATTTTACGGCAAGTGATCCAATGCGGCCCGTAGGCCGTATCCCAGTGTAAATAACTTGGTTGAGGTTTGACATGATCCGTTCACTTGCCATCGCATTCGCCACTGTTTTCGCGGCTGCACCTGCCTTTGCCGATTTTGCCAAGGTCGACCAGCGCGATGATTTCGTAAGGCTGATCAGCGGCAAGCAACTGACCCTGCCACTTGTTAATCTTGAGGTTGATCCAAACGGCAAGATCACCGGTAAAGGCGCACGCTGGGCCGTGAATGGTACCTGGAGCTGGCAGGACGGTTATTTCTGCCGCGACATCAATTGGGGCGGCAGCGATCTGGGTTACAATTGTCAGGCGGTCGAGGTCAAAGAGGGCCGAGTGCGATTTATCTCGGACAAAGGCACAGGCGATTCCGCGACGTTCCGCCTGAAATAAGCGTCGGCGATTGCGTCAGAAGTCTATCGCAATCCCTTTTTTTTCCCAATCTCCATAGCGGACGGGTTCCGGCCCGTCGCGCCCACCAAGTTCCTTGGGAAGCTTTTCATCTTTTGCTGCGGCACGACGCGCTTCGGCCTCGGCAAGAGCGCGCTGTGCGGCGGGGGGCAGTGCATCATTTTCGGGTGTGTCGTCGGCCATCTCGGGGTTCCTTTTGCGCTGTGCCCTTGATATATGCGCCCGTCCGACTTGGGCAAGGCACCAAAAAGGCGCGCAGTGATGGCCAAACCACCAACAGCTTCAGACACCGGCGTCGCCGCGCGACGCAGTGCCATATATCTGCTGGACCAGATACTGGGACAGGGCCGCCTGCTGCCCGAACTGGTCGGGGCCGGCGCGCTGGATCGATTGCCCCCCGATGATCGCGCCCGCGCACAACGGTTGGCGCTGGACACATTGCGCGGTCTGGAACGCGCGGATCGTCTATTGCACAAGCACCTGCGCAAACCCCCTGCGCTGACGGTGCGCAATGCGCTGCGTCTGGGCACGGTCGAACTGTGTCAGGGCGGCGCGGCGCATGGTGTCGTCAATGCGCTAGTCGAAGTTGTTGGCGCCGACCGTCGCAATGCCAAGCTCAAAGGTCTGGTTAACGCCGTTCTTCGCAAGATTGCCGCCGATGGCCCCGATGCATGGGCCGCACTGCGGTTGCCGCGCCTGCCCAAATGGCTGCGCGTGCCCCTGGTTGAGGCGTGGGGCAGCGCAACCGTCGCCGCCATCGAGGCGGCCCATTTTGCGGGCGCGCCACTGGATTTGACGGCGCGGACCGACCCGCAGGCCGTGGCCACTGCTGTGAACGGTATCGTCCTGCCCACCGGTTCGGTGCGGGTGGCAGATGCGGGGCAAGTGACGACCTTGGCCGGATATGCGCAAGGCGATTGGTGGGTGCAGGACACGGCAGCGGCCTTGGCCGTGCGTATTCTGTCGCCGCAAGCAGGCGAAACCGTACTGGATATGTGCGCCGCACCGGGAGGCAAAACCATGCAGATCGCGGCTAGCGGCGCACAGGTCACGGCGGTCGATGATTCCGCCGCGCGTATGGCCCGCGTGCAGGACAATCTGGACCGCACTGGTTTGAAGGCCGATCTTGTTGTTGCTGACGGGATGACCCACGGCGGCCTTTATGACGCCATTCTTCTGGATGCGCCCTGTTCGGCCACCGGCACCATCCGGCGCCACCCCGATCTGCCCTTTGCCAAGGACGGATCGGAATTTGGCGCGCTGATTGATCTGCAATCACGGATGATCGACCACATGTGGACCCTTCTGAAACCCGGCGGGCGCATGGTGTTTTGCACCTGTTCACTGCTTCCCGACGAAGGCGAAGTGCAGATCGAAGAGGCACTTGCCCGTCACAGCGACATGCAGGTTGATCGCGCTGCGCTGGACATTGACGGTGTCGATCCGGGCTGGATCACATCCGAGGGCGGGCTGCGTCTGCGCCCCGATTACTGGGCCGCACAGGGCGGAATGGATGGGTTTTATATGGCGCGTCTGCGCAAGATGGGCGGATGACCGCCAAGCGGATTTGCACGATTGTTATCTTGATCGGTGACACTGACCCGATAGCACAGTAACATACGCCAAACGCCAGCAGAGCGTATGAGGCAAGCAGATGTCCAGACCAGAACGTTTTTCGGTGCGGCGCACGCAATTCATGAACCGCTTTTACGCGCGTCTTGCAGCGCGTTCAAAAGCGGCCAAAGGCTTTGTGTCGCAACCCGAACCGCGCACCATCGGCAGTTTTGCGCGTGGCAGGCAACTGGTTGCGGGCAACTGCCTGTTTGCCGGATACCTGATCGAAGCACCCAATGGTGACGTGTGGGATCAGCGTTCGCCGGATCGCGCTTATGAAAAGGAATTGCATGGTTTCGGCTGGCTGGACGATCTGGCCGCCGTTGGCGATGGCGCGGCACGGTTAAGGGCACAGAACTGGCTTTGGGGCTGGATCGAACGCTATGGCAACGGAACGGGGCCGGGCTGGTCGCCGGATTTGACAGGGCGCCGCCTGATCCGATGGATCAACCACGCGATTTTTCTGTTGCGGGGGCAGGATTCGGCGCAAAGCGATGCGTTCTTCACGTCACTCGCGCATCAGACCCGGTTTCTGTCCCGACGCTGGCACAGCGCCGCGCCGGGTTTGCCCCGGTTCGAGGCGCTGACCGGTCTGATCTATGCGGGCATGTCGCTTGAAGGAATGGAATCACGGGCAGAACCGGCCATTCGCGCACTGGCGCGGGAATGCGCCAGCCAGATCGATGAACAAGGCGGCCTGCCCACCCGCAACCCCGAAGAATTGCTGGATGTGTTCACCTTGCTGACATGGGCGGCAGCCGCACTTGGCGAAGCGGGGCGGGAATTGCCAGCGGGCCACATCGCCGCGATTGAACGGATCGCCCCAAGTTTGCGCACCCTGCGCCACAGCGATGGCGGACTGGCGCGCTTTCACGGCGGCGGGCGCGGATTGGAAGGCTGGCTTGATCACGCGCTGGCCGCCAGCCATGTCAAAACCCGGCACCCTGACGGCATGTCGATGGGATACGCACGTCTGTCGGGCGGGCGCACCAGCGTGATCATGGATGCCAGCCCGCCACCCAAGGGCAAGGCGTCTTACAACGCGCACGCATCAACTCTGGCTTTCGAACTGACATCGGGGCGCCGCCCTCTTGTGGTGAACTGCGGCTCGGGCGGGTCTTTCGGGGCCGATTGGCGCCGGGCCGGGCGCGCAACGCCTTCCCATTCCACCCTGTGCCTTGATGGCTATTCCAGCGCGCGGCTGGGCAGCCTGACGCGCGGAGAGCAGCAAGAGGCACTGATAGATGCGCCCCGGCATGTGCCGATTGAAATGTCGCTTGCGTCCGATGGTATGCGGCTGGAAAGCGGTCATGACGGCTATGTGCCGACCCACGGTCTGACCCATGCGCGCATTCTGGAAATGACCTTTGATGGCCGCGGTGTGGTGGGCGAGGACATGTTGCTGGCAATTGATGACACCAGCATGAAAAGCTTTGACATGGCGCTGGAAAAATCTGCGTTGAAGGGCGTCGGTTTTGACATCCGGTTCCATTTGCACCCCGAAGTGGATGCGGCCCTGGATCTGGGTGGGTCGGCTGTGTCGATGGCGCTTAAAAGCGGTGAAATCTGGGTATTCCGGCATGATGGATCTTTTAAACTGTCCTTGGATCCAAGCGTTTATCTTGAATATGGCCGTCTGAAACCACGCGCGACAAAACAGATCGTTCTATCTGGTCGCGCAATCGAGTATGCGACGCGCATACGCTGGTCCCTGTCCAAGGCGCAAGACACCGCAATCGCGGTGCGCGACCTGAAACAGAACGACCCTGATGATATCGACTAAGCCTCTAAGGACACCTGAATGACCGACCTGATCCCTATCCGCCGCGCCCTGCTTTCTGTTTCTGACAAAACCGGGCTGATCGAACTGGGGCAGGCGCTGGCCGCACAGCAGGTCGAATTGTTGAGTACCGGCGGCACTGCAGCGGCCCTGCGCGCGGCGGGTCTGGATGTAACGGACGTGGCCGAGATTACCGGCTTTCCCGAAATGATGGATGGCCGTGTCAAAACCCTGCATCCGGCGGTACATGGCGGATTGCTGGCGCTGCGCGACAATGCCGAACACCAAAGCGCCATGGCCGAACATGGTATCGGCGCGATCGACCTGCTGGTCGTCAATCTTTACCCGTTCGAGGCAACCGTGGCGCAAGGTGCCGACTATGACACCTGCATCGAAAATATCGATATCGGCGGCCCCGCGATGATTCGTGCCGCTGCCAAGAACCACCGCTTTGTGAACGTGGTCGTCGATGTCGCCGATTACGCGGCCTTGCTGGATGAAATGTCGTCCGGTGCAGGCGCAACACCTTATGCCTTCCGCCAGAAACTGGCCCAGACCGCCTATGCCCGAACCGCAGCCTATGATGCCGCTGTGTCGACATGGATGGCCTCGGCTCTGAACGATCCTGCGCCGCGTCGCCGTGTCTTTGCCGGCACGCTGGCGCAAACCCTGCGCTATGGTGAAAACCCGCATCAGTCTGCGGCGTTCTACACCGATGGCAGCACCGCACCCAGCGCGGCAAGCGCCACACAGCATCAGGGCAAGGAACTGTCCTATAACAATATCAACGACACCGATGCCGCCTTTGAACTGGTCAGTGAATTTGCCCCGGAAAACGGCCCGGCCTGCGTGATCGTGAAACACGCCAATCCCTGCGGTGTGGCCACGGGGGAGACGCTGGCGCAGGCCTACGGGCGCGCCTTTGATTGTGACCGCACCAGCGCCTTTGGCGGGATCATCGCGCTGAACCAGCCGCTGGACGGGGCCACGGCAGAAGAAATCAGCGGCATCTTTACCGAAGTTGTGATTGCGCCCGGCGCAGATGCGGACGCCATCCGTATTTTTGGCAAAAAGAAAAACCTGCGTTTGCTGACAACCAACGGTCTGGCCGATCCGCGAACCGCCGCTCAGGTGGTGCGGCAGGTTTCGGGCGGATTGCTGGTGCAGGACCGTGACAACGGCCATATTGACGCCGCCGATCTGAAAGTCGTGACAAAGCGCGCGCCAAGTGCCGCGGAACTGGCCGATCTGCTGTTCGCCTGGCGGGTGGCCAAACACGTGAAATCCAATGCAATCGTCTACGTCAAGGACGGGGCGACCGTGGGTGTCGGTGCCGGCCAGATGAGCCGTGTCGACAGTACGCGGATCGCCGCGCGCAAGGCAATTGACATGGCCGAGGCACTGGGCCTGCCCGCGCCTTTGACCGTAGGGTCTGTTGTGGCGTCTGATGCGTTCTTTCCCTTTGCCGACGGGTTGATCACGGCGTCCGAAGCAGGCGCAACGGCGCTGATCCAGCCGGGCGGTTCGATGCGGGATGACGAGGTGATTGCCGCAGCCGATGCGGCCGGGCTGGCGATGGTGTTCACCGGCATGCGCCATTTCAGGCACTAGGTGAACGGCTTGGGGCATATGCGTACCGTGATATGGGCCGCGCTTGCGGCGGTTCTGATTGATCAGATCACCAAATACTGGGTCATCCACGGCATGGCACTGGCGCGGGTGCGCGCCATAGATTTATGGCCGCCGCTGCTGAATTTTCGCTATGGTGAAAACCGGGGCGTGAATTTCGGCCTGTTCGATCAGGATTCTGACCTCAGCCGTTGGGTGCTGATCGCCGTGGCAGTGATCATTATCGCCGCGATTTCCTATTGGATACGGCGCTCTGAAACCGGTATCTGGGGCTATTTCAGCGCCGGTTTGCTGATCGGTGGCGCATTGGGCAATGTGATCGACCGGCTGTGGTACGGATATGTGCTTGATTTTCTCAATATGTCCTGTTGTGGCATCCGCAATCCCTTTGTGTTCAATGTTGCGGATATTTTCATTTTTGCGGGGGCGATCGGGTTGGTTTTCTTTGTCAAAGACGGCAAAAAGGCCCCGTGACCTTGGAAGACGGATAGGCTAGACCTGTTCCAAACAGTCAGGAGTGCAGCAATGCGCCTTTTGCGCAGTACGGTATTGGCAATTACATCGGCCGCGGTTTTGGCGGGCTGCGCAGACACCGGTTTGCGCGACCTGAAAAGTGATTCCAGCGGACCGGACGAATTTCAGGTGCAAACCGTGAAGCCACTGCAACAGCCCACCGGGCTGACGGCGTTGCCGGTCCCGACGCCGGGCGGTGCAAACCTTGTGGATCAGCGCCCGATTGACGACGCGAACACAGCGCTGGGCGGGCGTGCTGCCGGATCGCCAAATGGCCCGATCCCGGGTTCGGACGGTGCGATCGTGACCTATGCCAGCCGGTTCGGCGTGGCCCCTGACATCCGCCAGTCGCTGGCGGAAGAGGATGCACAGTTCCGCAAGAACCGCGGGCGGTTCACACGGATACGCATCGTACCGGTTGATCTTTACAACAAGGTTTACGATGGCTTTGCGCTTAATCCGTTCGAGGTTGCGGACAGCTTCCGCCGGGCCGGCGTGAAAACACCGTCTTCCCCGCCCTGAAGACGTCACAAATTCGACAGGACAGCTTGAACCCTGCGGATTATGGCGTACCTACTGCCCGAATCCCGTGAATGGAGTGGTTATGCGTCGGATTATTTCTGTTTTTACAGCGCTCTGGTTGGCAGCGTTACCTGCGCTCGCCAGCGACAACACCGAACTTGTGACCCACTTCACGCTGGATAACGGCATGGATGTTGTGGTGGTCGAAGATCACCGCGCGCCGGTGGTTCAACATATGGTATGGTATCGCGCCGGATCGGCGGATGAACCCAAAGGCGCGTCCGGTGTTGCGCATTTCCTGGAACATCTGTTGTTCAAGGCCACCGACAATATGGAAGCGGGCGAACTTTCCGCGACGGTTGCCGCCAATGGCGGGCGCGACAATGCCTTTACCAGCTATGATTACACCGCCTATTTCCAGCGCGTCGCCGCTGACCGGCTTGAACTGATGATGCAGATGGAAGCAGACCGGATGGTCAACATCCGCCTGACAGAAGCCGATATTGCCACCGAACGTGATGTGATCATCGAAGAACGCAACCAGCGCGTCGAAAACAATCCGCAATCCCTGTTCAACGAACAGATGGGCGCGGGGCAATATCTGAATCACAGATATGGCGTGCCGATCATCGGCTGGATGCACGAAATGGAAACGCTTGATCTGAACAATGCGCTTTCGTTCTACGATATTTATTATTCGCCCAATAATGCCATTCTGGTGGTGTCGGGGGATGTTGATCCCGAAAACGTGCGCATGCTGGCCGAAAAATACTATGGCGCGATCCCTGCCAATCCGGCCCTGCCCGAGCGGCTGCGGACAATCGAACCGCCCCAGCGCGCCGAACGCCGTCTGACGATGCGTGATCCGCGTGTGGCGCAGCCCTATGTCAGCCGGTCCTACCTGGCGTCGGAACGCGACAGCGGCGCACAGGAAAAGGCAGCGGCCCTGACCATGCTAAGCGAGGTTCTGGGCGGCGGGCAAACATCGGTGCTGACGGAAAAGCTGCAATTTGAAAGCCAGATCGCGGTGTATTCCGGTGTGTTTTACAATGGTGTATCGCTGGATGACACGACCTTTGACATCGTGGTCGTGCCCAGCGTCGGCGTGACCCTGCAAGAGGCCGAAGACGCGATGGATGCGGCGATTGCCGAGTTCATGCAAACAGGCGTGGACAGCGAACAGCTGGACCGGATCAAGATGCAGTTGCGGGCCTCGCAAATCTATGCGCGTGACAATGTCGACCGGATCGCCAACCGCTATGGTCGTGCCCTTACATCGGGTCTGACCGTAGAGGATGTGCAGGCGTGGCCCGACCTTCTGCAGGCCGTGACAGAAGACGACATCATGCAGGCGGCGCGCGATGTGTTTGATCGTGATGCGTCCGTGACCGGTTGGCTGATGCGACCCGAGGAAGGGGTACTGCAATGAAACATCTGTTGGCAGCGGTTCTGACGGTCTTTCTGGCCATTCCGGCATGGGCCGAGATCAAGATCGAGGAAATCACATCGCCTTCGGGCATTGACGCATGGCTTGTGCAGGAACCGTCGATCCCGTTTGTGGCGCTTGAAATCCGCTTTGCCGGCGGTGCATCGCTGGATGCGTCGGGCAAACGCGGCGCGATCAATCTTATGACGGGGTTGCTTGAGGAAGGCGCCGGTGATCTGGATGCACGCGCCTTTGCCCGCGCGACCGAGGCGCTGGCCGCGTCGTTCAGCTACAGCGTCGATGATGATTCACTGGGTATTTCCGCGCGCTTTCTGACAGAAAACCGCGATGCGGCGGTGGCTCTGTTGCGCTCCACCATCAAGGAACCGCGCTTTGATGCGGATTCGATCGAACGGGTGCGCGCGCAGGTGATCGCCAACATCCAGTCCAACGCCAAAGACCCAAACGACATCGCAGGCGATGCCTTTGCCGCGATGGCCTACGGGGATCACCCTTATGGCTCAGCGCTGTCGGGGACGGAAAACAGCGTGGCCGCCCTTACGCGTGACGATCTGCTGGCCGCGCACAAGGCGGTGTTTGCCCGCGACCGTTTATATGTCAGCGCCGTGGGCGACATCACGCCCGACGAACTGGGGCAGTTGATCGATACGCTGTTGGGTGATCTGCCCGACACCGGCGCGCCCCTGCCAGAAGACGCGGATGTGACGCTTTCGGGCGGTATCACGGTGGTTGATTTCGACACGCCGCAATCTGTCGCCCTGTTCGGACAAAAAGGTATCGAACGGGATGATGATGATTTCTTTGCCGCCTATGTGATGAACCACATTCTGGGCGGCGGGTCGTTTGAAAGCCGCCTGATGACCGAAGTGCGCGAAAAGCGCGGGCTGACCTATGGTGTTTATTCGTATCTGGTGCCGCGCGATTATGCGGCCACCTACATGGGGTCGGTCGCTTCGGCCAATACCCGTATCGCCCAAAGCATTCAGGTGATCCGCGATGAATGGGCCCGCATGGCAACAGAGGGCGCAAGCGAACAGGAAGTGGCCGATGCCAAAACCTATCTGACAGGCGCCTATCCGCTGCGTTTTGACGGCAACGGGCCGATTGCCAATATTATGGTCGCCATGCAGATGCAGGGTCTGCCGGTTGATTACATCGCCACCCGCAACGATCAAGTCAACGCGGTGACGGTGGACGATGTCAAACGCGTGGCTGGCGAACTGCTGGACCCGGACGGGTTGCACTTTGTCGTTGTCGGCAAACCCGAAGGCCTGCCGGACGTCACGCAATAGGGGCGGGAATGCCGCCCCTTTTCACGCTCGCTATTCGCCGTAAGGCACCCAGATATTCTTGATCTCGGTCGCAGCGGCCAAAAACGGTTTGCCCTGCGCTTCTTGGGAAAACCAGTCCAGATCGCGGGCGTTGTTCACCCAGGTGCGTTTGAGGTTGCTGGCCGAGGCGCGTTCCACCACGCCTGAAACATCCGAAGATGAAAACGACCAGACAGCATCGATGTTCATATGCCCCGCCAGCGCAGGAGCAAGTTCTCCATGCGCACCGGTCAGGATGTTTACCACCCCTGCCGGCACGTCCGACGTTTCCAGAACCTGCGTGAAATCGGTTGCCGACAGCGGGAACGGTTCGGATGCGACCAGCGTGATGCAGTTGCCCATCGCAATTGCGGGTGCCATCACCGAAACCAGCCCCAGCAGCGGCGCGGTATCCGCGCACAACGCCCCGATCACGCCCACCGGTTCCTTCATCGCCAGCGCAACGCCGCGGATCGGCACGCCGTGCACCTGCCCATCATACTTGTCGGCCCAGGCGGCATAGGTGAACAACCGCTCGACAGCGGCGTCCACCTCGGCCTTGCCGGTGCGGGTGCCTTGCATCCTGTTCAGGCGGTCGGCAAATTCACCCGCCCGCGCCGAAAGGTTTTCGCCGATATAGTACAATATCTGTGCGCGCAAATGGCCGCTGGTCTTGCCCCATGCCTTGGCGGCATGTGCGGCCTCGATGGCGTTGCGCACATCCTTGCGGTTGGCCAGCGATGCATGGCCCAGCAGCGCGCCGTTCTTGCCATGAACCGGGCGCGAATATCCCCC
Organism: Sulfitobacter sp. JL08; assembly: GCF_003352045.1. Lineage (NCBI taxonomy): Bacteria > Pseudomonadati > Pseudomonadota > Alphaproteobacteria > Rhodobacterales > Roseobacteraceae > Sulfitobacter > Sulfitobacter sp. JL08. The sequence goes on from NZ_CP025815.1 coordinate 161,880, forward strand.
GTCAGGCCGCGCCTGTTTACCGCCAATATACAGTTTTGCCGTCCGGTCGATCGGATCGGCGGGCGCGCCATCTCCGCCAAAAGGTGCGACCGGTTTCAGGCGCTTTCCTTTTGATTTGGGCTTGGTGTAGGCGGCCAGGCCTTCCCAGCCCCCTTCGCGGCCAAACCCGCTTTCGCGCACGCCACCAAATCCGGCGGCAGCGTCAAACAGGTTCGTGGCATTCACCCAGACCACGCCTGCGGCCAGTTTCGGCGCGATATCCAGTGCAAGGTTCACGTTTTCCGTCCACACCGTTGCGGCCAGCCCGTAACGTGTGTTGTTGGCCAGTTCGACCGCTTCGGCAGGGGTGCGGAACGTGGTTGATACCAGTACGGGGCCAAAAATCTCTTCCTGCATCAGCGGGTCAGAGACCGTCATCCCGGTGATCAGCGTCGGGGGGTAAAAACAGCCTTCAACCGGCATTTCGACGGCGGCATGATAGGTTTGCCCTGAAGCGTTGGCCGCCACTTTCTGCGTGATCATGTCCAGCTGACTGGGGTCAATGATGGCCCCGACATCAATACATTTGTCCAGCGGGCTGCCGATGCGCAGCTTGTCCATGCGCGCGCGCAATTTGTCATAAAACCGCTCTGCGATACTGTCCTGAACCAACAGGCGCGACCCTGCGCAGCACACTTGCCCCTGATTGAACCAGATCGCATCCACCAGCCCTTCGACGGCTGAATCCAGATCGGCATCGTCGAACACGATATAGGGCGATTTACCGCCCAGCTCCAATGTCAGCGCCTTGCCTGATCCTGCCGTTGCCTCGCGGATCCTGCGCCCGACGGCGGTTGATCCGGTGAACGCGATCTTGTCGATATCCTTGTGCGCGACAATCATTTCGCCCACGTCCCCGTCACCGGTAACGATGTTCACCACGCCCTTGGGCAAACCGGCTTGACGGCAGATATCTGCAAATAGCAGGGCGGTCAGCGATGTGTATTCCGCCGGTTTCAGAACAACTGTATTGCCCATTGCCAGCGCAGGCGCGATTTTCCACGCCAGCATCAGCAGCGGAAAATTCCACGGGATGATCTGCCCGCACACGCCGATGGCCTGCGCATCGGGCAGTTCGGTTTCCATCAGTTGCGCCATGCCGGCGTGATAATAGAAATGCCGCTGTGCCAGCGGAATATCGATATCGCGGCTTTCGCGGATCGGTTTGCCGTTATCCAGCGTTTCCAGCACGGCAAACAGGCGGGCGTGTTTTTGCAGCAGACGGGCAATAGCATAAAGATACTTGGCCCGCTTTGGCCCGTCCATATTCTGCCATTTGCGCTGTGCCGCACGTGCCGCTGCCACTGCGGCATCCACATCGGCGGCACTCGCCTGGCTTAGCGTGGCCAGCACCTCGTTATTGGCGGGGTTGCGGCTTTCAAATCCGGTGCCGGGGGCGGTAAAGGCCCCGTTGATGAAATGGCCGAACCGGTCGCCCTGATCCACCAGCCACGCAAACGCCTCGGCCGCGCTTTCGGGGGCGGGGCCGTATTCCATCGATTCATAAATGTCTGCCACGCTCATGCTTTGCCCGTTCCCTTGGTTTCAGGTGTGTCGCACATAAAATCACCCCACCGGATGGCGGTAGCCGGCGGAATACTGGCCCGTCACATAATGTTCCAACTGCCGTTCGATATCCCCCAGCAGCGATGACGCGCCAAAGCGGAACAGATCGGGTTGCAGCCAGCGATCGCCCAGTTCGTCTTTCATCAGGGCCAGATACACCAAAGCGTCTTTTGCTTTGGATATGCCGCCGGCGGGTTTGTATCCAACGCGATATCCGGTGCGTTCGAAATAGTCGCGGATCGCACGCACCATCACCAGTGTCACCGGCAGGGTCGCATTCACGCTTTCCTTGCCGGTCGAGGTTTTGATGAAATCCGCCCCCGCCATCATGCAGATAAGCGAAGCCCGCGCGACATTGCGCAAGGTGCCCAATTCACCGGTCGCCAGAATGGCTTTGACATGGGCAGGGCCGCAGGCGGCGCGGAATTCGGCCATTTCGTCATAAAGCGCCTGCCAGTCACCGTTCAGAACATGGCGGCGTGAAATCACGATGTCGATTTCCTGCGCGCCCGCCTGCACGCTTTCGCTGATCTCCGCGACGCGCAGGTGAAACGGCGACAACCCGGCAGGAAATCCGGTTGAAACGGCGGCGACCGGGATACCGCTGCCCTGCAACGCGTCCACAGCCGTGGCAATCATGTCATGATACACGCACACCGCCCCTGTGGTGATCTGGCCCATGCCCAGCGCAGACAGCAGATCGGCGCGCACCGGCTGGCGTGCCTTGGCGCATAACCGGCGCACCCGTGGCGCCGTGTCATCGCCTGACAACGTGGTCAGATCAATACAACTGATCGCGCGCAACAGCCACGCCGCCTGATATTCCTTTTTCACCGAACGGCGCCCCGGCAATGTGGCGGCACGGCGTTCGATGGCGGAAGTGTTGGCCTGCACAGCCCGCACCCATTGCATGTCAAGCGGCATACCTTGATTGCGGGCCTCGGTGACCAGCGGCAAATGCGCGGTCGTGGTGTCTGTCTGGCTGTGCATGATGGCTCCCTGCCACATCTTTCCCTTACAGCGTGTCACGGCAAACGACCCATGGCAAGATCGCCCTCGCGTCCGCTTTGCCCTGAACCGCAGGCGGATTCCGGCGCATCTGTAGTCGCGAATTATTCGCAATATCATTGACTTTGTTGCGAATGGCTCTCATATTCAATTGCAACAAGGCGAGTCTTCTCGCGGAAAGTGGGCATTCACGATGGTACGGCGTTTTTTTCTGGGGTTTGCGATGGCGGCGGCGGTGCTGGCCGGCCTCGGCTCTGCCGCTGTGGCGCAACCACAGATCAAGGTTGTGGCCACCACCGGCATGATCGCGGATGCCGCACGGGTTGTCGGTGGCGATCTGGTAGAGGTGCGCGCACTGATGGGGCCGGGTGTTGATCCGCACGCTTATCGCCAGACAAGATCCGATATCGTTGCCATGACGCGCGCCGATCTGGTGCTGTGGCACGGTCTGTATCTTGAGGCGCAGATGGAAGATTTCTTTGCCGATCTGGGGCGCAATCGCAACGTTGTGGCCGTGGCCGAAGCGGTGTCAAAGGACAAGCTGCTGGCCCATGACGATTACGCCGACAAATACGATCCGCATATCTGGATGAACCCGTCGATCTGGGCCGATGTCGTGACCGAAGTGGCCCGCACCTTGGGCGAAACCCACCCTGAAGGAGCTGAGGTGTTTGATCGGAACGCGGCCGCCTATATCGACGAACTGACACAATTGGCCACCTATGCCGATGACACACTGGCAGGCGTAGCGCCTGAAACCCGCGTACTGCTGACAGCGCATGATGCGTTTGGCTATTTTGGCGCGGCTTATGGGTTCGAGGTGATCGGAATTCAGGGCATTTCCACCGAAAGCGAAGCCGGTCTGAACCGGATCAGCGCGCTGGTGGATATGATCGTGGATCGTAACATCGGCGCCGTTTTTGTGGAAACCTCTGTTTCTGATCGCAACATGCGCGCACTGGTCGAAGGCGCTGCGGCGCGCGGCCACACCGTACGCGTCGGGGGTGAATTGTTCAGCGATGCGATGGGCCCCGATGGCACCTATGAAGGCACCTATCTGGGGATGATTGATCACAACGTTACCATCATTGCCGCCGCGTTGGGTGCCAACGCAGCGCCGCGTGGACGTCTTGGTAAATTGTCGGCGGGGTTCTAAGCCATGCAACTGGAACTGGCAGCACAAAACGGACATGTGACACCGCAGCACGATGTTTCGGACAGTCCGCTGGCGATCCGCGGGCTGACCGTATCTTACGGTCAGAAACCGGCGGTGTTTTCGGTTGATATGACAGTACCGGCCGGATCGATGACGGCCATTATCGGGCCAAACGGCGCGGGAAAATCGACGTTGCTCAAGGCGGCACTGGGCCTGATCAAACCGCTGTCGGGCCGTGTTACGGTCTTTGGCCAATCTGTCACCAGCCAGCGGCACCGTATTGCCTATGTGCCCCAGCGCGCCAGTGTCGATTGGGATTTTCCGACCCGCGTGATCGATGTGGTCCTGATGGGTCTTTACCGTGATCTGGGCCTGTTGGGCCGTTTGCGTGGAAGCCACAGGAAGATCGCGCAGGACTGTCTGGATCGCGTTGGCATGGCCGATTTCGCCACCCGCCAGATCGGCCAGTTGTCAGGTGGCCAGCAACAGCGCGTCTTTCTGGCCCGCGCCTTGGCACAGGATGCCGATCTATATCTGCTGGACGAACCGTTTGCCGGTGTCGATGCCGCCACAGAAAAGGCGATTATCGCGGTGCTGCACACGCTGCGCGCCCAGGGCAAGACCGTCGTCGCCGTGCACCACGATCTGACCACCGTGCCGGATTACTTTGACCATGTGTTCCTGATCAACACCACCCGCATTGCCGAAGGACAGGTGGATACCGTGTTCACCTTTGACAACCTGCAAAAAGCCTATGGCGGGCGTCTGGCCGGGGCGCAGATGGATCAGTTGTCCGGCGTTGCGGGGTAATCTGCCATGCTGCGCGACGCGCTGCTGTTGGGGCTTGGCTATAACGCCGCCCTTGTGGCCATCGGGGCGGCCTTGCTGGGTATCGCCGCCGGTGTAACCGGCACCTTTCTGTTTTTACGCAAACGCGCCCTTGTCAGTGACGCGATCAGCCACGCCACCCTGCCCGGTGTCGGGTTGGCCTTTATCGTCATGGTGCTGCTGGGCGGGGACGGGCGCAATCTGGCCGGTCTGATGGCCGGATCGGCCCTGTCAGCCTGGATCGGGCTTTTGTGCGTCAGCTGGCTGACCCGAAAAACGCGGCTGGCCGAAGATGCCGCCATAGGCGCGGTACTGTCCGTGTTCTTCGGCTTTGGTATCGTGCTGCTGACCGTGATCCAGAACATGTCCAGCGGGCGGCAGGCCGGATTGGAGGGGTTCCTGCTTGGCTCGACTGCGGGGATGTTGTGGGCCGATGCGATGATCATTCTTGTCGGTGGCGCGGCCGTGCTGGCGCTGGTGCTGCTGTTGCGCCGCCCGATGACGCTGGTTGCGTTCGATCCCGAATACGCGGCCTCAACCGGCATGAACGTGCGCCGGATGGATCTGGCGATGATGGGGCTGGTCATGGCCGTGACGGTTGTCGGTCTGAAAATTGTCGGCCTGATCCTGATCGTCGCGCTGTTGATCATCCCCCCGGTCACCGCCCGGTTCTGGAGCGACCGCACAGATCATGTCGTATTGCTGTCGGGTGCGCTGGGCGGCATTTCCGGTTATGTCGGCGCGGCTGTTTCCGCCTCGGCCCCGGCTTTGCCCACAGGCCCGATCATCGTTCTGGTGTGTTTCCTGTTATTCGCGCTCTCGCTGTTTCTGGCGCCCAACCGCGGTGTTCTGGCTGCGCTTTTGCGTCATCAGCGGTTCCAGCGGCAGGTGCATTTGCGTCAGGGCCTGCTGGCGCTGGCACAAGGCCAGCCGATCTATGAAAAACTGACATTGCGCCTGTTGCAGCGCGCCGGTCTGGCCCGCCCCGATGGCGTTGCGACAGATCAGGGGCGCGCCCGCGCGGCCAAGGCCCTGCTGGATGAAAAACGCTGGGAAATCGTGCGCGCCGACCCGTTGCAGGAAACCGCCGCGGCGCATTACGACGGGTTGACAGGTATCGAAACGGTGCTGACGCAGGACCAGATCAGGGACGTCGATGCGAAAATGGCTGCGCCGCGCATGGTGCCGGCATGATGGGGACCGAATTTGTTCCGCTGTCGCTACCGCCATTGCTGATCGGCACCTTCGCGGCGATTGCCTGCGCACTGCCGGGCAATTTTCTGGTGCTGCGCAAACAGGCGCTGATCGGGGATGCGATCAGCCATGTGGTGTTGCCGGGCATTGTGGTGGCGTTTCTGATCACGGGGGTCGTATCCACCTGGCCGATGATGCTGGGCGCGGGCGGGGCTGCGCTGATCGCCGTGGCCGCGATTGAGGCAGTGCGCCGACTGGGCGGCATCGAACCGGGGGCAGCGATGGGGGTTGTGTTCACCACCATGTTCGCGGGCGGTGTCCTTCTGCTTGAACAATCCGATACCTCGACCGTGCATCTTGATGTCGAACATGCCCTGTTCGGCAATCTGGAAAGCCTGATCTGGCTGGATGCAATGGGCTGGGCGTCCTTGTTTGATCCGGTTGCGCTGGCGACACTTCCGGTCGAACTGATCCGCATTGCGCTGGCCCTGATCGGTGTCTGTGCCTTTGTCGCGCTGTTCTGGCGCCCGCTGAAACTGTCCACATTCGACGAAGGGTTTGCCCGTTCTGTCGGGATCAACACCAACCTGATCGGCCTTGCGCTGGTGGTTGTGGCCGCAGTTGCCGCCGTTGCGGCCTTTGATGCGGTGGGGTCGATCATCGTGATCGCGATGTTCATCTGCCCGCCGGCCGCTGCACGTCTGATGACCAACCGGCTGGAACACCAGATCGGGTGGAGCGTCGGGTTTGCCACGCTTGCTGCGGTTTTGGGTTACGTTCTGGCAGGGTATGGCCCGCTGTGGCTGGGCGCGGATGACGCGGTCAGCGCTGCGGGGATGATCGCGACGGTTTCGGGCCTTATTCTGGCCCTGGCCGCGGTGTTCGGGCCGCATCGCACCCGCGCAGGCGCGCCCGCCGATCCGACCCAATCCTGACAGGAGCGCCGGAACAGTTCTTAAGGTGTTTACCGCTTTTTTTGAAAGTCACCGGATATTTTATGGTTTAGTACGGGGATCAAAGGAATCCCTGCATGACACGTTACCCCAGAAACATGATCGGCTATGGCGCAACCCCGCCTGATCCCAAGTGGCCGAACGGTGCGCGCATCGCCGTGCAGTTCGTTTTGAACTACGAAGAAGGCGGCGAAAACTGCGTTCTGCATGACGATGCCGGATCCGAGGCGTTCCTGTCCGAAATCGTCGGGGCCGCATCCTGGCCGGGGCAGCGTCACTGGAACATGGAAAGCATTTATGAATACGGGGCGCGCGCCGGGTTCTGGCGCCTGCACCGCCTGTTCACCAGGTCGCGCATACCGGTCACGGTTTACGGTGTTGCCACGGCGCTGGCCCGCAGCCCCGAACAGGTGGCGGCGATGCAGGCCGCCGACTGGGAAATCGCCAGCCACGGGCTGAAATGGATCGATTACAAGGATTACACCGCCAAGGCCGAAGCCGCCGACATGGCCGAGGCTATCCGCCTGCATACCGAAGTCACCGGTACGCCCCCGCGCGGCTGGTACACAGGCCGGTGTTCGGAACACACGGTGGGTCTGGCGGCAGAAACCGGCCAGTTTGATTATGTCTCGGACGCCTATGACGATGATCTTCCGTACTGGTTGCGTGTCGGGGACCATGATCAGCTGATCATCCCCTACACGCTGGATGCCAACGACATGCGCTTTGCCACGCCGCAGGGGTTCAACGCGGGCGATCAGTTTCTGTCCTATCTCAAGGACAGCTTTGATACGCTTTACGCCGAAGGCGTGGACGGATCGGCCAAGATGATGTCGATCGGGTTGCACTGCCGCCTGATCGGGCGGCCGGGTCGTGTGCAGGCGCTGGCGCGTTTCATCGACTATATTCAGGGGTTCGAAGGCGTCTGGTGCCCGCGCCGCATCGACATTGCCCGCCACTGGCACGCGCACCATCCCCCCGCCGTATCCGATCGGCCAAACCCCAGCGCGCTGGACAAACAGACATTTGTCAAAACCTTCGGGGGCGTGTTCGAACATTCCCCGTGGATCGCCGAACGCGCCTTTGATCTTGAACTTGGTCCTGCCCACGATACTGCCGCGGGCCTGCATTCGGCCCTTGCCCGGATGTTTCGCAGCGCAAACAGGGCCGAACGCCTTGGCGTGCTGACGGCACACCCCGATCTGGCTGGCAAACTTGCCGCCGCAAAGCGCCTGACCGATGAAAGCACCGCAGAACAGGCGGGGGCAGGCCTTGATGCCCTGACCGCCGAGGAACACGAGGCGTTTGCGACGCTCAATCAGGCCTATGTGGGAAAGCACGGCTTTCCCTTTATCATCGCGGTGCGTGACCATTCCAGGGCGGGTATCCTGAACGCGTTCCGCGCCCGGTTGGATAACGACACAGACACCGAATTTGAAACCGCCTGCGCACAGGTGGAACGCATCGCGTTCCTGCGTCTGAAGGACATGGTATGAGTTACGCATTTCCCCCCGGCGGGTTGCCGGACCAATCCGTTCATCCAGATGGCACGGCCGTGTTCACCGATGCCTATGCCGTGATCCCTGCTGTAACGATGCGCGATATCGTGACCAGCAAACTGCCCGGCTGGCAGGACGCGCGCGCCTGGATCATTGCCCGCCCACTTAGCGGATTTGCCGAAACATTCGCGCAATACGCGGTTGAACTGGCCCCCGGCGGTGGCAGCGACAGGCCGGAACCGGATCCGGATGCGCAGGGTGTTCTGTTTGTGGCAGATGGCACCATGCGTCTTGTGGTGGACGGGCAGAATCATACGCTGATCGCTGGCAGTTATGCCTACATCCCGCCGGGCAGCGACTGGACGATCCGAAACACCGGAGACGGACCAGCGCGGTTCCATTGGGTGCGCAAACAATACGAACCCGCACACGGGCTGGATGCCCCCGACGCCTTTGTCACATCTGACGCCGCCGTGGCCCCCGTCGAAATGCCCGATTGCGGCGGTGTCTGGGCCACGACCCGTTTCGCGGATCCCGAAGATCTGCGCCATGATATGCATGTGAACATCGTCACCTTCCAGCCGGGCGGGCGCATTCCCTTTGCCGAAACCCACGTGATGGAACACGGGCTTTACGTATTGGAAGGCACGGCACAATACCTTCTGAACAAGGACTGGGTCGATGTGGGACCGGGCGATTTCATGTGGCTGCGCGCGTTTTGTCCGCAGGCCTGCATCGCCACCGGATCAACGCCGTTCCGCTATCTTTTGTACAAAGACGTCAACCGGCATCCCCTGCTTTAAGAACAGGACCTGCGACAAGCTGACTGTCGATTTTATTCAAGAACAGGAATATAATGTCTCCAATGAACAGGAGGTTCGATATGTCTGCCAATGTTGGAAAAATCGACCGGGCTGTGCGCACCCTACTGGGTCTTGCTCTGGTGGTCTGGGCCTTTGTCGGGCAGGCCCCGATGTGGGACAATGCGTTCATAATGTGGGGTACGGTCATTGTCGGGGCGGTTCTGATTGTCACGGCAAGCATGAAATTCTGCCCGATGTACCGGATTTTGGGTGTCAGCACCTGCCCAAGGTAGCGCGCGCCACCCTGTGCCCATAGACCCGCGCCATCGCATCATTCCGGTGGCAGAATCGGCACGGGCTATGCTAGGTATTGCGGTATGGCCCATCCCAACCGCAATATCGGCGAAAACCGCCCCGTCATTCGGCAACTTGACGATGCTGCCATCAACCGGATTGCAGCTGGTGAGGTGGTGGAACGTTCTGCTTCGGCGGTCAAGGAACTGGTTGAAAACGCGCTGGATGCCGGCGCGACGCGTATCGACATTGCGATTGCCGATGGCGGCAAGACGCTGATCCGCGTCACTGATGACGGGTGCGGCATCGCGGCCCATGATCTTCCGCTGGCCCTGTCGCGCCATGCCACATCCAAAATCGACGGCACCGATCTTCTGAATATCAACACATTCGGTTTCCGGGGCGAGGCATTGCCATCGCTGGGTGCGGTCGGGCGGCTGACCATCACATCGCGCGCACCGGGGCAGGATGCGGCCACCATCACTGTGCAAGGCGGGCATCCGGGCACGACAAAACCTGCCGCGCTTGGGGCGGGCACCATCGTCGAACTGCGCGATCTGTTCTTTGCCACGCCGGCACGGCTGAAATTCATGCGCACCGACCGTGCCGAGGCGCAGGCCATCACCGATGTGGTCAAACGTCTGGCGATGGCCGAACCCTTCGTCAGCTTTGCGCTTCAGGATGTGTCGGGCGGCGGGGCAGGGCGCACGGTGTTCCGCGCCGATGCCCAGACCGGTGATCTGTTCGATGCGCTGCACGGGCGGCTTTCCACGGTGATCGGGCGCGAGTTTTCCGACAACGCATTGCAGATAGATGCGCAACGCGACGGGCTGCACCTGACAGGCTATGCTGCGCTGCCGACCTATTCGCGCGGGTCCGCCGTGGCGCAATACCTGTTCGTCAATGGCCGTCCCGTGCGTGACAAACTGTTGATCGGGGCGCTGCGCGCGGCTTATTTCGATTTCCTCAGCCGCGATCGCCATCCGGCGGCGGCCTTGTTTCTTGACTGTGATCCCCACCTTGTCGATGTGAACGTACACCCCGCCAAATCCGAGGTCCGGTTTCGCGATCCAGGTCTGGCGCGGGGGCTGATCGTGTCGGCGCTGCGCCATGCTCTGGCGGATGCCGGGCATCGTGCATCATCAACCGTGTCACAGGCCACTTTGGGCGCAATGACCCCTGAACCCGCCGGTGCGCGCGTCTATCAAATGGATCGACCGTCTGTCGGTGTCCTGCAACCCGCCTTTCACGAGGCCGCACCCGTCTACGGACGTGTCGAAGTGACCGAGGAACACATCCGGCCCGAAGCCGAGGAAGCACCGACAGACTATCCGCTGGGCGCGGCCCGTGCCCAGGTGCACGAAAACTACATCATCGCGCAAACCGCTACCGGAATGGTCATCGTTGATCAGCACGCAGCGCACGAACGTCTGGTATATGAACGGCTCAAGCGCCAGATGGCTGACAATGGCGTGGCGGCGCAGGCGCTTCTTATTCCTGAAATCGTTGCCCTTTCTTCGGGCGATTGCGCCCGTCTGCTTGAGGTGGCGGACAGCTTGCAAAAATTTGGTTTAACCATTGAACCATTTGGCGGTGATGCCATTGCCGTGCGTGAAACACCCGCGATTCTGGGTGAAATCAATGCCCGCGCGATGATCCTTGATATCCTTGACGAACTGTCGGATCAGGGCGACAGCCTGATGGTACAGGCCCGTATCGAAGCTATCCTGAGTCGGATCGCCTGCCACGGATCAATCCGGTCGGGGCGGCGGATGCGGGGCGAAGAAATGAACGCTCTTTTGCGCGAAATGGAGGCGACCCCCCATTCTGGCCAGTGCAACCACGGGCGGCCCACCTATGTGGAACTGAAGCTCTCTGATATCGAACGTCTGTTTGGCCGCACATGATCGAAATCGCCGGCACATCATATGAATTCAGCGATCCCGTTGTCATCGCCGCCCTGTGCGGGGCGGGGGTGCTTGTGTTCATTCTGATCCTTCTGGTCATGGCGGTGCGTGCCGCCAGGGATTCTGCCAGACTGGCGGCACCGCTGTCGCAACAGATGGGCGTACTGGGCCAACACGTGCAGCAACTGGGCATGGGGCAGGAACAGTTGCGCGGCGGGTTGCAAACCGTATCCGACACGCAGGCCAACGCCCAGTCACAGGTGATCCAGACGATGGAATTGCGCCTGTCTGCCGTGCAACAGCAGATGAACGACCGTCTGGCCGACAACGCGGCCAAATCAGCGCGCGCGTTGAACGACATGCAGGAACGGATGCGAGAAACGCTGCACGGCAATTCAAAACAGACGACCACATCGCTGACCCAGTTGCAGGAACGTCTGGCCACCATCGACAAGGCACAGGAAAATATCACCAAACTTAGCGGCGATGTCCTGTCGCTTCAGGACATCCTGAGCAACAAGCAGACACGCGGCGCGTTCGGGGAAATCCAGCTGCACGATATCGTGTCCAAGGCGCTGCCCAAGGACAGCTATGCCTTGCAGGCGACCCTGTCCAACGGCAAACGCGCCGATTGCCTGATCCATCTGCCCAATCCGCCCGGTCCCATTGTGATCGACAGCAAATTCCCGCTGGAAGCGTACGAAGCTTTGCGCAAGGCCAACACAGATTGGGAAGTGAACGAAGCCGCCAAGGCAATGCGTGTCGCCGTCAAGGCGCATATCAAGGCGATTTCCGAAAAATACATTCTAGAAGGTGAAACTGCCGATGGCGCGCTGATGTTCCTGCCATCCGAAGCGGTTTATGCCGAACTGCACGCCAATTTCCCCGAACTGGTGCGCGAAGGGTTCGCGGCGCGGGTCTGGATCGTATCGCCCACCACTTGCATGGCGACGCTGAACACGATGCGCGCCATTCTGAAAGATGCGCGGATGCGTGAACAGGCAGGCGCGATCCGCACCACGCTGAAACATCTGCACCGCGACGTGGAACTGGTGGTGGAACGGGTGGGCAAACTGGATACCCATTTCAATCAGGCCCGCGCCGATCTGGACAGCATCAATACCGCCGCCGAACGCGCCGGCAAACGCGCCGCGCGTCTGGACAATTTCGATTTCGAAGACCTCGCGCCTGATGATGTGGCCAACGTCGTGCCGCTGTCCAAACCGGATAGCTGATCAGCGCGCCACTGCCCGCCGGTTGTGCTGCACCAGATGCACCAGCACGGCCGCAAAGACGATCCCGCCGCCCAGCAGCGTTTCGCGACGGATCACTTCGCCAAAGATCAGCCAGACCCACACCGGGGCCAGCGGCGCATCAAGGGCGGTGATCAGCGCGGTTTCAATAGGCGGAAGCATGCGCGACCCAAGTGCAAACAGCGCCAGACCCAGCGCGGAATTGACCAGACCGAACAGGGCCAGCAGGCCAAGTTGATCCGCCGGCACAGCCAGATCATGCGCCATGGGCAGCGCGATAATCGCGCTGAGCAAAGCGGACAGACACGCGGCCTGTAACGTCAGTAAACCCTGATACCGGCGCGAGATTACCATCATCACGGCCAGCGCCATTGTCATCCCGAAGGCAAGCAGATCGCCCGACAGCGTGCCGTCTGTGCCCAGACCGACCATGATCGTCACACCCAGCAGGGCAAATAGGCTGGCCACCAGCGCACTGCGCCCGGGACGTTCCCGCAGGATCATCCAGCCCAGACCCGCCGCAACCAGCGGCACGGTTGCGTAAATGATCGACACATGCGCAACCGTGGTCAGCCTCAGCGCCGTGATGAAACAGATCATGCCCACACCGGACACCAGCGCATAGGCCCATCCAATGTGGCCCAGACGCGCAAATGCGGTGATCCCGTTGCGCCCCTGAAGGGCGCAGATCACCGCGAAAATGCCCAACGCCCCGAACAGACCGCGCCAGACCAGCATCGTTCCGGTGTCTGTGCTGATCCAGCGGGTGAACAGGCCCGCAACGCTCCAGGCCAACGTGGCGGCGATGATCAGGACAAGGCCCAGCCGGTAGCTGGCGATCATCCGGTTTTCCAGTCGCCGGTTGTATTCCACCAGCGATGCGGATTGTCGCTGTCGTCCAGCCCGTTGCCGCTGCTGCGCAATACGTCCTGTACGATGATGACCGGTTCGTAATAGCTGTGAACCGCATAGATCGCTTCGATCACGCGGGTCAGGGCATCGGTGTCACGCGGCAGAAAAAATCGCATTTCATCCACGTCGGGCCGCTGCCGCACATCGGGTTCCGCGCCGGTCGGGGTGCCGGCGCGCGGGCGGTAATATTCGGTTCCGCCGGATGCGCGATAGCCGTTGCAGTCGGTTTTGCCATGCACCAGCGGTTCGCTCTTGCGGATTTCATCAAAGATTCGGTCAATATCCTCGACAGGGGCCTGATAGGTGATCAGCCACATGGGCTGCATCGTGATCGGGCTGGTTTCAAACCCTGATTGCAGGATATCGGTGGTCATCGGCGCACTCCGTTTTGGGTTGTGCGCCTGTGCTATCGCACGCCTGCTGACATGGGCCTGTCAGCAGTGATCTGCTATATCAGGGTCAGGTGTGAAAAAAGGCAGGTGCCATGCGATCCATCCGGATGTTCGATATCATTCAACTATTGCGCAAGGCGACGCGGCCACTGACAGCGCAACAGATGGCCGACACGCTTGAAGTGACAAAGCGCACGATCTACCGCGATATCGCTGCCCTGCAATCGACGCGCGTGCCGATCGAGGGCGAGGCCGGTATCGGCTATATCCTGCGCCCCGGGTTCGATCTGCCGCCGATCAATTTCGATGTGGAAGAAGCCGAGGCGATCACTGTCGGGCTCAGCATGATCGCACGCACCGGCGACAAGGGGTTGGAGCGCGCCGCCGCCCGCGCCGCGCGCAAGTTGTCTGACGCCACACAACTGAGCGAAACGCTTTTTTCCTCAAGCTGGGGTGCCAAGGCCCCCGGCAATATTGATCTGTCTGCGATCCGCGATGCCATACGGCAAGAAGCCAAGATCGAATTGTTCTATTGTGATGTGAACGGCGGTCTGACCGAACGCACCATCCTGCCCGTCGCCCTGATCTATTATTCCGAGGCTGTGGTGGTTGCTGCATGGTGCGAAATGCGCGGCGATTTCCGCCATTTCAGACCTGACAGAATGGTCGCGTGCACAATCCTGTCAGACAGATTCACCGGAAAAGGGCAGGGGCTGCGCCGCGAATGGGCGGCGCAGCACGCGGCTGATTTGTAAAAGGTGAAAGGCGTCAGATACGCAGGAACGGCTGCGCAATCCGCGGGATCAAACCCTTGAATGTCAGCGGAGCATCGGTCACGGCCAGACAGATACAGGGTTCACCCTGGGCCGCAACCGGCGTGTGGTGCAGATGTTCGTCTGCGGTTTCCACATCGCCGCGCGCGAAATAATCATCCTCGTCCTGAAACGCGCCTTGCAGCACCAGCGTCAGTTCCATGCCCTTGTGGCCATGATCAGGCATCGCGCAGCCGGCGGGAATGTACAGCAACCGCGCCGTGGCATCCGATGTGGTCGGCAAGATCGCCTGCTTCACACCCATCCCGACAGGGCGCCACTTGATCGCGTCAAGATCGCCGCCGACATAATCCTGCACAGGTCCGGGCAATACACCCGGTTTGCGCGCATGTTTGATCTGCTCGGGTGCGCCATTGGCGATCAGCGACAGCGTTGCCTCAAGGCTTCCGGTGCTCAGTTCCACACTGTCGTCGGTTTCCAGCAACGCGCCGCCCACGGCGTCATAGCTTTCCGCAACCGCACGGCACGTGTCACACAGCGATACGTGGGCCGCTACAATCAGGTTGAACGCCTCCGGAAGGGTACCGGCGGCATAGGCCATCAGCACATCTTCGTTCAGGTGGTGTTTGATATCTTGTGTCATGGTCATTTCACTTCATTGCGTGGCGCAAGCGGTCAAGCGCCAATCTAATTCGCGATTTGATGGTGCCCAGAGGCAAACCGGTTTTTTCTGCAATTTCGCTGTGCGACAGGTCGCCAAAATAGGCCTGCTGGATCAATTCGCGCTGCGCCTGCGGCAATTCCGCAATGGCCTGCGCCAGATGTTCGCTTTCCTGTTGCAGGGTCAGCACGTCTTCCTGATCGGGTTCGTGTTCGGGGCCCCATGTCAGACCTTCGGGTTCGGGGCGGCGTTGTTTGCGAAGCACATCGATCCGACGGTTTCGCGCGATCGTGAAGATCCAGGTCGCAACTGACGCCCGCGTCGGATCGAACAGATGCGCCTTGCGCCACAGCGTTGCCATCACATCCTGCGCGCATTCTTCGGCCAAAGCGTGATCGGCACCGGATTTCATCAGAAATGCCTTCACGCGTGGGGCAAAATGGGCAAACACTTCGGCAAAAGCCGCCTGATCCTGTGAATCGCGGATGCGCGCGACATGATCGGCCCACATCAATCTTGCGTCGGGTTCTTTGCTGATCACTAACGTCTGTCCTGTTACGCGTCTTTTTGGTTTCCCGGTTTCGGAAAACATAGCCGCCAAAGGGGGGACTTTAAAGTCCGGCAATCTGTCCAACTCGGTGATCATATGTGGCATACGTGCCGCAGATCGGGTTGGATCACCAAAATTGTTTTATTTGTTTTACATCCGTTTCCGCCGACAGGGCGTAACAACTACCAGATACGAACCAGAATTGTCGGAGCGGGACACGAATGCCTTTCGAAGCCGGTGCAGTTGCACCCAAAAAAATAGCCGTCATCGGCGCCGGGATATCCGGCATGGGGGCGGCGCACATGCTGGCCGATGAACATAATGTCACCTTGTTTGAATACGAAAACCGTCTGGGCGGTCACGCGCGTACCGTAATGGCTGGCAAGAACGGGGATCAGCCGGTTGATACCGGTTTCATCGTCTTCAACTATGCGTGCTATCCGCATCTGGCCGATCTGTTTGCCCGCCTCGACGTGCCTGTGGTAAAAAGCAACATGAGCTTTGGTGCCTCAATCGACGGCGGGCGGATCGAATACGGTCTGGCCAGCCTGTCCGCATTGTTTGCACAGAAAGCCAACGCGTTGAACCCGCGCTTTCTGGCAATGGTGCGCGATATCGCGCGGTTCAACAAACACGGGCTGGATATGTCGCAGGATCCGGCGCTGACTGTGGGCGGATTGCTTGAAAAGCTGAAAACCGGTCCGTGGTTCCGCGATTATTATCTGCTGCCGCTGTCCGGCGCGATCTGGTCGACGCCGACGCAAAAGATCATGGATTTTCCGGCCTATGCCATGATGCGTTTCTTTGAAAACCATGCGTTGCTGAACGTTTATGGCCAGCACCAGTGGTATACGGTGCAGGGCGGTTCTGACCAGTACGTGCGCCGTCTGGGCGCCGCGATGGAAAAACAGGGCGTCACCTTGCGTTTGGGCTGCCCCGTGCAATCGGCGCGGCGCGATGCAACCGGCGTCTGGATCAAGGCGCACGGCGCAGACGAAGACCGCTTTGACGAGGTCGTGTTTGCCACGCATTCCGATGACAGCCTTGCGCTGTTGTCCGATGCATCTCTGACCGAGCGCAGCGCGCTGGGCGCGATTGCTTACCAGCCCAACGATATCGTGCTGCACCGCGATGAAACGCTGATGCCCAAACGCCGTGCCACATGGTCAAGCTGGGTTTACACCGAAGATGCGGGCCCGCGCGAGGACAAGATCGATCTGACCTATTGGATGAATTCGCTGCAGCCGATCCCGATGGATGATCCGCATTTCGTGACCCTGAACACAAAACGCACCATCCGCGACGATCTGATTTATGATCAGGTCACGCTGCGCCATCCGGTCTATGATCTGGCCGCGCTCGAGGCGCAAAAGACGGTGCACGGCTTCAATGGCACGAACCGCACATGGTTCTGCGGCGCATGGATGCGCAACGGATTTCACGAGGACGGGTTGGCCAGCGCGGTGGATGTGGTGCAGGCGATGCGCGAACGTACGATGCAGGTGCTGGCCGCGTGATGGACCGTGTCGATCATATCGCAGGCCAAACCTTTCACGGGCGCAAGGGCGATGTGCAAAACGCATTTCGCTATTCGGTGGATTACGTTCTGCTGGATGCCGAACGCGAGGTGCGCACACCCGCGCTGTTTTCGCGCAACGGGCTCAATCTGACAGCGCTGGATGATGTGGATCACGGCGGCGCACCCAAGGCGGGGCGCGGGGCCGTCTGGGTGCGCGAGGTGCTGGCCCAGCACGATATCGACAATGTCGATCGCATCCTTTTGCTGGCGCAGCCGCGCACGTTTGGCCATGTGTTCAATCCGGTCAGTTTCTGGCTGTGCTACAATGGGTCGAAGGATCTGATCTGTGTGATCGCCGAGGTCAGCAACACCTTCGGTGATCGCCATTCCTATCTGTGCCACCACGCCGATCTGTCGCCAATCCTGCCCGATCACCGGCTTTGCGCGAAAAAGATATTCCACGTTTCACCGTTTCAGCCGGTCGAAGGCGGTTATGTGTTCCGCTTCGACATAAACGATGATCGTATCGGCATCTGGATCGACTACAACCGGCCCAAAGGCGGGCTTCTGGCCACCCTGACCGGCCCGCGCAAACCTTTGACCAATCGGGCGATACTGCGCTCGGCCCTGCGCCGGCCGCTGGGGTCACGCCGTGTGCTGGGCCTGATCCACTGGCAGGCGCTGAAATTGTGGACCAAAAAGGTCTCGTACCGTCCGCGTCCCGCGCCCCCGTCCCAAGAAGTGTCCGGCCAGTGACCGCCGCCGCGCTTTCTTCTGCGCCGCAGACCATGTCTGCGATGTCCGCGCGCCTGCCGTCTTTCGCCCTGTTTGCCGCATTGCTGGCGGCGGCGGGCCTGCCGATCTATATCCACGCGCCGAAATTCTATGTCGATGAATATGGCGTGTCGCTGGCGGCGCTCGGGGCGGTGCTGTTCGGTCTGCGTCTGCTGGATGTGATACAGGATCCGCTGTTGGGCCGTCTTTCGGAAAAGCTGCGCCATTACCGCGCGCAGGCCGTTGCGGTCGCCGCGTTGGTTATTGCGCTGTCAATGGCGGGCCTGTTTGCCGTGACGCCGCCAATGCCGCCGCTGCTGTGGTTCGGGTTGATGCTGACGCTGGTATTTTCTGCTTTCAGCTTCCTGACCATCAATTTTTACGCCCAGGGCGTGACCAAGGCTGAAACGCTGGGCGCGCAGGGGCACCTGCGGTTGGCCCGCTGGCGCGAAACCGGCGCGTTGCTGGGCGTTTGTGTTGCTGCCATTGCGCCGGTCGTGATGGGCGCGTGGATGGGCGCGCCATTTTCAGGTTTTGCCGTCGGCTTTGCGGTCTTGGCGGGTGCATCGGTGCTGGCCATGCGCGGCGAATGGGGCGTGTCTGCGGCCCTGCCATCTACCGGATTTGGCCCGATCCTGCGCGACCCTGTCGCGCGGCGCTTGTTGCTGATCGCGTTGATAAATGCCGCCCCTGTGGCTGTCAGTTCAACGCTGTTCCTGTTCTTCGTCGAAAGCCGTCTTGCCGCGCCGGGAATGGAGGGGCCGCTGCTGCTGCTGTTTTTCCTGTCTGCCGCGCTGGCCGCCCCGTTCTGGGGCATGCTGGCCGAACGCTGGGGCGCAAAACGTGCGCTGATCCTTGGCATGGTGCTTTCGATCATCGCTTTTGGCTTTGCCATCACGCTGGGGGCGGGCGACTGGCCGCTGTTCGCGCTGATCTGCATCGCTTCCGGTGCCGCTCTGGGTGCGGACATGACATTGCTGCCCGCCATTTTTGCAAATCACATGGCGCGTATTTCCCCCACCGCCGCCGAAGGTTTTGGCCTCTGGTCGTTCGTTTCGAAATTCACGCTGGCCTTTGCCGCTGTCACCCTGCTGCCCCTGCTGGACGCCGCCGGATTTCAGGCAGGGGCCGACAATACGCAAACTGCACTTGGAACTCTGGGGCTGCTTTACGCCGCCGTTCCCTGTGCGCTCAAGGTGCTGGCCATCACGTTGCTGATGGCCAGCCGACTAAAGGAGAGTTGAACTATGGAACCGTTTTTCTTTGTGATGCTGGGTGTTGTACTGGTTCTGGGCCTGATCCTGCTTCAGCGCAGGTATATGGGCTTTACTGCCCAACAACCCGCTGATTACGCAACGGGCCAGCCCCAGTTCGATATCCGCCACCACCTGAATGGCCCGATTGTCTGCGAAGGTGTCATTTTTGGCCCGACCGGGCGTGTCACGTCGCGGTTCGTCGGCGACTTTGATGCCAAGTGGAATGGCAACACCGGCGTGATGAAAGAACATTTCGCCTATGACAGCGGCACCCATCAGGATCGCGAATGGCATTTGCAGATTGGCAATGACGGGCGCATCAAGGCCACGGCACCGGATGTGGTGGGCGAAGGCACCGGCTGGCAAAGCGGATCATCCGTGCAGTTGAAATACCGCATCCGCCTGCCGGAAAGCGCCGGCGGCCACGTTCTGGACACGGTCGACTGGATGTATCTGGCCCCCAATGGAACCATCGTGAACCGTAGTCAGTTTCGTAAATACGGGATCAAGGTGGCCGAACTGGTGGCCACCATGCGCCAAAAGGAGGCCGCATGACGGACTGGAACGGAAAACGCTACTGGCTGGTGGGGGCCAGCGATGGTCTGGGCGCAGCCCTTGCCCATGTGCTTAGCAAATCTGGGGTCGAGGTGATTGTATCCGCCCGATCCGAAGACCGGTTAAAGGAACTGGTGGCCGACCTGCCCGGCCCCGCTTCCTATCAGACGGTAGATGTGTCTGACACCGGCAGCGTCACCGCCGCCGCGCAGGCCATCGGGCCGGTTGATGGCGTGGTGTTTCTGGCCGGTGTCTACTGGCCGATGAAGGCAACGGAATGGGATGCCGAACAGGCCACGGCAATGGCCGATGTCAATTTCACCGGTCTGGTGCGGGTGATGGGGGCCGTGGTGCCCGACATGGTGGCGCGCAATGCCGGCCATATCGTGATCACCGGAAGCCTGTCGGGGTTCCGTGGCCTGCCCGGCGCAATCGGATATGCTGCGTCCAAGGCGGGCACCATGGCCCTGGCCGAAAGCATGTATGCCGATCTGCGCAAGACCGGCGTTAGGGTGCAGGTGGCCAACCCCGGTTTCATCAAGACCCGCCTGACCGAAAAAAACGATTTCACCATGCCGTTCATCATGGAACCGGACGCCGCCGCGCAGGAAATGTTCGACCATATGAATGCCGATCATTTCAAGAAAAGCTTTCCGCGCGTGTTTTCCTGGCTGTTCCGGCTAAGCCAGTTCATGCCCGACTGGATGTACTACCGCCTATTTGCGTGAGATCAAAGACGGCCCTGCCCAATCCGGTGTCAACTGATCCGACACGTGCGAACAGGAGGGTCAGGCATGCTGGAAATTTCCACACGACAGGTGGCGCAGGTCATCCTGATGGGGCGAGAACTGGGTCGCGCCGAAGGTGAATTGCGGGGTCTGATCGACAGGCTGAGCGAAGACGCGCAGGCCGAGCTTGTAGCGCTCATGTGGATCGGGCGTGGCAGCTTTGAACCCGAAGACCTGCCCGAAGCCATCAACACCGCCCGCCAGGAGGCGACAACCCCGACCGCTGATTACCTGATCGGCACACCGCACCTGTCCGAACATCTGGAAAACGGGCTGGATGCGCTGGGCATTTCCGCCACCGATGCCGAAGACGATCTGATGTAGAGGTTTCAGACGGCTTTGGTCTGCGCCAGAAAGGTTGCGTTGGCGCGGCCCCAGACGCCTGCGTCCAGATCATTCAGCGTTAACAAGGACGGCAGCAGTTGCGCGGCGTAATCCTGCGAACTTTCCACCGGCAGCATCGACGGCAGATTGTCGATCGCCGTGACATCGAGCGGCGGATCGTCATGCACCCGCAACGCCGGCGCGGCCCATGTGGTGATGCGGTCATAAACCTTGATCGGTGAAAAATCGCTGTCCGGATCACAGGCAATATCGCCGATCACGCGCAAACGTCGCGCCGCAGCACCCGTATCGGCGGGCACGAAAACCGGCGTGCCGGGCCGGGCCAGAATACAGTTGAAAAACAGATCGTGTTGCAACACCTCGGGGAATGGTCCGCCATGTGCGGTTTCGGCCATATCCCATTTTGTCGCCGCCACGCCCACCGCTTCGCACAGATCAAACACGCCCGTGCCAACGCGCCCCAGCGCCCCGATGATCAGCGCATCGGGCCGCGCCTGTCCCGTACTGTCCAGATCGCGCGCCAGATCGGTGCGCAAGGCCTGCGCGCTTTCATAAACCCCGACCGGTCCTGCAATACCGCCGCGCTGCTGTGCGGCCCAGCATTTCAGCGCCACGGCTGCCCCTGCATACCCCGCCCAATAACCAAACGCCGCAACGCGCCGACCGTCGGGATCAACCAGATATTCAAGGTCATACAATGTACCGCCGCCCGCCTTGAACCGTTTCAGCAGTACCTGCCCCGCAGGCTGGCCCTTGTAGGCATGCCCGAACAGGATATGCCGGTGCACCAGCGGCGTGCCATCTTCGGGCAATTCCTTCAGCCCGAAAATGATCGCATCGCGCGGCGCGTCAGGCCAGCTGTTCTGCGGCGCAATGGTGCATCCGGCGGCGCGGTAGCCCTCAATTCCGATCGCGCGGTCGGTGCTGTCTTCGATCGTCACCGTGATGCCTGCGGCCTGCAATTGCGCGGCCCCGTCCAGCGTCAACCCGACCCGTTGTTCGTTGGCGCGCTGTTCGGCCCGTACCCAAAGATGCGTCATGTGTCTGCCCTTGCCATGTTCAGAAAAACCCGTCGCTTTGCGCCTTTTGCACCGATGCACGGGCCTGCATTCGCTGCTGATAGGCATGCAGGTGCGGAAAATCGGCGATATCCACCCCGTCCGAAGGCAACCATGTGGTCACGGTATAGAAATACGCGTCCGCCAGCGTGAACTGATTGCCCAGAACAAACGGGCCCTGCACCACCTCGTCTTCGAAATAGCGGCAGTTGGCGGTGATGTTTTCCGTGACCTTCGATTTCAGATCGTCAAAGCTGCTTTGCTGATACGCCCAGCGTGCGCCGCGCCCGCCCATCGCATGATTGATGTGCCATGTGCTGGCCAGATAGGTCATCACGCTGCGCATCTGCGCGGCCTGAAACGGATCATCGGGCACCAGCCGCGCTTTGGGGTAGAGCGCTGCGACATAGTCCAGCAAGGCGCTGGTTTCCGTCAGTACACCCCGGTCCGTGATCAGGGCGGGCACACGACCCTTGGGATTGACCTTGTGATAATCCGGTTTGGTCTGGTCGCTGCTGGCGAAATCTATCTTGACCGTTTCATAGGGCGCGCCCACCTCGTTCAGGGCAATTGCCACGGCGGCAGATACGGTTCTGGGGGCGTAATAAAGCGTCAGCATAAAGCACCTTTGTCAGATATGGGTCTGGGCCGCGCGCCGGTCGGCACGATCCAGATGCGGCACCGCATTGAACAGCACCGGCGACCAGTGGCCGCCAATCGGGAACAGCCGGTGCATCGAGGTGTGCATGATCGCCAGTGCCATGCGTGACATCGCCGGAATATCCAGCCCCATCGCCTGCCGCATTGCCATCGAGATCAAGCCGCCCGATGTAACAACCAACGCTGGCCCGTCACCTTCGCTGATATCCAGCAGGGCCGCTTGCACACGCTCTTCGAACGCCTGAAAGGTTTCGGGTGCATCGCCGATATGGCCGTCTTTCCAGCGTCCGAACAAATCCGGCAAATGGTTGGTGAATGTACCGGCTTCGGCTGGAAAGGGCACACCGTGCTGGGCTTCCATCAGTTTGGCCAGCGTGAAATATTCCAACTCGTTCAGCCGCGCATCGCGGATCGGTTTCAATCCGGTCTGCATTGCATCCGCCGTTTCGATATGGCGCGTCAGCGTGCCGGTATAGAGCCGCGTATGGTGCTGGTGCGTGTCCTTCAGATGTGCGCCCAGCCACGCCGCCTGTTCGTGGCCCAGCGGGCTTAACCGGTCATAACTTAACTCGTCGCGGGCGGCGGAATTGGCCTGACCATGCCGGATCAGCGTGATGTGGGACATAAGGCGTTTCTCCTGTTGCTCTGTCTTAGGACAGGCACGGGGCAGGGGAAAGACCCAACTGGGCCGGCAGGCGGTGCAAACTCGCAGGATACATTGAAACCCGCGTAGTACCGCGCTAACGAAGTGGGCTAACGTGAAACCGCGATGGAGTCGCTTGCATAATGTTTACGAAGTTGGGCCGCATTCTGGCTGTAATGGCCGTTCTTTGGGGCGTTATGCGAATTGCAATGGCAGTTGCCGTCCTGATGTCCGATGACCCTTCTTGGGCGACCGTAAGATATCTGGGTACCAAAACCACCGGTCAAGTGATCGACCAAGGTTTGTACACAATCATTTTTGGTATTCTGGTAGGTGTTTTGACTGACATCAGCAAATCGCTATTTTCCATCCGCGACGCCAAGTTGAACCTAGTTGGGAACCAAGCCACCGAACTGGAACAGACCCCATGATCAACCCAGACCGTTTTTTGGCAGACCTTCATCACCTGCGCAGTTTTGGTGCGGCCGGGGTTGGAAACGGGGTGATCCGCCCGGCCTTCAGCGCACCTGACATCGCTGCGCGCCACTGGCTGGCGCAGCGGATGCAGGATGCGGGGTTGCAGGCGCATATCGATCCGGCAGGCAATGTGTTCGGGCTGGCCGAAGAAAAATCCCTGCTGATGGGCTCGCATTCCGACAGCCAGCCGACCGGCGGCTGGCTGGATGGCGCGCTGGGAGTGATCGCTGCGCTTGAGATTGCGCGCGCTGCGCAGGAACAGGGTGGCCCGCCGGTATCGGCTGTCAGTTTTCAGGATGAAGAAGGGCGCTTTGGCACCTGCACCGGCAGCATGGTGTGGGCGGGCGCGATGCCCCTGCACGAGGCCGACACTGTCACTGATCGTGACGGCATATCCTTTGCACAGGCCCGCGCCGCGATGCAGGGCAAGGCCGATACGTTCATCGCACCCGACCGGTTTTCCGGCTTTGTCGAACTGCATATCGAACAGGGCCCGACGCTGGATGCCGCTGGCGAACAGATTGGCGTTGTCACCGACATTGTCGGCATCCGGCAAAACCATATCACCTTTGAAGGCCAGCAGAACCACGCCGGCACCACGCCAATGGCGGCGCGGCGCGATGCGTTTCAGGCGGTGTCTGCGTTCAACACCCTGCTGAACGACCGTTTGCGCAATATCGTCACCCCTCAAACCGTCTGGACGATCGGCCATGTCAGCCTGACGCCCAATGCCCCGTCCATCGTGCCGGGCAAGGCGGTGTTTTCCATGCAGTGGCGCGATGGCGATCTGGATCGGCTGGACCGGATGGAAGAGGTGATCAACGACGTTGCAACGCAGATCGCATCAGATTTCGGCATGGCAATGACCAATGTGCCGCGTCCCGCCATGGTGCCTGTCGCGATGGACAAGACCCTGCGTACCGCGCTGGAAAACGGCGCCATCGCGATCGCACCGGGGCGCTGGCGCACCATGCCGTCGGGCGCGCTGCATGACGCGACCAACGTGTCCTCTGTGCTGCCCGCCGCTATGCTGTTTGTTCCGTCTATCAACGGCATCAGCCACGCGTTCGAAGAAGACACGCACGAAGCCGATCTGATCGCCGGTCTGCAAGTTCTGGATCATGCGGTACAGGCACTGGGCGCAAGGTTGTGAATTCGGTGATGCCGGACATCCGCGCCCCGCACCATTGCACATAAGACTTCGGTGGCTTGTGTCATGGGTGCAAAAACACAATAAGGTCAATCCAGACAGCGCAAGACCGAAGAACCCCGCAGTTGCGTTTTCAGAAGGGTTCGGGCGGGGCAGCGCGCGCACAAATGACAGGTATCGGTAGCGGGTGCGCCCGGATCCGGTGAACAGGGACAAGCCGAGTGTTCAGAACGGATATCGAAGGTCTTCGCGGCGTCGCGGTTCTTGCGGTTGTGGTACACCACATGAACGCATCTGCGCTGCCACATGGCTATCTGGGCGTCGATATCTTCTTTGTGATTTCGGGCTACGTGATCACCGCATCCATCGCGTCATGGCCGTGGACAGATTTCGGGGCATCTGCGGCCCGCTTTTTCGGCCGCCGTTTCAAGCGGCTTGCGCCTGCCCTTGTCGTTTGCCTTGGTGTCACCACGGCGCTCAACTCTCTCGTTATTCAGGATATGGGCAGCTACATCGAAACCGGCTATTGGGCCGCGTTCGGTGCATCGAACATTTTCCTTTATCTGCAACAGGCCGACTATTTCGGAGCGTCGGTAGAACTGAACCCGTTTACCCACACATGGTCATTGGGCGTGGAAGAACAGTTTTATCTGTTGTTTCCCGTGCTGGCATGGCTTGCGCTGTCGCCGCGTTTCGGCGCAAGGCTGCACGCGGTTCTGTTGCCGGGCGCAATTCTTCTGACGGTCTGTTCGCTGGCGGCTTTTGTCTGGGGCACGCATTACGCACCTAATGCTGCATTCTATCTGCTTCCCTTTCGGGCGTGGGAACTGGCCATCGGGGCCGGTGTTTTCATTCTGAACGCGCGTTTTGGCCGAACCGCCCCGTCGTGGATGCCGTCAGTTGCGATACTGCTGGCGCTGGTCGCCGGTCTGGCGCTGCCGGCTGAAACGGACCGGTCAGTGCTGACCGCTTTGGCGGTCGGTTTTACCGCCCTGTTGCTGTGGGATACTCGACCCGGTGGTGGCATCACGCTGCTTCTGGCAAACCGTCCGATCCGCTATTTCGGGCGCATCTCGTATTCGCTGTACCTGTGGCACTGGCCTGTGGTTGTTTTCGCGAAATGGTCTGTCGGGATCACCCTTATCACTGCGCCGGTTCTGATCGTCATCATGCTGGCGCTGGCATCGGCGTCTTACCGCTTTGTCGAACAGCCGCTGCGCCATGCGGATTGGGGCGCCCGGCGCCGCACAGCCGCGCTCAAGGGATTGGCGGGATTTGTTGCCGGTCTGGTCATCCTGTCAGCTTTCGAAGGCGTTCTGAAAGAGCGGCTTTACATCGGCGATCCCGCCCCGCTGGAGCATCGCGGCTCGGAAAGTCTGCTGATCCCGCTGGCGGACGGGAACGGAAACACCTGGCAAGGCGCGCCCTGCGTTATTGATACGGAAAGCCGCGTTGGCCAGCCGATCCGGATCGAAGATTGTACGTTCGGTGCGTTCCCGACAGCACAGCGCCGGGTGCTGGTGCTGGGAAATTCGTTCACTGCCGCCTTTTCGGGCACGTTTCAAAGGATCGCGGAGGCCGAGGATATGGCGATCACGCTCACGTCGTCCTGGGGCTCGCCCGCTGTTGCGCCCCTTGATGATGAGTATGACGGGCCATGGATAAACGAAAACCGGTATTACTGGACAGATGTTGTGCCCGATCTTGTCGGCACCCTGCGTGCCGGTGACATCGTGTTTCTGGCCAGTGATCTGGCCTATATTTTTTCCGTCAATGGCGCGCTGCCGCAGGATGCGCTGAACGATTACATCGCCGGAGTGAGCCACCTGTCCGCCGATCTGAATGCACGCGGAATAGGTCTGGCGATACTCGGCCCGATGCCGCTGGCTCGCGAAGCAAACTGCACCCCCGATACCGCCGTCAGCCAGTGGTTCGCCCCACAGGGCGGCCCCTGCCATTATTATTCAAGACAGGCCACGCTGGACCGTCTTGCCCCGCTGCAACAGGCACAGCGCGAACTGGCGCAGGACAGCGGCATAATCCTTGTGGACTTGTTTGATTTCTTCTGCCCGGGACAGATTTGTACCTATGGCAGTCGCGATACCATCGTTCTTTATCGCGATGAATGATCCCATCCGTCGCTGGAAGCCGCGCGTGCTGTTGCGCCGGATGTGTTCCGGCAACTCACCAGCCCCTAGCATCGTTTCTCACACACGGGCGTTGATCGCATCCACCCCGTCAGCCCGCTGCATAACTCCCGTCCGGCTGATGGACTTCATCGCCTTGCAGGGCCGGGGAAAATACGCAGATCAGGCGTACCGTTTCGTCACCGATCACGCGAACCTCGTGTTTGTCGTGGGCGTTCGGCGCATAAAGCACACCGGGCCTGATGCGATGCGTTACGCCGCTGTCTGTTTCGGTCACTTCCGCTTCGCCCGACAGGCAGTAGCAGGCTTCGATGTGGTTCTTATAATGAAGTTTCAGCACCGCGCCGGGCAGGATTTTGGTATCGGTCATGGAAAACCCCATGCCGTCGGATTTCACCAGCAGCCGCAAACTTTCCCACCCCGGTCCGCGCGCATCGCGCGGGGTGGATAGCAGGGCATTTCTATCAGCGATAATCATGTCGGTTCTCCGGCTAAAATGGTGCGGTCAGGGTGCACGGGACGCATAAAACCGCGCCATGCGCAGTCTAGGCCCAGCGCGAGTAAACCGCCAATTGAAAACCCCACATGTCGGGACATGCGCGCAGGTCACACAAGGAAGTACCGATCAAATCCGACCGGCTGCGAAAGGGTGTTTACCCGTCTTTTCCGTACCGCGCGCGCCGCAACCTGCGCCGCAGCCGAAAGCGCAGCCGCTGCCACGGGGTGTATTCGTCGGGAAACCGGTGAAGGTTTGCGGGCAGAAGCTGCAAACTTTTCGGACCATGTTGCATGCCGTGCCACAGCGCCTTGACGGGGCCGGTTGAAAGAATCTCTCCGTTGTATCCTGCAAAGACATAGCTGACGTGTTTGTCTTCTGAACGAAGCTGTTCAAGTGTCGGTTTGTCGTTGCCAATCACGGCGTCGGACAGGGCGGATTCGACGAAGATCAGGTTCACGTCTGTCGCAGCGACCAGGTCATAACCCTTCTGCCCGGCAAGATCGCAAAGGGCGCGTGCGCTGTTGCCATGACGGATCGAGAAATCGGCGGGCTGTACATAAGAAACGCAGTTCGGAATCGTGGGGTTGAACTCGATACAGACGATCTTGGGCCGATAGGTTTCGATTGAATTCCAGACGTGCCAGTCACAGCTGTCGATGTCGATCGAAAGTACGTCAAAATCCTGCGGGATCGGTGTTTCCGCCAGAATGGTTTCCAGCCGTCCTTCGCCGGACAGCGACACCCAGCGGCAGAACTTGAGCACACGGTCCTCGGGTAAATTGCGCTGCAGTTCCTTGAAACGGTCCGCGTCTCCTTCGACAAGGACTGCGGAATAGCCGTTTTCACGGATCAGTTTGCAGGTGTTGGAAAGATAAACGCCATCCCACGCGCCAAACTCGACGCACCATTTATTAAGCGCGGTTGATCGTGAAATCCGCGACAGGCACTCTTCGAGTATCCCGTCTTCACCATATTGCGAATAGGTGTTGCTGCCGAACTCGGACAAGGCTTTTTCGACGGTCGCATTCATGTTCTGGGCCCCCGGTTTCGAACGGGTTTTTCCTATACGCGAAACCGGACAATATCAAATTCCGTGTCCCGGCTGATGGACGGGTTGCCGATGCGCGACGAAAACGGGCGAGTGATGGGCATTTGCGTATCGCGGCGTGCAGCCTCAATGCGCCTTGATGATCCTTGCGGCGATTTCTTTGGCTTCTTGGGCAGGGGCCGGATCATGGGACATGGCGGCGATCACGATCGCACCTTCCTTGAGTATCAGCAGTTGGCGCGCGATTGCCCGCGGGTTTGGCAGACCAGCGGATTTTGCCAGTGCCGCGAAATGATCGACAAGAAGTTCCTTGTGGGCATATGACTGTTTGTTGATGGCATCGTCCTTGTTCTGGTACTCGGCGCTGGCCTTGATGAACATGCAGCCCTGAAACCCGTCAGCGACAAACCATTCGCCCAGAACGTCAAACATGGCCAGCAACTGGCCCTCGGGCGTATCGGCAAGGTCTTCCATGCGGCGGAAGTACCAGTTTCGAAAGTTTTCATCCCGCAGGCGCAGCACCGCAAGGATCAGTTCTTCCTTGGTGCGAAAGTGTTTGTAGATCGACGTTTTCGACACGCCGGTTTCCTTCGCGACCAGATCCATGCCGGTTGCGTTGAACCCGTTCCGGTAAAACAGGGTCAACGCTCCGCGAATCAGGTCTGCGCGTTTGCTTTGGCTCATTCAGGCACCTTTGGCTTACTGATCTGTACATAACATTTCCCTTCACAGTCTCAAGAAGAATCACGTTTTACCGATGGTTTAGGCCGAGTTTTCGCCGCGTATAAGGAGGCGTGATGTCGGTTATCAAAAGCTTTTCCTTGAAAACATTAACCGACCAGTACATGTTGATGAAACATTAACCGATCTGTAAACCTTAGTGGAGAAACCTATGAACGTCTTGTCCCCACATTTTAAGACACGCTTGTCCTTCCTTGCTCTGGCCGCATCCATGGCCCTCAGTCTGGCCTCTGCCGCACTGGCGCTGGGCGGTGCGCCCGATCCCGGTTTTGACATGACCCTTGGCAACATCGCCCTGCTGGAGGCGCGCTGACCCCGCCCCACCGAACATCCGGGTCTGAAAGACCTGAACCTTTGAAGGAATAAACCATGGCTATTGCATTTGCAGACATCGCGTTCACCCCATCCGTCCTGCGCACTCAGGAACAGAACGGATCTGGTCGCTATGCCGGGTTCCTGTCCGAAACACGCAGTGGCGGCGACCGGTTGGGCGAAGGCGAACGCGCCTTTATCGAGGCGCGCGACGGCTTTTATCAGGCCACTGCTTCCTCGACCGGCTGGCCTTATGTCCAGTTCCGCGGCGGACCGGCGGGGTTTGTCAGGGTTCTTGATGACCAGACGATTGCCTATGCGGACCTGCGCGGGAACCGTCAGTATATTTCGACAGGAAACCTGTCTGACAACGATCGTGTTTCCCTGATCCTGATGGATTACCCGAACGCCCGGCGGCTCAAGATTTGGGGGCGGGCGGAAATCACCAACATGGACGCAGACGCCTTTGATCTCGCACCCGCCGGCACGCCCGCCGAACGGCTGGTTAAGATCAGCGTCAAGGCGTTTGACTGGAACTGCCCCCAACACATCCCCCGCCGCTTCACAAGCGAAGAGGCAGGCGACGAGATCGCGGCATTGCGCCGCGAAAACGAGGCCCTCAGGGCCGAAACCAGTGCTCTGCGCCGCTCTGTTCTGCGGTCAGAGTCCCCGCTGCCCAAAAGCCGCTGAACCGCGGCCCATGACAAGGATTGAACCCATGAAAAACCAGATGATCCACACCACGCTTGCCGCGTTTCTTGCCGGCGCTTCATTTTTGCCGGTCACCCTGCCAAATCTGGCAGCCGCAGCTGAAAGCCCCTTTGCGGTTCGCATGAACACAATGGAAATCGACGGGCTGACCATCGCCTATCGCGAAGCGGGCGATCCATCGAACCCGACTGTCCTGTTGCTGCACGGTTTCCCGACATCGTCGCATATGTTTCGCGAACTGATCCCTGAATTGGCCGGGAAATACCATGTCATCGCGCCGGATTATCCTGGCTTTGGTGCTTCTGATATGCCGGACGTGAAAGACTATGACTACAGTTTCGCAAATGCCGCCGATGTGGTTACCAAGCTGATCGAAGCCAGGGGGGTCACAGATTACGCGGTCTACCTGATGGATTACGGCGCGCCGGTGGGATACCGGATGTTCGCCGCAGATCCTGCGCGGGTCACCGGGTTTATCATCCAGAACGGAAATGCCTACGAAGAAGGTTTGCGCGAATTCTGGGATCCGATCAAAACCTATTGGGCAGAACCCAGCGCCGAAAACGGTGATGCCCTGCGCGCATTCCTGACCCTTGATGCCACGATCTGGCAGTTCACGCACGGTGTCGGGGATGTGTCCAAGGTCAACCCCGACAATTACTGGCACGTGCAGTACCTATTGGACCGTCCGGGAAATCAGGAAGTGCAGCTTGAGATGTTTCTTGATTACGGTACCAATGTTTCCGAATATCCGAAATGGCAGGCGCTGTTTCGGGAACACCAGCCGCCTGCATTGATTGTCTGGGGTCAGAACGATCATATCTTTCCGGCACAAGGCGCCCATCCCTACAAGCAGGACCTGACCGATGTGGAATTTCACCTGCTGGATACCGGTCACTTTGCGCTGGAGGAATACGGCGAAGTGATCGCGGACGAGATGACCGATTTTCTGGACCGTATCCACGACTGATCAGACCGGATTGCCGCGCCGTCCTGCTTCGGGCGTGGCAATCCCCGCCTCATGTAAAAGCCGGATCAGGCCGGCGCGTCGAAAGGACCCGTTATGTTTGAACCAGATATCCACCGCATTGCCGCTTTCTCGGACGGGACAAGGGGCGGAAACCCCGCCGGAGTTGTCGTTGCTGACACCATGCCGGATGCCGAACAGATGCAGCGCATTGCCGCCGAAGTTGGCTATTCCGAAACCGTATTCGCTGCGCCCAACAGGGACGGCTGGCACGTGCGCTACTTTTCCCCCTCGGCCGAAGTTGCCTTTTGCGGGCATGCAACCATCGCCCTTGGAAATGTCCTTGCCGATCAAATAGGTGCCGGGGTTTTTCCTTTAACGCTCGGCACAGGGCAGATCACGGTTGAGGCGAAGCGCGACAAGGACGGCATGTCTGCCATCCTGACGTCGCCCCCGACAAAAAGTGGCAGGGCCGACCCCCGGCTTGTTACACAGGCGCTTGATCTATTCTCGCTCTCGCCCGGCGATCTTGATCCTTTCATTCCCGCCGGTCTTGCCAATGCGGGAAACGATCACCTGATCCTGCTTTTGAAAGACCGCCAGACCCTGTCGCGGATGCGCTATGATCTGGCAGAAGGGGCGGATTTGATGACGCAGCATGGCCTGACCACGATCAGCCTGCTTTGGGCTGAAACGCCCCGCCTGTTTCACAGCCGCAATGCCTTTGCCATCGGCGGCGTTCTGGAAGATCCGGCGACCGGTGCCGCCGCAGCGGCCCTGTCGGGCTATCTGCGCGATCTGGGGTGGCCTCATGGGGGATCGATTGACATTGTTCAGGGCGAAGATATGGGCGCGCGTTCGCTCTTGCACGCTGAAATCGGCCCGCAGGCGGGTGCGGGTATCCGGGTTTCGGGAACCACCCGCCTGATTGACGCCTAAGGGTATTCCCCTGTCCGGCCACCCCACCGCAAACAGCGCCAAGTCGCATGCGGTTGGGTGATTTGAACCGCGCGCGCTCTGTTGCAAAGGGCGCGCGCAGGACCGCCGGCGGCAGGCGTTTCCGGCTCAGGCTGCGTTTTGGTGCGCCTTTGGTGCGTCGGTTTCGCCAAACCCCTTTGGCACCGGCAGGTCGGGCAATGTGGCGGCGCGTTTTTGCAATGCGCGTCCGATCACAACGCGGCTGATCTCGGTTGTGCCGTCCACGATCCGCAACATCTGCGCAAGGCGCGACAAACGGTCCAGACCATAAGGCTGCAACAGGCCCATTCCGCCCAAGACCTGCGTGCAGGTGTTCGCGGCTTTCACGGCGGCATCCGGCACAAACCGTTTGGCGTGGGCGGCCATCAGCGGCCCCTCGGGCGTGCCCAGTGCCTCTGCCGCCCTGCGATAGAGCAGGCGTGACACTTCCAGATCGGTCGCAACTTCGCCCAGCATCCACTGGATGCCGTCAAGGTCTAGGTTCTTGCCCCCGAACATCTTGCGGTTCTTTGCATACGACAACGCCGTATCAAGCGCTGCCTGCATCAGCCCGCAACAGCCTGACGCGATCGACACCCTTGCGATATCAATCGCCATCAGCGATCCTTGCAGGCCCTGACCGACCGGCAGGATGATATTGTCTTCGCTGACAACAACCTTGTTCATGTACATTTCGGACATCGGCAGAAAGTTGTAAGACGGCGTGTCATACATCGGGCCAAAGCTCAGCCCCTCGGCATCGGCGGGAATGGCGATCATCGCCATATCCTTGTGTCCGGGCGCATTGCTGGTCTTGACCACGGTAAAATAAACATCGGCCTCGGTGGCAAGGCTGACCCACGCCTTCGATCCGCTGATGGTCCACGTTCCATCGCCGTTGATCGTGGCGCGGGTGTACATCTGCATCGGGTCCGATCCCGACTGCGGTTCGGTCAGCGCGAAATTGGCCAGCTTGCGCCCCGATGTCAGATCACGCGCCCATTTTTCCTTGAACGCGTCGGTACCATAGCCGCAGCCGGCAAAGGTGCAGATATTATGCATCGACAGCGCAAAGGCATAAGCGCCATCGCCCAGACCCAGCTGTTCGTACACCTGAATGCCTTGCGACAGCGGCAGGCCCTGACCGCCGAACTCCTCAGGGGCATAAAGCCCGGTCAGACCGGCGGCCCCGGCCTTGTCCGATGCATCGCGGGGCCATTTTCTCGCGGCGTTCCACTGGTCGATATTGGGTTTGATCACCTGCTCTGCATGTTCGCGTGCGGCCTGTAGAATGCTGTCCAGTCTGGTTGTCATGGGGTGCCCTTTATCCGAAGTGCATTGTCCAATACTGCCGAAACGCATGGCAGCAGGATTACTGTCGCGGCGCGCGGTTTCATTGGAAAGTGCGTTGAATTTCAAATTATGAGAAGATTTTAGTCAGTCTACGCCGAATGCGAAATCTCATAGGCTGACAGATTATTGTCCGAAAGTGACAAAATAAAGCGATCTAGCCTTGTGTCTGCCGGTACGATCTGGGTGTGCCGCCAGTCCACCGGTGGAACGCACGGTGAAAGTTTGCTGCGGATGAAAACCCGACATCCTGCGCGATTTCCTCAATGCTTTTTCGCCCGGCTTGCAGATCGCGGATCGCGATGTCACGGCGCAACCCGTCTTTGATTGCCTGAAA
The DNA here is from genome assembly GCF_003352045.1 of Sulfitobacter sp. JL08. NCBI lineage: Bacteria > Pseudomonadati > Pseudomonadota > Alphaproteobacteria > Rhodobacterales > Roseobacteraceae > Sulfitobacter > Sulfitobacter sp. JL08. The sequence goes on from NZ_CP025815.1 coordinate 195,962, forward strand.
GGATGTGCCATCCGCATCCAGCCGGCGCATCAGTGTGCGTGACGTCAGGTGCATGGCCCTTGCCGCGTCGGCCAGCGTACAATTGGTCCAGTCCGCCTGCGACAGGTAGGTGCGCACCCGCAGGGATTGCGTGTGTTCGCGCGAACTGGTGAAGATCCAGTCTCGGGGCGCGTTCTTCAGAAACTCATCCAGATCCGCCGCACTGCGCGCCTGCACCGGGCCAAATCGTGCGGGATCAAACGAGATTGATGTCGCCGCTGCGCCATACCGGACAGGTGAGGGGAAAATGATGGCATAGTCCGGCGCAAAATCCGGCCGCTCGAACGCAAAGGCGACGGCTTTCACCGGCACCTCGTAGCCCGCAAGCCAGGACAAAAGACCATGGGCCAGCTTCAGGATCAACATGTGCCCGAACCGCTGAACCGGTGCAGGCCCAATCTGTTTCAGCGTCAGTTCCAATCGGTCGTCCATATCGGTCAACTCGAACTGGTAATCGTCCAGTAGCAGGTTCCAGAATGTCGAAAACCGGTACAGCGCCGATGACAGCAACGTCGCCTCGCGCACCGATGTCAGCAGGTGTTGCAGCGCACGCGGGCGGATCGGTCGGCTCCACAATCCCATCATCTCGTCGCCGGTTTCGACAGCAGCCGACTGGTAGAGGCGCACAATCTGATCCAGCGTCACCCGACCGTTGGGCTGGCTCTGATCTGCAACCATGCCGGATTTCTGCAAAAGGGATGCCATCTGCGCATCCGTGTACAAGGACCGTAAAGCCGTCAGCCAGTCGTCGATAAACGTGCTGGAAACCGTTGAAAGGATGCTGGGTGCAACAGGGGTCATGGTGCGCATGTGGTTATCACCGCGCGCGATCTTGTCAAAGCGCGCTGGTCCGTGAAACTGCCATGTTCGCGCAAGCAGTGGGGCAGGTCCGTTTCACAGGACTGCCCCGCCGAATATCAGGCCGTATTCCGGTTCAAAGCGTGGTCCACAGCTGGAACAAAAGGCCGCTGGCAAAAGACCCTGTCAGGGCGATGCCAAGATAGAGGAAAAAGACCTGCCGTTTGACCAGCGCCCAGACCGCTATGGCGGCTGGCAGGGAACTGACCCCGCCGGCAACAAGAAACGCCAGACCTGCACCGGGCGCCATGCCCTGCTCCATCAGGCCGCCGACCAGCGGCAGGGCCGCATACCCGTTCAGATAGGCCGGTACGCCGACAAGAGTTGCGATCCCGATTGGAGCGATCCCGGTGCCGCCCAACGCCTGCGCCACCAGATCGGCAGGCACCCAGGCCAGCATCAGACTTTCCAGAATGAACGCGAGGGTCAGCCATTTGGCCAGAAACAACGTGGTCTTGATGCCTTCCTGCCAGAATTTCCTGACGCGCGCATCGTCGCTCCAGAACGCCCAGACAACCGGCTGCGCCGAGCGGACTTTTGATCCGCCGCACCCGCCATTGCCGACACCGTCCCGCAACGGATCGCCCAGTCCGCCCGCGCGCGAAACTGTGTGAACGACAAACCCGCCAAACACGCCCAGACTGATGGCTGTGATCGTCTTGGCAACGGCAAACTCAAGGCCCAGCACCCCGGTGGTCAGCGCGAACATGGACGGATCCATGACCGGTGATGCCAGCCAGAAGGCCATCACCGCCGACAGGGGCACACCCATAGCCAGAAGCGCGGCGATCAACGGAATGACGCCACAGGAACAGAACGGCGATAGCCCGCCCACCGCCGCGGCCAACAGGATCATCACTGCCGGCGATCCGGTAAAGGCGCGCGCAATCAGCCCGTCTGCACCCGTCGCCCCGGCATAGGCCGCGACCACGACAGACAGAACAAGGAAGGGCGCCACATTCGCAAGGTTCTGCGCGGCAAACTGTGCGGTGGACACACCCAGCGCCGGGGCCAGAACCATCAGCGCCGCAAGAATAGCTGCCGACAAAAGCCAGACCTTTTCCTTGGTCCAGATCCGGTTTGCTGCATCAATCGTCCATGATCTGACGCCAAGAGCAAGTTCGGTCATTTCGAAATCCCTAATTATATAGTTGTTTAAAGCCAAGAAAAACGCCCGCTTCACTCATGCAGCATCTTCCTGTGTCAGTGTTACGCCCGTGCAGCATTCCGCAGTCAGAAAGGACAGGGTCTGATGCATCACATCAAAATCAACCCGGTTCATGATCTGACGTCCCTGACGTTCCTGCGTCACAAGCCCTGCATCGACCAGTGTCTTGAGGTGATACGCAAGGGTCGAGGCCGCCATGCCCAGGTGATCGCCGATTTCGCCTATATTGAGGCCATCGTTTCCGGCCCGTACCAGCAACCGAAAGATTGTCAGACGGGTCTCGTGGCCGAGGGCGGCAAGCGAAAGCGCGGTGGAAGCCATGTTCATCATGACTCCAATAAAACTATAAATGTAGTTTTGTCAAGCAATCTTCGCCCGCGTCAGCCCAGCACGGCGCGCAGGGCCAATTCGGGTGACGCAAACACCGGCATTGACAGATCATCCAGCATGGTGGCTGCGCCCGCCATGGATGCCTGCGCCAGAACCACAGCGCTGATATCTGGGTGGTCTTTCACATATGCCTTCACAGCGGCGGCGATCACGGCGCGAAACGCATCGTGTTCACCCGCCTGAAACAGGGCCCAGAACCGGCCCAGATGCAGGGTTTGAAACGGGGCTATCACGCCAGCGACATCCAGCGCGGATTGCAGCAGATCGCCCGAAGGTGCGGCGCTGCTGTCCAGACAATAGACCAGCAGAACCGGCCCGCCCGTCTGTGCCGCCGTCTGCGCTGCCGCCTGCATCATCGGTGCGTCGATGCGGATCGCGCCCGCATCCCCCGCCACCGCGCCAATTGTCGTGCAGGTGCACAAAACCGGCCCCGCCGCCGCGCGAACCAGTGCGCCGATGTCACCCGCAAGCGCTGTGTCTATGCCGCCCTGTGCGCGATCCAGAAAACCGGGGCGCACCAGATGCACAAGCTTTGCATCCGGCGCGATCCGGTCGCGCAGCGCATCAAACGTGTCCGCATGGGCCTGCGCCGTGTGCAAAAGGGTGATCACCCCGCGATCATTTCCGACTGGCGCACAATCACCTCGGCCTGTTTGATCGACGCGATATCAACCAGACGTCCCTTGTAGACGGTTGCGCCTTCGCCGTTGGCCTTGGCCGTTTCCATCGCCGCCAGAATCTCGCGCGCTTCGGCCACAGCCTCGGGGGACGGTGTGAACACATCGTTGGCCAGCGCGATCTGTTTGGGGTGAATTGCCCATTTGCCGACCATGCCCAGCGTCGCCGACCGGCGGGCCTGCGCGATAAACCCTTCATCATCGGAAAAATCACCGAACGGGCCATCGACCGGCAACAATCCGTGGGTGCGGCAGGCCGCAACAATCGCCGCCTGTGCCCAGTGCCACGGATCGGACCAGTGCTTTTGCCCGTCGCGGATCATGTAATAGTTTTCCTGCGTGCCACCGATGCCGGTGGTCTGCATCCCCATTGATGCGGCAAAATCCGCCGCGCCCAAAGACATGGCCTGCAGCCGCGGACTAGCGGCAGCAATTTCTTCGACATGGGCGATGCCGGCAGCACTTTCGATGATCACTTCGAACGAAATCGGTTTGCTTCGGCCCTTGGCCGCTTCGATCGACGTCACCAGCGCATCAACCGCATAAACATCCGCCGCGCATCCGACCTTGGGGATCATGATCTGGTCCAGCCGGTCGCCGGCCTGTTCCAGCAGGTCCACGACGTCGCGATACCACCACGGGCTGTCCAGACCGTTGATACGAACGCTTAGATACTTATTGCCCCAGTCCACATCCGAAATGGCGGCAATCACGTTGGCGCGTGCCGCGTCCTTGTCGGTGGGGGCAACGGAATCTTCCAGATCAAGGTTGATCACATCCGCTGCACTGGCGGCCATTTTTTCGAACAGGGCCGGGCGCGATCCGGGGCCGAACAGCTGACAGCGGTTGGGACGGGCGGGGGCGGCGGGTTGTAAACGGAAACTCATATCTGGGCGGCCTTTCGGGTCGGTGAAACGGAAATTCTGCGCGTTGGACGTAGTCAACCGGCGCAGGTCGCGCAAGCGAATAACCCCGCCTGCGACGTCGTGGCGGCCCGCACCGAACCGGTGGGGCGATCGAAGAAATCATCATCTTGCCTGCAACAGGTGCAAAAATATTCAGCATTTTTCCGAAATTCGAGCCAAAATCTGCGTGCGGATTGCCCTGAGCACACAATTCGCAATACCCTTTCTACCGTGTTGGGGCAATCTGCGCGCGATATCTGCACTTTCTGACGGGGGCACTTTACCATGATCGAAACACCATACCTTCTGTTTCTGGGCGACGCGCCCGATCAACTGGCGGCCAAGGTCGCGCAAGGCATCAAGGACTGGCGCCCCGAAAACGCAATCGGCCAGTTGCGCCTGCCCGGTTGCGGGGCCGATGTGGGCCTGACCGATATGGGTTTGAAGCAGGCACAGGAAGCAGGGGCCAAAACCCTTGTGATCGGGGTGGCCAACCGTGGCGGCGTGATCAGTGCAGCGTGGAAAAAGGTGCTGATCGAAGCGCTGGAGATGGGCTATGATCTGGCCAGCGGGCTGCACAACCTGCTGCGCGACGAAGGCGATCTGGTGGCGGCCGCGCAAACCCATGGCGGCACCCTGCACGATGTGCGCGTTCCCACCGTGGGCTATCCGATTGCCAATGGCGAAAAACGCAGCGGCAAACGAGTTCTGGCGGTGGGCACCGATTGTTCGGTCGGCAAGATGTATACCGCGCTGGCGCTGGACGCATCGATGCGCGCAAAAGGCATGAAAAGCACGTTCCGCGCCACCGGCCAGACGGGTATCCTGATCACCGGTCACGGCGTGCCGCTGGATGCGGTGATCGCCGATTTCATGGCCGGTTCCATCGAGTATCTGACGCCCGACAATGACGCCGATCACTGGGATATCATCGAAGGTCAGGGCAGCCTGTTCCACGTTTCCTATTCCGGCGTGACACTGGCCCTGATCCACGGCGGCCAGCCCGACGCCCTGATCCTGAGCCATGAGCCAACCCGCAGCCATATGCGCGGTCTGCCCGGTTACACGCCACCCAGCCTCGAGGCGCTGCGCGACATGGCCCTGCCGCTGGCCCGCGTCGCCAACCCCGACTGCCAGGTCGTGGGCATCACGGTCAACACGCAACACATGTCAGAAGACGAAGCACAGGCCTATCTGGCCGAGGTCGAGGCCCGTATGGGCCTGCCCACGGTCGATCCGTTCCGCCACAGTGCCGATCGTCTGGCCGACGCGCTGGCGGCCCTTTAGACATTGCACGCGCCGCTGGTGCGGTGCAGTTTCCGTATTTGAGGCAAAAAGAAGGGACGGTCCGATGGACATCGAAATCACGCGCGACGTGTTCAGGCTGGCGCAGGTGTTCACCATCAGCCGTGGATCGCGCAGTGAAGCGCATGTTCTGACCGTCACCGTGACCGATGGCGGTCACAAGGGGTGGGGCGAATGTGTGCCCTATGCCCGCTACGGTGAAACGCTGGACTCGGTCAGTGACCAGATTGCGGGCCTGCCTGCGATGTTTGACCGTGCGGGCCTGTATGATCTGCTGCCCGCAGGGGCCGCGCGCAATGCGGTGGATTGCGCAATGTGGGATCTGGCGGCGAAACAGGCGGGCAAACGGGTATGGGATCTGGCCGGGCTGGAACCACCCAGGCCACAGATCACAGCCTATACCCTGTCGCTGGAAACGCCCGAGGTGATGCAGGCGCAGGCTGCCAAAAACGCGCATCGCCCGTTGCTCAAGATCAAGCTGGGCACGCCGGATGACATGCCCCGTCTTGAGGCGGTGCGCAAAGGCGCGCCCGCGGCCCGTATCATCGTGGATGCAAACGAGGGCTGGTCGGCCGATGTTTATACCGATCTGGCGCCGCATCTGGTGCGGCTGGGGGTTGATCTGGTGGAACAACCGCTGCCCGCCGGAGAGGATGATGCCCTGATCGGCATGGCGCGTCCGGTGCCGGTCTGCGCTGACGAAAGTTGCCATGACCGCGCCAGTCTGGCCGCGCTGAAGGGCAAATACGATGTGGTCAACATCAAACTGGACAAGACCGGCGGGCTGACCGAGGCACTGGCGCTGAAAGACGCCGCGCTGGCGCAGGGCTATGGCGTGATGGTTGGCTGCATGGTGGGCAGTTCGCTTGCGATGGCCCCTGCCGTTCTGGTGGCTCAGGGCGCTGCGGTGGTCGATCTTGACGGGCCTTTGCTTCTGGCCGAAGACCGCGAACACGCTTTGACATTCGACGAAAACGGCGTGCATCCCCCCGATGCCGCCCTGTGGGGATAAAAGGATCACAGAAATGCGTACGGTTTACGTAAACGGAAACTACCTGCCCGAAACCGAAGCCACAGTTTCAATCTTTGATCGCGGCTTTCTGATGGCGGACGGGGTTTACGAGGTCACGTCGGTGCTGGGCGGCAAGCTGATCGATTTCGAGGGCCACGCGGTAAGGCTGGCGCGATCCCTGAAAGAACTGGACATGCGCGCGCCGGTGGACAAGGATGATCTGCTGGCCATTCACCGCGAACTGGTCCGCCTGAACGACATCGACGAAGGATTGATCTATCTGCAGATCACCCGTGGATCGGATGGCGACCGTGATTTCGTTTTTCCGCCGGAAGATACGGAACCCACCATCGTGATGTTCACCCAGAACAAGCCCGGGCTGGCTGACAATCCGGCCGCGAAAAAAGGCGCGAAAATCATCAGCATCGAAGATATCCGCTGGGGGCGGCGCGACATCAAGACCGTGCAGCTGCTGTACCCGTCGATGGGCAAGATGATGGCGAAAAAGGCCGGCGCTGATGATGCCTGGATGATCGAGGACGGGTTCGTGACCGAAGGCACATCGAACAACGCCTATATCGTCAAGGGTAACAGGATCATCACCCGCGCGCTGAGCAATGACATTCTGCATGGCATCACCCGCGCCGCCGTGCTGCGCCTTGCCCGCGAGGCGCAGATGGAAGTGGAAGAGCGCAATTTCACCATCGAAGAGGCCCGCGCCGCGGACGAAGCGTTTACCACATCGGCCAGCGCCTTTGTGATGCCGGTTGTCGAAATCGACGGCATCGCGCTGGGCGACGGCACACCAGGTCGCGTGGCGCGGCGCCTGCGCGAGATCTATCTGGAAGAAAGCCTGAAAAAGGCGGTCTGACACTTTCTGCGCTGCCCGTCTGAGGATTTTTGAGCGCCGCGACCGGGCTGATGTGCTAGCCTGCCCTGAAAATGCAACAGGACATACAGAAAGGCGCGCATTATGACATATGATCGGGAACTGATTTCCAACGGCAACCCGATGGAGGCGATTGTCGGGTTCAGCCGTGCAGTGCGCGTCGGGCCGTATATCTCCGTGGGTGGCACAGCCCCTGTCGGACCGGATGGAAAAACCGTGGGCGTCGGTGACGTGGCCGCCCAGACCCGCCAGTGTATCGAGGTGATCAAGGCCGCGCTGGAACAGGCCGGTTCGGGCTTGCATGATGTGGTGCGCACGCGGGTGATCCTGACGGATATAGATGACTGGAAAGCCGCCATTGATGTGCGCAAGACCTATTTTCGCGACATCCGCCCCGTGGATACGATCATGGCCGTCACGCGGTTTGTGAACCCCGAATGGCTGGTCGAGCTTGAGGTGGATGCGGTGATTGGCAACTGGCAGGGGCCGGCCGGCTGATCCGGCCCCCCAGCGCGCCTGCTCCGTCACCCGATTGGCACCTGATTGGTTCATGCGGCGCATCTTTTGCCCTTGAGCGGCCCCATTGTTGCCAGATTGGGCCGCTATCGAATGCGCACGCAAGACAAAGGCGCCGCGCATGGATACGTTACTCGGTTACTTCCAGTATTAGTTACAAACCTTTTTCAATATGAACGAGCGCGTCGCGCTCTTATATCTAGGCTGTACCCTGTTTCTGGCGCTGGCCGTGTGGTGGTACCGCGGCAGACGGGGGTCTTTCATAAGCTTTCTGTTGCCGGCGCGGGTGTATCTGCACCGGTCAAACCTGCTGGACATAAAGCTGTTTTTCACCTTTCGCGCGATCGGCTTCTTCGGATTGATGAGCAAGGTATTCTTTCCGGCAACGGTTGCGTTTTACGTTCTGTCATGGCTTTCCGGCCCGTCCGCCGATGGCTTTTTGGCCCCGCCCACAGGTTGGACGCGCAGCCTGCTGGCGACACTGATCATCGTTGTCGCCTCGGATTTCTGCAAATACTGGGCGCACCGGCTGCACCATGAATGGAAGGTGCTTTGGCCGTTCCATGCGGTGCATCATTCGGCCGATGTGCTGACCCCGCTGACGGTTCACCGAACCCATCCGATTGAACCGGTCATCCGCAACCTGCTGATCACAGTCATCGTCGGGATCGTGCAGGGCGTGATGCTGTTTGCGCTGATCGGACAGATCGACATCGTAACGCTGGGTGGCGCCAATGCGATGTATGTGCTGTTTAATATGCTGGGGGCCAACCTGCGCCACAGCCATATCTGGCTGAGCTACGGGCGGGTGATGGAACATATCTTTATTTCGCCGGCGCAACATCAGGTGCACCATTCGGTCGCGGTGGAACACATCGACAAGAACTACGGGTCTATATTCGCGATCTGGGACTGGATGTTCGGCACGCTTTATGTGCCCGAAAAGGTCGAGGAGATCACCTATGGCGTGTCCGACGGTAAGGGCAACCCGATCGCACAGCCCTATACCACCCTGCGCGAGGCGCTGTTGAAACCGTTTCGCGAAAGCTGGGAGGCGATTGACAAACAGCGCGCGGCGCGCGCGCGGGCGCGTGCGAAATTGCCGCCGGCGGTCATGTCACAGGGGTTTTCCATCTGGTTGGATGCCCTGCGCGCCGGGGCTGCGCTGACCGTGCTTTTCGGCCACATGGCCCATATCCGATTCACCCGCGGGGATTATTTTGTGCTGCGCGAACTGAACGTCGCCAGCGATGCGGTGATCGTTTTCTTCGTGCTGTCCGGTGTGGTGATCGCTTATGCAGCCACGCGCGACGCCACGCTGGAACGGTTTGCGTTCAATCGTATGACGCGGCTGTGGTCGGTCGTGGTCCCGGCGCTTGCACTGACGCTGATCTTTGATGCCATTGGCACGCGGATAAACCCCGAAGCCTATCCGGAGACGTTCTATAACCCTGTTTCCCTGTCCGAAATGGTGCTGCGCGGGCTGACATTTACCAGCGAATGGCAGGGGATCTGGGATCGGGTACGGCTGGGCACAAACGGCCCGCTCTGGTCGCTGAGTTACGAAGTCGGGTTTTACATGCTTTTCGGCGTTGCGTTGTTCCTTAGGGGGGCGCTGCGCTGGGTGTTGCTGGCGCTGCTGGTCGGTGTGCCGATACTGGCGCTGCTGCCGGCATGGCTGATGGGGGTTCTGGTCTGGCACACGGTGCGCCTGTCACCGGATGCGCCCACACATTCCGGCAAAGACTGGGCGCGCGCGATCCTGGGTATTGCCATGCTGGTGGTGCTGAAATTGGCAGGCCTGCCTGCGGCGCTGAGCGAAATAACGGCGCAGGCGTTTGCGCCTTACAGCCATCATGCCGTTCTGGCATATTCCGACGAAGTGTTGTGGAACACGGTCATCGCAGTGGGTGTTGCCTTGCATCTGGCAGGTGTCAAAAACATCGCCGACCGTCGCGCTCCCCGCCCGGAAGGCCGCGCAACAGGCGCCATCCGCTGGGTCGCCGGAGCAAGCTTTTCCATCTACGTGATGCACTATCCAACGCTGCATCTGCTGGACGCCACTTTGCCGGAAAATCTGCCCGCCTATGATCTGTGGCTGCTGACGCTGACACTGCTGGTTTGTTTCGGATTTGCCAGCCTGTTCGAACGCCCGCTGAAACGGTTTCGCGCACTGGTGGAACCGATGTGGAAAATGGCGGGGGCCCCGTTTGTGGCCCCGCGCTCGTCTACGCCGTGATCAGCCTTTGCCAACGTTTTCCGCAAACGCCTTTTTAAAGGCTGTCTGCTGGTCGTCGGTGGCCTCGGTCTGATGCCTGGATTTCCATTCATCCATGCTCATCCCGTAGTAATGTTCGCGTGCTTCGTCTTTTGACATTTCAATGCCGCGTTCGGCGGCGGCCTCCTGATACCAGCGCGACAGGCAGTTGCGGCAGAACCCTGTCAGGTTCATCATGTCGATGTTCTGCACATCGTTGCGATCCTGCATCAGGTGTTTCTGCAACCGGCGGAAGGCGGCGGCCTGTAGTTCGATTTCGGTCTGGTCGTCCATCATATTCCCCTTTTCCTGTTATCTATAAATTGGTGCTGGCCAGCACGTCTTCAAGAACGGGGGCCAGTCGGGTGGCCCATTTCGCCTGATCCTGCGCCGTGCGGATCAGATCGTTGCGCAATTCGATCAGCACGTTGGGTCGGCCATGTTGCAGTGCGTGGCGTTCAACCGCATCGCCGGGCAGGTGGCCACCGTAAGGTTCGTTGTCGCCGACTGGCGGGCCGCCCTGTTCGGCCAATGCGGCAATCAGCGGTTTGGAAAGCCGCTGGTCATCTGCATGCAGCACGCCGATTTCCCAGGGCCGCACCGGGCGCCCCTCAAGCTGGCGGGTAAAGCTGTGGATCGACAGAAGAACGGTATCAGGGCGCGCCGCCAGTTCGGCCAGCGCCCGGTGATAGGGGCGGTAACACAGATCAAGCCGTGCCTCGATCTCGGATGCGTCGACATGGCGGTTGCCGGAAATGATCGTCCCGTCATACAGCTTCATCACCAGTGTCGGGTCGTCCTCTCCGCGGTTGGGATCAATCACCAGCCGCGAAAAATTTGACAGGATCGCGGTACTGTTCAGTGCTTTGGCCAGTTCAAGTGTCAGCCCCGCCGCCCCCACATCATAGGCGATGTGGCGGTTCATATCCGCATCCGACAACCCCAATGTGCCACCGTTGACGGCTGCTGGGATCGTGTTGGCCGCATGATCGCACGTGATCAGCCAGCGGCCGGGCCGGTTTTCGCCATGGATGGAAAATGGGGTATACGTCATATTGCTGTCACCTGTTTTCCCGCAGGTTTAGGCCAGTTGCCCGCGGAATGGAATTGGGTGATAACAGGTTGCGCGGTTAGCGTTAACAAAGACGACAAGGAATACCTGATGAGACGACTGCGGAACGTAAAGATTGTTGCCACACTTGGCCCGGCCTCGGACAATTATGAAATGATCCGGGCCCTGCACGAGGCAGGCGCAGATGTGTTTCGCCTGAACATGTCCCACGGCAGCCATGAAGAGATCGCCAAGAAACACGCGATTATCCGTCAGGTCGAACAGGATCTGGACAGCACAATCGCGATTCTGGCCGATCTTCAGGGGCCCAAACTGCGCGTCGGTACCTTTGCCAATGGCGAAGAGGAACTGGAACAGGGCGCTGCGTTCCGGCTGGATCTGAACGAGGCAGACGGAGATGCAACCCGGGTGTGCCTGCCGCATCCGGAAATTTTTGCTGTTCTGCAATCCGGTGCCAGTCTTTTGGTGAATGACGGCAAGATCCGCTTGCAGGTCAAATCCTGCGGGACCGATTTTGCCGATTGCACGGTGATTGCGGGCGGCACCATCTCGGACCGCAAGGGCGTGAACGTGCCGGATGTCGTGTTGCCGCTGGCGGCGCTGTCGGCCAAGGACCGCGCCGATCTGGAATTCGTCTGCGAACTGGGCATTGACTGGCTTGCCCTGTCGTTCGTCCAGCGCCCCGAAGATGTTGTTGATGCACGTGCGCTGGCCAAAGGCCGTGCCGCGATCCTGTCCAAAATCGAAAAACCGTCAGCAGTTGAGCGGTTCGATGATATTCTGGCTGTCAGCGACGGCATTATGGTCGCGCGTGGCGATCTGGGTGTGGAACTGCCGGTGCAGAACGTGCCGCCCATCCAGAAACGGCTTGTCCGCCGCTGCCGCAGTGCCGCCAAGCCGGTGATCGTGGCCACCCAGATGCTGGAAAGCATGATCGAAAGTCCGATGCCGACCCGCGCCGAAGTGTCCGATGTGGCGACAGCGATCTACGAAGGGGCGGATGCCGTCATGCTGTCCGCGGAATCCGCCGCCGGGCAATACCCGGTGGAGGCGGTGACAACAATGAACAACGTCGCCGTCGAGGTCGAAGACGATCCGACCTATACCCAGATCATCGAAGCATCGCGCACCGCCAACCGCGCCAGCGTTGCTGACGGGATCGTGGCGGCTGCCCGCGAAATTGCCGAGACGACCAATATCAAGGCGATCTGCTGCTTTACCCAAAGCGGTACAACGGCATTGCTGACCGCGCGCGAACGTCCGCGCGTACCGATCATCGCGATGACATCGGTGCGCCAGACCGCGCGTCGTCTGGCGCTAAGCTGGGGCACGAACTGCGTGATGACCGGCGAGCTTGAGCGGTTCAAGATGGCTGTTGTTAATGCAGCACGCGCCGCCCGTGCCGGTGGGTTTGCCGAACCGACAGATCAGATCGTCGTTACAGCTGGCGTACCGTTCAACGTGCCAGGAAGCACCAATATCCTTCGGGTTGCGCCCTGCGACGAACGTTTGATTTTTAATACCGATCCAGAGTAAACTTTGCCGACAGAAAAAAGGGGCAGGGCGATGGAACCGGATCTGGCGCTTGTGATCGGGCTTGTGATTGCGGGGTTTTCAATCCCGTCGATGATGTCGGCCGTCACGGACGGGCGCGCGCCGCGCGCGTCTGCCCTGACGATCCTGATATCTTTTGCCCTGATTTTTTACGCCGTCTATCAAAAGCCCAGCGGCTACAGCATGTCCGAAATCCCCGATGCCTTTGTCAACGTAGCGTCGCAATTCTTTCGCTGACCGGTTGTGCGCCGAGAAATTGCCCTTTCCCTCTTGCCCTATGATGCATTGCCGCCTATACGGCGCGTCTGTTCGTGCGTCCGGCCAATATGGCATGCCGAGTCGTGCGTGAACCGACCCAAATACGATAGGAGACGGAAATGCCTAAGATGAAGACGAAATCGAGCTGCAAGAAGCGGTTCAAGGTGACGGCCACGGGCCGCGTTCTGACGGGCCAGGCCGGCAAGCGCCACGGCATGATCAAACGCAGCAACAAATTCCTGCGCAACGCGCGCGGCACAACGACACTGTCGGCCCCTGATGAGAAAATCATCAAGTCGATGATGCCGTACGCACGCTAAGGAGGGAATGATATGTCTCGCGTAAAATCCGGCGTTGTCACACACGCCCGCCACAAAAAAGTAATCAAAGCAGCCAAAGGCTATTACGGTCGTCGCAAGAACACCTTCAAGGTGGCCGCGCAAGCCGTGGACAAGGCCAACCAGTACGCCACCCGCGACCGCAAGAACCGCAAGCGCAATTTCCGCGCCCTGTGGATCCAGCGGATCAACGCCGCGGTGCGCAGCCACGACGAAGCGCTGACATACAGCCGCTTTATCAACGGCCTGTCGCTGGCCGGTATCGAAGTGGACCGCAAGGTTCTGGCCGATCTGGCCGTACACGAGCCTGCCGCATTCGGTGCGATCGTAGAACAAGCCAAAGGCGCGCTGAGCGCGTAAGCGTCAAACGCCCCCTTTGGTAAAAGAAAAGCCGCCCCCTGCTCGGGCGGCTTTTTGCTGTGCGGGGGATGGAAAAAACCGAAACCATTTGACTAGGATCTGGGCGATGGCCCACCCTGACGTTGTTCAAAGGGGGAAACACCATGAAAACGGTGCTTTGTGACCAGTTTGATATCGAAATTCCCATTCTGTCCGCACCGATGGGTGGGGCGGCCGGGCCGGATTTGGTTGCGGCGGTCTGCAATGCAGGGGGGCTCGGGGTGATCCCGCTATGGGGTATGCCCGTGGAACAGGTTCGCAGCGGCATCGCGCAAGTGCGCAAACTGACCGATCGGAACTTTGCGGTGAATCTGAATCTGTCCTTCCCGTTCAAAGACCAGTTGCAGGCCTGTATTTCTGAAAATGTGGCCGCAGTGTCGCTGTTCTGGGGAATGGACCCGGCCGCAATCGACATGGCTCGTCGCGGTGGCCTGAGTGTCATGGCAAGCGTTGGCAACGCACACGAAGCACGGATCGCGGCCGATGCCGGGGCCGACATCATCGTCGCCCAGGGCTGGGAGGCAGGCGGTCACGTCTGGGGCAGTGTCGCGACGATGGCGCTGGTCCCCGCCGTGGTGGATGCAGTGACTGTGCCAGTGATCGCTGCTGGTGGAATCGCGGATGGCCGCGGTATGGCGGCCGCGCTGATGCTGGGGGCGTCGGGTGTCTGGATCGGCACCCGCTTTTTGGCCAGCACCGAAGCCACCATCCACGATACCTACCGGAAACAGATTCTGGACGCCTCGGAGGGCCAGACCGAATGGTATCAAGACCTGTATGATGGTGACTGGCCCGACGCGCCGCATCGGGCCCTTGCAAACGCGACCTCGGCAAAATGGCATGACGCCGGTAACCCCCAACCGGGCAAACGCCCCGGCGAAGGTGATATCATCGGCCACCGCGCTGACGGCAGGCCGGTCACGCGATACCAAAGCTATACCCCACATCCCGGCACGACCGGCGACGTGGCCGATATGTCATTGTGGTCCGGTCAGGGCGTGTCTCTGGTGCGCGAGGTCATGCCCGCCAAAGAAATCGTCGCGGAAATCTATCGCGACGCCAAACAAGCGCTTCAGTCCGGCCTGTCCGTCCTGCCCGACAGATAGGTGCCGCCTACCTGTCGGGCAGGTTTTCAAAGCTGGGCACATCTGCCGCAATCACATGGAACGGTTGCTGGTCTTTGGTATAGATCGCCGCCTGCGGTGTGCCAAACCGGGCCGGATCATCCAGCGCCCCGGCCTTCAGAACAACCTGATCATAGCCTGCGATGCGCGTCAGAACCGGCGTGCCGCAGGTGCCGCAAAATTCGCGCGTCACGGGGTTTTCCAGATCGCTGCGCGCAAAGCTTTGCGGTGTGCCGCGCACGTAACGCACCCCGTCAGCGGGCATCATCATGAAAAAATTCGGCCCGCCGCCCGAAATATACTGGCAAGGGCGGCAATGGCACTGCCCCCAAAATCCTGGCTGCCCCTCGGCTTCGAACCGCAGAGCGCCGCAGTAACACCCACCTGTCAGTTTCATGTCACTCTCCTTTTTCGCACATCAGTGTGTGGAGCTTGCCGCGCCGGCGCGTCAAAGACCAGCGCGCACTTGCTTTCACGCGCCCTTGTGATAGCAGAGCGGGGATGAATTTCCGGGGGGTCCGTTATGGACGATCTTAAGCGCAAATACCTTGATCAGATCGCAAATGCCGCAGATGAATCCGCGCTTGAGGATATCCGCGTCGGTGCCGTGGGCAAAAAGGGCGAGGTCGCGCTGAAGATGCGCGAACTGGGCAAGATGACGCCCGAGGAACGGCAGGTGGCCGGCCCCGCGCTGAACGCCCTGAAAGACGAGATCAACGCAGCGCTTGCCGCGAAAAAGGCCGCGTTGGGCGATGCCGCGCTGAACGAACGGTTGCGCACCGAATGGCTGGACGTGACATTGCCGGGGCGGTCGCGCCCACAAGGCACCATCCATCCGGTGTCGCAGGTCACAGAAGAACTGACAGCGATCTTTGCGGAACTGGGGTTTTCCGTGGCCGAAGGGCCGCGCATCGACACCGACTGGTATAATTTCGACGCGCTGAATATCCCGTCACATCACCCCGCACGCGCCGAAATGGATACGTTTTACATGCACCGCGCAGAAGGTGACAACCGCCCACCGCATGTGCTGCGCACCCACACCAGCCCGGTGCAGATCCGCACGATGGAAGCCGAAGGCGCGCCGCTGCGCATCATTTGCCCCGGCGGTGTCTACCGCGCCGATTACGACCAGACCCACACGCCGATGTTCCATCAGGTTGAAGGGCTGGCGATTGATAAAAACATCAGCATGGCCAACCTGAAATGGACGCTTGAGGAATTCTTCAGCTCTTTTTTCGAAATCGAAGGCATCAAGACCCGGTTCCGCGCCTCGCATTTTCCGTTTACCGAACCCTCGGCCGAGGTGGATATCCAGTGTTCCTGGGTCGACGGGCAATTGCGCATCGGCGAAGGCGATGGCTGGATGGAAGTGCTGGGCAGCGGCATGGTGCACCCCAAGGTGCTGGCCGCCGGTGGCATCGACCCGGAAGAATGGCAGGGCTTTGCCTTTGGCATGGGCATAGACCGGATTGCGATGCTGAAATACGGCATCCCCGACCTGCGCGCATTCTTTGATTCAGACCTGCGTTGGCTGCGCCATTACGGGTTTGCAAGCCTGGATCAGCCGAACCTGCATGGCGGGTTGAGTAGGTGAGTGAAATTCTGGAAGCGATCAAACAATTTGTAGTTTTTGTTCAGGAAGATCTTATTAGTCTTGCCATCACTTTGGTTGGCGCTCTGTTGTTTTATTTGTTTCGGGCAAAGGTCAAATTGATTTATGGCCGCGCGAACAATTCACTTAAGGAACGTCTGATCAACGCCTTCGGCTTCGCCGCCGTGCCGGCTTGAAGGTAGTTTGGGGCGTCAGACGTCCCATTTCCAGCGATTTTCCCGCTGTTTCGGCCGCCTGAGTGGCGGTTTCGGCGTTTTTGGGCAGACTCTGCCTCATGCTGCCAGCTTTCTCCGGGTCATGAACAGGTTGCCGAGGGCGAAGAGCGTGAACAGATGCGCCCGGTTCTTGGCCAGCCCACGGTAGCGCGTCTTCACGTGGCCGAACTGGCGCTTCAGGATCCGGAACGGGTGCTCAACCTTGGCCCGGACCTTTGCGATGATCCGGTTGATCTGCACGTCGAGCGGATCCAGTTCGCCACCTTTGGGTGCCTTGCGCATCACGCCCCAGAACCGGCCTGCATCCTTGGTGAAGGCCGCCTCTCGTTCGGAATGCACGTAGCCCTTGTCCGCCCAGACGGATGTTTCGTTGCCGTGCAGCAGTTCGTCCCAGACCTGGCTATCGTGGGTCTTGGCAGTGGTGGTCTCCAGGCTGTGGACGATGCCGCTGTCTGCATCGACGCCAACATGGGCCTTCATGCCGAAGTACCAGTCATTACCCTTCTTGGTGGATGACATCTCGGGATCGCGGGCCTTGGCTTCATTCTTGGTCGAGGACGGCGCATCGATGATCGTCGCATCCACCAACGTGCCAGAGCGCAGCGTGACGCCCTTGTCGGCAAGATAGGCATTCACCTCGGCAAACAGCTTCTCGGTCAGCTGATGCTTCTCCAGCAGGTGCCGGAAGTTCAGGATCGTTGTTTCGTCGGGGATGCGGTCATCGCCAAGCTCGATACCGGCAAACCGGCGCATGGCCTCGCTGTCATACAGGCTCTCTTCGGCCATCGGATCGCTCAGCGCGTACCAGCTCTGAAGGAAATACACTCGCAGCATCGTCTCCAGTGGCATCGGTGGCCGACCACCCTTTGACCCAACCTTCGGATAGTGCGGCTCGATCAGCGCCAACAGACGACCCCAAGGCACCACCGCATCCATCTCCGACAGGAACTTCTCGCGGCGCGTCACCTTCTTCTTCACCGCATCACCAAGGCCGGGAATGGCAGGCTGTTTGGGCATCGGCGGGCTCCTCTCTCATCCGCAGAAACCATACCAAATCAAGCCAAAATGGGGAAGTTCTTCAGAGATTCCTTAACAACATTACTGTTCCAAATGAGGAAGATCCCGAGAAGCACAGCAGCACGGAAATTTATATCGAGAAGTACTTTCTGCAAAACACAGGTAAGAAACCAGCCACAAATGTTGAGTTTGTTTTAAGTAGTTTCCCTACCGATATTTCCGTCTTTCAGCCGCGCAACGAAAAATACTTGAGAGTGGCCAAGGGCAATTGCTTAATCAGTATTCCTCAAATGGCACCAAAGGAATTGGTCGTCATTGACTGCGCTTACATCAACCAAAAGGCGGCATGGGTTACTTCCGTAAAATGCGCTGAATGTCTTGGTACTGAAGTCCCTTTCTGGACAGTCAGAAAACTCCCCAATTGGGTGTTTTGGGGTCTGTGGTGCCTACTGATCTTTGGAATAGCCTTCGTTGTAAAGTTCTGCTTATCCCTAATTCTAAGCTGAAGATGCTGAACAAACTCCCAGTTCGTACCTCACACCAAACCTCCACCTCCGGCATTTCACTGGGGCGGTCCCTGCCTATGTCTTTCACTTCTGCAAACTCTGATCGCGTCTGCCAGTAAAAGGCGGCGCCGCCGGGGTGGACGAGGTAAACGGGGGTGGTTTCCCCGTGCCCGGATATATCCAAAGCGGCCCCGCGTCACCGGTGCCTTGTTGTCCTGTGGCTACGACAACAGGCGCTGGTCTGCCTGTCGAAGGATCGATCGCGGCAAGGTTTAGGGCCACGCGGTTAACCCTGCCCTACACCAAACACCACCGCCCATTTTCTTGACAGATGCGGCATGCAGGTTCAGCCTTGCCCCGATCCACCTGGGAAAGGGCCAAAGATGAAAGATGCAGGAACCGAATTTTCGCTGCGCACCCGCAAACCGGGGGGTGGAACTGCAACGCTGAACAGCTGGGGGGCCAATTCTGATTATGGCACCTTGCGTTCTGTCATGCTGGGCCCGATCGAAAACTACAGATGGTTGCAGACCAGTTCTGTATCGAAAAAGACCCTGCGCCGGGGGGTGCCGTTTGATATGGATGTAGCCCGCGCCCAGCACCGAGAAATGGTTTCGGCCTACAAGTCGGCGGGCGTCGATGTGCACATCCTGACGCCTGATCCCGAATTGCCCTATCAGGTCTATGCGCGCGACAGTTCGGTGATGACGCCCTATGGCGCGATCATCACCAACATGGCGCAGTGGTGGCGGCGCGGCGAAAATTACCGCGCCATCGAAACCTATCAGAAACTGGGTATCCCGATCTACGATTACGTCACCGCCGGTACGTTCGAGGGCGGTGATTTCAACGTGATCGAACCGGGCTGCGTTCTGATCGGATGGGAAGGCGACGAGGGCCGCAGCCAGGAACAGGCGGCGGTGCAGATCAAGGGCTGGATGGAGGCCGAAGGCTGGGAGGTCATGCTGGCCGACATCGACCCGTTTTATGTGCATATCGATCTGATGGTGGTGATGCTGGCCCCGAAACTGGCAGCTGTCTGCCTTGATTGCACCGATCCGGCGATTGTGGACTGGCTGCGCGCCAAAAAGATCGAGATTATTCCCGTGCCGTTTCAGGAAACAGTTGCGCTGGGCTGTAACGTGGTGGCGCTGGGCGAGGATCGCGTGTTGCTGCCTGCGGCCTCGAAAACGCTGAAACAGGCGTTGAAGGCGCGCGGATTCACGATTTTCGACCCCGATCTGTCGATGATCACCCAGGGCGGCGGTGGCGTGCATTGCATGTGTCAAAGCCTGATCCGCGATCCGGTGTAGGCGCCCCCTTTCACGCGCAGGGGATATCCGGTACATGCGGCGGGAACACTTTGAATTGCCGCAGGACCCTGACGCATGAAATTCACCCTTTCCTGGTTGAAAACCCATCTGGACACCACCGCCAGCCTTGACGACATCCTTTATGCCCTGACCGATCTGGGGCTGGAGGTGGAAGAGGTGATCAACCCCGCCGACAAGCTGCGTGATTTTACCATCGGCAAGGTGCTGCACGCGGAAAAACACCCCGAAGCGGACCGGTTGCAGGTGTGTCGGGTCGACACTGACGCGGGCGAATTGCAGATCATCTGCGGTGCTCCGAACGCGCGCGAGGGGATCACCGTTGTGGTCGCCAAACCGGGTGTTTACGTGCCGGGCATCGATACCACCATCGGGGTTGGCAAAATCCGCGGTATCGAAAGCCACGGCATGATGGCGTCGGAGCGCGAGCTGGAACTGTCCGAAGAACATGACGGCATCATCGAACTGCCAAGCGGCGAAGTGGGTCAGAGCTTTACCGATTGGCTGGCCGATCATTTCCCGTCCAAGGTTGATCCGGTGATCGACATCGCGATAACCCCCAACCGCCCCGATGCGCTGGGCGTGCGCGGCATTGCCCGCGATCTGGCGGCGCGTGGCCTTGGCACGCTGAAACCGCAGGCGATCGAGCCTGTGGATGGCGCGTTTTCGTGCCCTGTGTCTGTCCGGATTGACGACGACACCTTGAACGGCTGCCCGCTGTTCACCGGGCGGGTGATCCGCGGCGTCAGGAACGGGCCGTCGCCCGATTGGCTGCAGGATCTGCTGCGCGCCATTGGCCTGCGCCCGATTTCGGCACTTGTCGATATCACCAACTTTTTCACCTATGACCAGAACCGTCCTCTGCACGTGTTCGACGTGGGCAAAATGACCGGCGGATTGCGCATTCACCGCGCGGCCGGGGGCGAAACCCTGATGGCGCTGGATGACAAGGAATACACGTTCCAGCCCGGCATGATGGTCATTTCCGATGATACCGGCCCCGAAAGCATTGCCGGCGTCATGGGCGGTGCGGCGACTGGTGTCAGCGCCGAAACCTCCGATGTGTTTCTGGAAAGCGCCTATTGGAACAATGTGCAGATTGCGCTGACCGGTCGGGCGCTCAAGATCAATTCGGACGCGCGTTACCGGTTTGAACGCGGGATTGATCCCGCCTTTACCGAACCGGGGCTGGAAATGGCAACGCAGATGGTGCTGGACCTGTGCGGCGGCGAAGCATCGGATGTCGTGGTGGCGGGCGCCGTGCCCGACACATCGCGCGCCTATCGTCTGGATACCGCGCGCGTGCAATCGCTGGTTGGCATGGATATTCCCGAAAGCACACAGCGCCAGACGCTGACGGCGCTGGGCTTCCGGCTGGAAGGCAACTGGGCGCATGTGCCCAGCTGGCGCCCCGATGTGGACGGCGAGGCCGATCTGGTGGAAGAGGTGGCGCGTGTCGCGTCCCTGACCAAGCTGGAAGGGCGGCCCCTGCCACGGCTGAGCAGCGGCATCCCGAAACCGGTCCTGTCGCCGATGCAGCGTCGCGAACAGGCAGCGCGGCGCACCTGCGCGGCACTGGGGTACAATGAATGCGTCAGCTATTCGTTCATTGATCAGTCATCGGCCGCGCTGTTTGGCGGCGGCACGGATGCGACGATGCTGGAAAACCCGATATCAAGCGAGATGAGCCACATGCGCCCCGCGCTGCTGCCCGGATTGTTGCAGGCCGCAGCCCGCAATCAGGCGCGCGGTTTCGCCGATCTGGCCCTGTTCGAGGTCGGTCCCGCCTTTCACGGGGCCGAACCCGGCGAACAACATCTGCTGGTGTCGGGCCTGCTGGTCGGGCGCACCGGGCCAAAGGACGTGCATGGCACGTCGCGGCCGGTGGATGTGTTTGACGTAAAGGCTGATGCCGAAGCGGTGCTGGCGGCGATGGGCGCTCCGGCCAAGGTGCAGATTCTGCGCGGTGCCGCCGACTGGTGGCATCCGGGGCGGCACGGCATGATCTGTCTTGGCCCCAAAAAGGTGCTGGGTGTTTTCGGCGAACTGCACCCCAAAGTGGTATCCGCGATGGGCATCAAAGGGGCTGCGATGGCGTTTACCCTGTGGCCGCACGAAGTGCCGGTGCCCAAGAAAACCAAATCCACGCGCCCCGCGCTGGACATGCACGATCTGCAGGCGGTTGAACGCGATTTCGCCTTTGTGGTGGCCGCCGATGTCGAAGCGGCGGTGCTGGTGAACGCTGCCGCCGGCGCCGACAAGGCACTGATCGAGGATGTGCGCGTGTTTGACGAATTCATTGGCGGGTCGCTGGGCGACGGCCAGAAATCGCTGGCCATTACCGTGCGTCTGCAACCGACCGAGACTACATTGAAAGAGGCCGATATCGAAGCGGTCAGCGCCAGGATCGTGGACAAGGTCGCCAAGGCAACGGGCGGTGTTCTGCGCGGCTAGCCGCGCGCAGATCCGTATTTAAGGCAAAAAGAAAGGAAACTGTCATGACATTGAACGTCTACCTGTCCGGAGAAATCCACACCGACTGGCGCGAACAGATCATTGACGGGGCGGCGGGTCTGGATCTGGCCTTTGACAGCCCGGTGACCGATCACGCCGCCAGCGACGATTGCGGGGTTGCGATACTGGGGGCAGAGGCGGACAAATACTGGCATGACCACAAGGGCGCGATGGTCAACGCGATCCGCACCCGCAAGGGAATTGCCGATGCCGATGTTGTGGTGGTGCGTTTCGGTGATCAGTACAAGCAGTGGAACGCGGCCTTTGATGCGGGATATGCCGCCGCGTTGGGCAAATCGCTGATCATCCTGCACGGGCCGGATCACGCGCATGCGCTGAAAGAGGTCGACGCGGCGGCGCTGGCCGTGGCGCAGGAACCGCGGCAGGTGGTCGAGATTTTGCGCTATGTACTGACGGGCGCATTGCCCGGCTGATCCGGGCGCAACCTGAACGCCCGGACCTGACCGCGATCAGTCGCGCGGCGGCGTGACCAGCCCGGTCTGAACTGCGGGGCGGGCCAGAAATCGATCCAGATAGGCCACGAGGTTGGGGTGGTTTTCCCAGCCCAGAACATCGCGCGCGCCATAAAAATCAAGCGAGCGCAGCCACGGCGCGATGGCGATATCGGCGATGGAATAATCCCCCGCGATCCAGTCCTTGCCATCCATTTTCTGTTCCAGAACCGACAGCAGCCGTTTGGCTTCGCCGATATATCGGTCACGCGGGCGAGGGTCTTTGATTTCGCTGCCGGCGAATTTGTAGAAAAACCCAAGCTGTCCGAACATCGGGCCAAGACCACCCATCTGGAACATCAGCCACTGGATGATTTTCGCCTTGTCGGTCGCCGTCTTGCCGATCAGCTTGCCAGATTTTTCCGCCAGATAAATCAGGATCGCGCCGCTTTCGAACAACCCGATCGCCACACCGTCAGATCCGTTCGGATCGACGATGGCGGGGATCTTGTTGTTGGGGTTCAGCGACAGGAATTCAGGGCTTTTGACGTCGGCATCCGACAGGGTCACCTTGTGCGCCTCGTAGGGGATGCCCACTTCCTCGAGCGCGATCGACACTTTGACACCGTTCGGGGTGGGAAAGGAATAAAGCTGCAGAATGTCGGGGTTCTGGGCGGGCCATTTCTGCGAGATGGAAAAACCGGCAAGGCGGGACATGGTATGATCCTTTGTGATTGAGGTGCCAACCTAAGTACTTTTCCCCGTAAAAACAGCTTAGGGAGTGTGCGCGCATATGCTATCGGCTGTGTCATTATGAACAGAGCGCGAAACCGGACCTTGGGAAAGCCCTTCAGGTTCCGACAACAGGGATAGACAATGATTCAGGAATTCAAGGACTTTGTTGCCAAGGGCAATGTCATGGACATGGCCGTGGGTATCATCATCGGGGCGGCCTTTACCGCGATCGTGGCATCGCTGGTGGGCGACCTTATCAACCCGATTATCGGGCTGGTGTCGGGTGGTGTGGACTTTACCAACAATTACGCCGTGTTGGGCGGAGAAGTGCCGGAAGGGGCCTCGCTTGAAGCGGCGCGCGAGGCGGGCGCATCGGTGTTTGCCTATGGTGCCTTCATCATGGCAGTGATCAATTTCCTGATCATTGCATGGGTTGTCTTCATGCTGGTGAAAATGGTTAACCGCGTGAAGGATGCCGCCGCTAAAGAGGAAGAAGCCGCAGATGCAGCGCCTGCAGGTCCAAGCGAACTGGACGTTCTGTTGGAAATTCGGGATGCGATGAAAAAGGCCTGAGATGGCGTATCAGGACCAAAGGAAAAGCCCGCCTTGTGCGGGCTTTTTTGTGCCTTGCAGTTGAAGGTGCAGGAAAGGCCATTGCCGGTTGCATTGACATTGTGGGGTGTGCGGAAATATCAGATGGCCGGCGGGGGCACGTGCCGCCGGCTGTTTGTCATATTTTACGCAGGAGATCGGATACGTGTCTGAAATTATGGA
This sequence comes from Sulfitobacter sp. JL08, assembly GCF_003352045.1. NCBI lineage: Bacteria > Pseudomonadati > Pseudomonadota > Alphaproteobacteria > Rhodobacterales > Roseobacteraceae > Sulfitobacter > Sulfitobacter sp. JL08. The sequence goes on from NZ_CP025815.1 coordinate 219,882, forward strand.
ATACCTTGGTCAATATGCCCCGCTTGCCCTGAATGCGCTTAAGGCGCTGGTGGTTCTGATTATCGGCTGGATGATCGCCGGTCGTATCAGCGCGGTAGTGAATCGCCGTCTGAACGCCTTGCCGCAAATGGATCCGACACTGGCCAACTTTCTGTCCAGCATGGCCAAATGGCTGGTTCTGCTGATTGTCGGTATCGCGGTTCTGAACATTTTCGGGGTCGAGGCGACAAGCCTTGTTGCCATTCTGGGTGCCGGTACGCTTGCGGTCGGTCTGGCTTTGCAGGGCACGCTCAGCCATCTGGCGGCGGGGTTCATGCTGGTGCTTTTTCGCCCTTACAAACTGGGCCAATATGTTGAAATCGCCGGCACGTCGGGCACGGTCAAAGACCTGAACCTTTTTGTAACCGAACTGGTCACGCCGGATAACGTACAGATCATCATCCCCAACGGCGAGGCGTGGGGCAGCGTGATCACCAACTATTCAGCGCATGATACACGGCGCGTCGATTTGGTGTTCGGCATCGATTATGGTGACAGCGCGGATGCGGCGATCAAGATCATTCTGGACATGGCCAAGGGTGATGAACGTGTGCTGGACGATCCCGCGCCATGGGCGCATGTCACCAATCTGGGCGACAGTTCGGTCGACATCACCACACGCATCTGGTGCAAGGCCGATGATTACTGGGCACTGAAATTCGACATGACAAAAGCCGTGAAAGAGGCGTTTGACGACAAGGGGATTTCCATCCCCTATCCGCATTCCGTCGAGATTCAGAAAGCGGGTTGAACGGTCCTTTGGCAAGAAGGGGGGGCGGCACTGCAAGGGTGCCGCCCCTTTTTCATTTTGGCAGATGGTGCCCCGAAGACCGCAGAATTGCCGGTACCGGCGCTTTTCGGTTTTCGGGGCGCGACGCTCTGGGCGCGCCTTGTGACGCGGCCGGTATCACCGGGCAGGGCATCGCATTCCGGTGTTACTGAAAGCGCAGCACGCGAAAGGCCCATCGTGACGGTTGCGTGCTTTTTTGGCCTGGTGCCAAGCCCCTGATCATCTCTTGCGCCTGTTCCGCGCGTTTCTGACGGCCGATCTGCATGTAATACGCGGTGTCGATCTAACCGTCGGGGCGGCATTTAGCATCGGTATCTGTGTCCGGGTGTTTCATCTGGCATATCCTTCTGTGGGGTAGGGCCAGTTAGACAGATTCAGCGCCGCGGCGGTTGAAGACGGTCTTTAGATTGTCTTGTGATTTCACCTGCTGCGCCGCCATTTTTCGAAAAACGCTTGTGTGACGGGGCCGGAGGGTCATTCAATGGCGCATGATTTATCGTTTCGCGACCTGCCGGCTGGATACGGACACGCACAGGCTTGTGCGCTACGGCAAACCCGTTCACGTAGAGCCGCAGGTGTTTGATCTGCTGCATCTGCTGGCCGACAGCAACGGACAACGCCGCACGACTGCGCCGGATCGTTGATCGTTTCGACATACGCGCCGAATTGCCATCGGTCACGACCCCGACACTGGTGGTGCATGCGTTGGACGATGCGATCCAGCCGATGGAACAGGGGCGGATACTGGCCAGCGAAATTCCCGATGCGCGTTTCCTGACACTGGACAGCCGCAACCACATACCGTTGCCACAGGATGCCGGCTGGTCGCGCATGGTGCAGGCGGCAGCACAGTTTCTTAAGGATGTGAGCGGGACCTGATCGCGGACCCGCCAGCGTTAAGGCCACGAAAAAGGCGGCGCAGAACAGGTCTGCGCCGCCCGATTTTCAACGTGTTGTGACCGTTCAGACCAGCGATTGCGGGTCTACGAAATCCAGACCCAGCGCAACGCCGACGGCCTCATAGGTCAGCTGACCGGCATGGACGTTCAGACCGTTCAGCAGATGGCGGTCATCGGCGCAGGCCTTTTTCCAGCCCTTGTCGGCCAGTGCCAGCATGAACGGCATGGTGGCATTGCCCAGTGCGATGGTGGATGTGCGTGCAACGGCGCCGGGCATGTTGGCCACGCAGTAATGCATGATGCCGTCCACATCATAGATCGGATCCTGATGCGTGGTTGCCTTGGATGTTTCGAAACATCCGCCCTGATCGATGGCAACGTCCACAAGGGCGGCACCGGGTTTCAGTTCGGACAATTGTGCGCGGCTGATCAGTTTCGGCGCAGCGGCACCGGGGATCAGAACCGCGCCGATGATCATGTCGGCCTGACGCGCCAGTTCGATCGTGTTGCCCGCGCTGGCATAGCTGGTTTTGAACTGGCCGCCAAAAACGTCATCCAGATAACGCATCCGCGGCAGGGACCGGTCAAGAACGGTCACATCCGCGCCCATGCCGGCCGCAATGCGGGCCGCGTGGGTGCCGACAACACCGCCACCGATAACCATCACACGCGCAGGGCCAACGCCGGGTACGCCGCCCATCAGAACACCGCGGCCGCCATTGGCTTTTTGCAGGGTCCACGCCCCGACCTGTGGCGCCAGACGGCCTGCAACTTCGGACATCGGCGCCAGCAGTGGCAGGCCACCAGCGGCATCGGTCACGGTTTCATAAGCAATCGCGGTACAGCCCGAGGCCAGCAGATCGTGCGTCTGGTCGGGATCGGGCGCAAGGTGCAGATAGGTGAACAGCAACTGGCCGTCGCGCAGCATCTTGCGCTCGCCCGCCTGAGGTTCCTTGACCTTGACGATCATGTCGGCGGCGGCGAACACCTCGGCTGCGGTTCCGATGATTTCGGCACCGGCAGCGCGATATGCATCGTCATCGAAACCGGCACCGATGCCGGCATTGGTTTCGACAATCACGCTGTGGCCACGGTTCACGGCCTCTTGCGCGGCGTTGGGGGTCATTCCGACGCGGAATTCCTGTGGTTTGATCTCTTTGGGGCAGCCGATTTTCATAGCGCGAGTCTCCTGTTGTTTTCAATTTGCCCGAAAATGAGGCATCGATAACGCAATTGCTGTGATATCTGCCCTCGTCAAGCAGGGTATTTTTCGAATAAGATACGAAGAAATGACACTTTGACGCGAAAGTTTTGCACGGATGAGCCTTGACGCAACTGATCGTCGTATTCTGGCGGCCCTTCAGAAACGGGGCCGGATGTCCAATTCCGATCTGTCGGAAACGGTGAACCTGTCCCCGTCCGCCTGCCATCGCCGCGTGCAGCGGCTGGAAACCGATGGCTATATCAAGGATTACGTGGCGCTGCTGGACGCGCGCAAGATGAACGTACCGACCACCGTATTTGTGGAAATCACCCTGATGGGCCAGGCCGATGAGGTGCTGGATGCGTTCGAAAAGGCGGTGGCGCGGATACCGGATGTTCTGGAATGTCACCTGATGGCGGGCAGTGCGGATTACCTGCTGAAAGTGGTCGCCGAAAACACCGAAGATTTTGCCCGCATCCACCGCCAGTATCTGGCCCGCCTGCCCGGCGTGGCGCAAATGCAAAGCTCGTTCGCGCTGCGCACCGTGTTCAAGACAACGGCCCTGCCGGTGTGACGGCTTGGTGTTGGGGCAGGCGGGGGAGTTTTGGCACAGGTGAAGAACGGACCCCGGCCAATACCGGCTATGCCAAGGGTGTGCCGATCGCGGGCAACCTGCCCACAGCACCTGATGGTGCGACTGCGCCCGCGTACTTGAGATTCTCACACCCAGATGGACAGTTTACGACGCGGTGCGCTTTGGCGTCGAGCCGCTGGACGGGGCGCGCATGACGATAGTCAAACGCGCTTACACTGCGCCGATCTGGTATACACCGGGCTGAATTGCTGCGTCCAAGAACAAAAGGCGCGCCGGTTTGGCTGTACCCGGACAACGCTTCCGGGTATTCTTGAGCGGTAATCCGAGCGAGGATAATTCAATGTTTTCGAGCACCGATTCCGAGAAAGCTCTGAGTTTTGCCAGAGGCACAGTGACAGATGTAGTCAGTCCCCTTGCGCGGCTGGCGGCCGTCTTGACTGTCGCGGTGACCATATCCACCGCTCCTGTGGAGGCATGCGGTTTTGATCTGGTCAAGCCAGAGCGATCCGCCATCGACTGGATTGTCGAGGCTGACGAACTGGTTATCGCGCGACCGATGGCCGACAACCCGTTCGCGTACGACGTACGGCGCGTGCTGGTTGGTTCCGGCGCTGAAATTGCGCTTCCGGGCTTGGTGAGCAGTACTGTCAGACGCCGACTTGCACTCAATCCGGAAGACGGCGTTCTATTCGCCCGTGTTTCGGGAAGCGAAGATGGCATTGTAGGCAGCGGTTGGCGGATCGTCGGTCAGGTTGATGATACTTTCCGGCCGATCATGGACGTCGCTTTTGCGAATAGAAAACAGTGGCAGGTCGGATACGACGAAACCCGTCAGGAATTCTTGGACGGCCTTCAGGACAATAACGATCCCGCTGTACGGGCTCTGGTGATTTCCGAGTTCGACAAGATGCCGTACGAAATGCTGCGAACAATGGATATTCGCATACCGTCGCAGGATTTGATCAACGAGCTGTGGAGCATGCAAGGCTACCCGTATCAGTCAATTCGCGTGCTGCTGCTCGGGTTAAGTGGTGACGAAGCGGCGCGTAACGAGATCAACGCGTTCATCGATCGCGTCGAAGATTGGGACTGGGCGAACAACCTCGGAGCATTCTCGGCTGCGCTGATAGAACTGGACGGGGCGCGCGGAGTAGAGAAGCTTTCGGAGCGTCTGCTCTCGGATCCCGGGCAACCTCTCGACAAGCTGGAAGAAGTGATCATGGCCTTTGCCGCAATAAACAGATTGGCAGAGCCCGAAGTGCAAATGGCTATAGATATTGCGATCAGTGATTTCATCGCGCTGCGTCCCGACGCCGGCGCGATCGTCGCGCGGCAATTCGCAGCCGTTTCCGACTGGTCTCAGGCGCAATCGCTTCAACCGCTGGTGAGCCAACGGTCGTTGTCGGATTTGACGGGTCTGCTGGCAGTGTCCGTGTATCTGGCTCAGGCCCGCGAAGCGAGTTTGCCAGTCAAGACATACTCTCGGTCAGACGGATAAGTGCATGTCACGTGACGAACCAGGGCAGGCTGCACAGATGAGTTCATTGCTCCGGCGCAAATTATTGTTGGGTCTGTCAGCGGTGATCTTCCTGCCGAGGGCGTCTTTTGCGGCAGAGGTTATTGATCTTGAATGGGAAGACCTTCTTCCCAAAGGAGAAAGCCCGCTGCCACCAGAACTGCGCGGTATCGTTCAACACGAAGCCGCACCCTTGATAAGCCAGCAACCTGCATCTTCGGCCCTACGGACCGATTGGAATGGCAAGATCATCCGACTTCCCGGATACATCGTTCCTCTCGATTTCCAAGGCACCGCCGTCACAACCTTTATTCTGGTTCCATTCGTCGGCGCCTGTATCCACGTACCGCCACCGCCCGCAAACCAGCTTGTACTGGTGACGACATCCAGGCCTTACGAGTCCTCGGGCCTCTTCGAAGCGGTCAATGTGACCGGAATGTTCGGCACGTCCGAAACGTCGACCCAATTGGCCGAGATTGGGTACGCCCTTTCTGCCGAGAAAATCGAACCCTACGGGTAGTACTGGGCAGTGCCATTGGCGCACTGGTTATTGACCAAGCGTTTTCGCTTGCATCCAGCCGACCCTGAACATCCCAAACGGGCAACCGAAACGGTTCAAGATCACGCCGACCTTATAGCGGGCGAGCCCGCCGAGGGCGCCCATACCCCACAAACTAAACGCCACTCCGAAACAACTCCAGGTTCGCGGGGTTCAGGAAAATTGACAGCGCCAGAACGGAAAAACCGGCCTCGTACACTTCCCACTGGCGGGGCAGGTCGATCCACAGAACGATCGCTGTCATCGCCAGCGTGATCACGGCGTGAACCGGTTTGGGCACCGGCACCATCAGGGCGCGCACAAAGGCCTGAACCCAGGCAAAGCGCGGATACATCAGTGGCAGCACCACCAGATACATCAGCAATGTTACCGTCAGCACATTGCCGAACAGGAAAGACGCAAGGCTGACATCGGCCACCACCAGATTGTGCAGGGTGATTTCGGCCTGTTTGTTGTTTTCCATGAAAAATTCATTGGGTTGCAGATCGAAAATGCGCTGACCCCAGGATATTTCCTCGCCCGCGGCGAAAAAGAACAGCAGGCCGTAAAACCCCAGCAACAGGGCCGGACGCCACAGCGCGGCGCGGCGCGTATGGCCCCAGAGGACAAACGCACTGACCAGCAGGAACACCGCCGTCATATATTCGACAAGCCCGTCTTCGGCGGCGTAGCGCAGGGAAAACGCCTGCGGGTCGGTGACGGCGACAAAGCCGGCCCCCAAAAAGGTGACTGCGATGATGCCGAACAGCAGATAATCGATTCTGGATAATCCCGACACGGTGTTCCCCTTTGGGCAATTTTGATACTGCGCGCATATAGGGTGCGCGCGCCCCCATAAAAAGACATAACCCCGCGTGCCGTCGGGCAAGCAGGGTTAAATCTAGTCTTACAGTTCCAAGGGGATGATTTACATCATACCTTCGCGCTGCGCTTTTTTCCGTGCCAATTTCCGGGCGCGGCGGATCGCTTCTGCCTTCTCGCGCGCTTTTTTCTCGGACGGTTTTTCGAAATGCTGCTTCAGCTTCATTTCGCGAAACACACCTTCGCGCTGGAGTTTTTTCTTCAGAGCCCGAAGGGCCTGATCGACATTGTTGTCACGAACACTAACCTGCATGTGGTTTTCACCACCTTTCTAGTAAGAGTTGCAAGGATTTGCAGGAAGTGGCCGTATAGCAAAGCGACCCTATGTTGTCTAGTATTGTCAAACACCACGCAGGAGCACGAAATGACCGGACTTCCACAGGATGATGCAAAGGCGAAATTGCTGGCGGCAGCCCTGACACATGTGCCGTTTGACGGCTGGTCCGAAGCGACGCTGAAGGCGGCGATCGCCGACACAGGGATGGATGCGATCCAAGCGCGGGCGCTGTTTCCGCGCGGCGCGGTGGATCTGGCGCTGGCCTTTCACGATGCCGGAGACGCGGAAATGCTGGCCCGTCTGGCCAAGGCAGACATGAGCGAGTTGAAATTCCGTGACAAAATCGCGCTGGCCGTGCGGCTGCGGTTGGAAGCGATTGAAGACAAGGAAGCGGTGCGCCGTGGCGCCACCCTGTTTGCGCTGCCCCATTACGCGGCAGACGGGGCCAGGGCCGTCTGGGGCACCTGTGACAAGATATGGACGGCACTGGGCGACACATCCGACGATGTGAACTGGTACACGAAACGCGCCACGCTCAGCGGTGTTTACAGTTCCACCGTGCTGTACTGGCTGGGCGATGATTCGGTCGGACATCAGGCGACCTGGGCGTTTCTGGACCGGCGGATCGAAAACGTCATGCAGTTTGAAAAGTTCAAGGCACAGGTGAATAGCAATCCGGCGCTCAAGCGGTTGTTGGCCGGGCCGCTTTGGGCGCTGGGCAAGGTGCGCGCGCCCACCAGAATGCCCGACGTGAACCTGCCGGGAAGCTGGACCACGCCCAGATAGCGCATTCCCCCGTTTCGCCGAAGTGCGCGCGATGGTAAGACATCGGAAAACGACAGGAGCGTGCCACCGATGAAACAGACCATGCGTGCGATTGAAATCACCGAACCAGGTGGCCCGAACGTGTTGCGGATGACCAGCCGGCCTGTCCCCGAACCGGGTTATGGCGATGTTCTGATCCGCGTGGCCTATGCGGGCGTGAATCGCCCCGATGCGTTGCAACGCGCCGGGGCCTATGCGCCACCGCCAACCGCCAGCGATCTGCCCGGTCTGGAAGCGTCGGGTGAAATTATCGCGATGGGCGCGGGCGTATCGGGCTGGCAGGTCGGCGACGAGGTCTGTGCCCTGTTGCCGGGCGGCGGATATGCGGAATATGCCATCACACCGGCGGCGCATTGCCTGCCCGTGCCACACGGGATGGACCTGAAACAGGCCGCCTGCCTGCCCGAAACCTTTTTCACGGTCTTTTCCAACGTGTTCACCCGCGGCAGGTTGACGGCCGGGGAACGGTTTTTGGTGCATGGGGGATCATCAGGCATCGGAACAACCGCGATCCAGCTGGCCCATGCGTTCGGCGCGCGGGTGTTTACCACCGCCGGATCGGACGAAAAATGCGAAGCGTGTCTGGCGCTGGGTGCGGAACGCGCGATCAATTACCGCAAGGACGATTTTGTCCCCGTTCTGAAGGATGAAGGCGGCGCGCATCTGATCCTTGATATGGTTGGGGGCGATTACATACCGCGCAATATATCGGCGCTGGCGGATGACGGACGGCTGGTGCAGATCGCGTTTTTGCAGGGGCCCAAGGTTGAATTGAACTTTGCCCAGATGATGATGCGCCGCCTGACGATCACCGGCAGCACGCTGCGCCCGCAAAGCGATCTGGCCAAGGCGCGCATCGCGTCCGATCTGCGCGAGGCCGTCTGGCCGATGCTGGGCACCGGCCAGATTGGCCCGGTGATGGACAGCGAATTTGATCTGGCGGATGTGATTGCCGCACACGAGCGGATGGAAAGCAGCACCCATATCGGAAAAATCGTACTGAACGTGGCCTGAACAGCGCTACCAAAAGGAGGACACCATGGCAAAAACAGTGATGATCGACGCATTCGGCGGACCGGAAAACCTGAGCCTGGCCGAACGGCCTGTGGGTGATCCCGAAGCCGGCGAGGTACGGATTGTCCACAAGGCCTGCGGGCTGAATTTCATCGACATCTACCAGCGCACCGGACTCTACCCGCTGGATTTGCCCCATGCGCTGGGCATGGAGGCCGCCGGCGTGATCGAGGCCGTGGGCGAAGGTGTGACCCATCTGAAGGTCGGGGACCGCGCAGCCTATGCCGCCGCCCCGCCCGGTGCCTATTGCGAAGCGCGCGTGATGTCGGCCGCACAGGTGTGCCCGCTGCCGGACGATCTGTCGTTCGAACAGGGTGCGGCGATGATGCTGAAAGGGATGACTGTTGAATACCTGTTCCACCGCACCACCCCCCTGAAAAAAGGCGATACGGTTCTGTTTCATGCCGCTGCCGGCGGCGTGGGTCTGATTGCCTGCCAGTGGGCGCGATCCGAAGGGATCACCCTGATCGGCACCGCCGGATCGGACGAAAAATGCGCGCTGGCGCTGGAACATGGCGCGCAACACTGCATCAACTACCGGACCGAGGATTTTGCCGCACGCGTGCGCGAGATCACCGGTGGAACCGGCGTTGATGTGGTGATGGATGCAGTGGGCGCGGACACATTCGAGGGGTCGCTGAACTGTCTGAAGCCGCTGGGCATGATGATTTCGTTCGGCAATGCCTCCGGCCCGGTGCCACCGTTCAACATCGGCATTCTGGGGCAGAAGGGATCGCTCAAGATCACGCGCCCGACGCTGTTCACCCATATCGGGGATCATGACACCTGTCAGGCGATGGCGCAGCACCTGTTTTCCAAAGTGCAATCGGGCGAAGTGAGCATCCGCATCGACCAGCGGTTTGCGCTGGAAGATGTGCGCCAGGCACACACCGCGCTTGAGGCGCGCAAAACCACCGGCAGCACGGTGTTGACGGTGTAGGTTTACGAGTATTTGCGGACAAATGAAGACGGGTGCCGTGCCCCGGTCTTACCGGAGTTGATCAGCGCACCGGCGTAAACAGCGCGTTTTGCGACGTGCAGTCGCGCACCACATCCTGACCGCAGGGAACCGGCTTCAGGGACTTCGAGAGGCACAGGCGCGCCTCCTGGATGTGGTTGTTCTTGCAGGTGATGGTGATCATGTCGCGGTCGAGTTCCGGATTGGCATCCAGAAACGCTTCCTCGACCACCGAGGCGGGCAGGCGAACCGCGCGGTCAAGCTGGCGGAATACGGGCGGGCGCGTGATGCTTTCATAGGCCTGACGCGACAAGGCGTAATAGGCGCTGGCAGAAAGGCCTGAACAGGTGCCGTGTTTCTTCCACTGGTACCAGGCCAGACCACTGGTGCCCATGATGTCGGCCATATCATCTGTCATGCCCCGTGTCGGGGGCCGCTGGGTGGTGCGGCAGAGGCTGGGAAAGCCGCGATGGTATTGCGGCCAGAGGCCGTGCAGAATCCAGCCGTGATCGTGGCGCGCATCGCATTGATCGGAATTGCGCGCATCGCCTTTCTGTGCGCACCAGTTCGGCGACCAGCTGAGCGACATGACATAATAGTCGAATTCGCCCGCTTTTTCGCCGTCGGCAACTGCGACCGAGGCGAGGGTGATCCAGACAAACAGCCAGCGCATTCTGCTCTTTCCTTATCGTGCAAGCCCGACTATACAGCCTGCAAGTTCCCCCACAATGGTAACCCGTCCCGATCCCGGGGCCGCCTGTTTCAGGCATCGGGGAAGATATGCGTAAGGAGACGTGACATGGCAAAACCGCTTATGGCCAAGGCGACCGCCGTCTGGCTGGTTGACAACACTACCATCAGTTTCAAACAGATCGCCGATTTCGTCGGCATGCACGAGCTGGAAGTGCAGGGCATTGCCGATGGTGATGTGGCGACCGGCGTCAAAGGGTTTGACCCGATTGCAAACAACCAGCTGACGCAAGAGGAAATCACCGCCGCCGAAACCAACCCGATGCACGCGCTGAAGCTGAAATTCAACGCGGCGGCAGAGGGCGAGGAAAAACGCCGCGGGCCGCGCTATACGCCGCTGTCCAAACGGCAGGACCGGCCGGCATCGATTCTGTGGCTGGTGAAATTCCACCCTGAACTGACCGATGCGCAGGTGTCAAAACTTGTCGGCACGACCAAGCCGACGATTCAGGCCATCCGCGAGCGTACGCACTGGAACATTTCCAACATCCAGCCGATCGATCCGGTGGCGCTGGGCCTGTGCAAACAATCCGAACTGGACGCCGCCGTACAGAAGGCTGCCGCCAAGAAAGCCGCAAGTGGCGAACTGATGAGCGATGACGAACGCCGCAAACTGGTCAGCACCGAACAGTCCCTGGGTGGCGAGCCCGAGCCGAAAATGCCGACCGCGATTGAAGGGCTTGAAACCTTTACGCTGGGCGGCGGCAGCGCCGACCAGGACGCAAAAGACGAGGACGACGAGGACAAGGACACAGCCCTGGTCGATGCAGACAGCCTGTTCAACCTGCCCGCGGGCGGGGATGACGAAGACGACGAGCACAACCGCTAAGCCGGTTTCGACTATTGCAACAATGAACCCCGGTGTGAAAACACCGGGGTTTTTTCATATCAGATCGCCTTGCGCGCCCTGAGTGCCGCCGAGATCGTGCCGTCATCGAGATAATCCAGCTCGCCCCCGATGGGGACGCCCTGCGCCAGCGAGGTCAGACGCACGGTGCCGTCAAGCTGGTCGGCGATATAATGCGCCGTGGTCTGGCCGTCGACAGTGGCATTGAGGGCAAGGATGACTTCGCTGATGTTTTCGCTTTGGACACGATCCATCAGGCGGGGAATGCGCAAGGCATCCGGGCCTATACCGTCCAGCGCCGAAAGCGTTCCGCCCAGCACGTGATAGCGCCCCTTGAACACGGCGGCGCGTTCCAGCGCCCACAGATCGGCGACATCCTCGACCACGCAAATTTCGCCATTGGCGCGCTTTTCGCTGGTGCAGATATCGCAGATGTCCTGCGTCCCGACATTGCCGCAGTTCAGGCATTCCCGTGCCGTTGCCGCCACGATCTGCATCACATCGGCCAGCGGCGTCAGCAGCAGGGCGCGTTTGCGGATCAGGTGCAGCACGGCGCGCCGGGCCGAGCGCGGGCCAAGGCCCGGCAGCTTGGCCATCATGTCGATCAGGGCGTCAATGTCTTTTGTGCTGCTCAAGTCGGGGTTTTCCTGGGGCGCCGTTGTGTCAGAACGGCAGCTTCATGTCCTTGGGCAGGCCCATGCCTTCGGTCAGCTTGCCCATTTCTTCCTGGGCCTTGTCCGAGGCTTTGGATTGCGCATCCTTGATCGCGGCCAGGATCAGGTCTTCGACCACTTCCTTGTCATCGCCGTTAAAAATCGACGGATCGATATCCAGCGTCTTGAGCTCGCCCTTGGCCGTGCAGGTGGCCTTGACCAGCCCAGCACCGCTTTCACCGGTGACGATCAGGTTGTGCATGTCTTCCTGAAGCTGCGCCATCTTGGTCTGCATTTCCTGCGCGGCCTTCATCATCTTGGCCATGTCGCCCATGCCGCCTAGTCCTTTGAGCATCCTGTTACTCTCCTGTTTGAAAGGGTTCCGGGTAGAGATACGCGCGGGGGAGGCCTGCCACAAGGGGGCGGGCACGTTGCCGCGCGCATCAGCCGTCTTCGAACGGGTCCCATTCGTCATCGACTTCGGGCAGGGCCTCGACCTCGACATTGGCGGCGATCTGGTCGGGGGTGCGGATATCGGTGATCCGCGCGTCTGGAAATTGCGCCAGAACCGCCTGCACCAGCGGGTGCGCTTCGGCCTGCGCCTTCAGCGCGTTTTCGGCCGCATCGCGCAGATGTGCGATGGTGGGCGCGCCCCCTGTGTTCACGACAGAGACGGCCCAGCGGTTGCCTGTCCACAATTGCAGGCGCTGGCCCAGACGCTGCGCCAGATCGGGCGGGGCAGCATCGGTGGGCACAAATTCGATCCGTCCCGGCGTGTAACGGGCCAGTTGCAGGGTTGTTTCGACTTCGACCAGAAGTTTCACATCGCGGTTGACGCGGATCAGTTCGATCACGTGTTCAAAGCTGGGAAAACGGGCCAGCGCCGTATCGTCCTGCGGCGCAAGGGCCGTTGCAGGGCCGTTGCCGCCCCCGGATGGGGCATCGGTTGTGACGGCAATACGGGTCTGGCTTGAACCGGCCACCGGTGCGTTGCCGGCGGCAGGCGCGCCGCCGCCAGAGGGAGTCGGCGCGGTTGGAACAGGCATGTTTTGCAATTTGCGCACAAGGTCTTCGGGGCTGGGCAGTTCGGCCACATGGGTCAGGCGGATCACGGCCATTTCTGCGGCCATCATCGCGATGGGCGCGGCGGCTACCTCGTCCAGCGCCTTGAGCAGCATCTGCCACATCCGTGTCATCGCGCGCATGGGCAGGTCTTTGGCCATCTGCGTGCCGCGAAGCCGCTCATCCGGGTTGATCGTGGGATCTTCGGCGGCATCCGGGGTAATCTTGACCACCGATATCCAGTGGGTGATTTCAGCCAGATCGCGCAGCACCGCCATCGGGTCGGCGCCGTCAGCGTACTGGCTGCCCAGTTCTTCCAGTGCGGCGGCGGCATCGCCACGCATGATCATATCAAACAGGTCAAGTACCCGCCCGCGATCGGCCAGCCCCAGCATAGCACGGACCTGATCGGCGGTGGTTTCGCCCGCACCGTGCGATATCGCCTGATCCAGCAGCGACGTGGCATCGCGCGCCGATCCTTCGGCGGCGCGGGTGATCAGCGCAAGGGCGTCATCCGTGATATCGGCGCCTTCGCTTGCTGCAATCCTGCGCATCAGGGCGATCATGTCTTCGGGTTCGATCCGGCGCAGATCAAAGCGCTGGCAGCGTGACAGTACCGTAACCGGCACTTTACGGATTTCGGTAGTGGCAAAGATGAATTTGACGTGGGCGGGCGGTTCCTCCAGCGTTTTCAACAGTGCGTTGAATGCCGAGGTGGACAGCATGTGCACTTCGTCGATGATATAGATCTTATAACGGGCCGAGGCGGCGCGATAATGCACGCTGTCGATGATTTCGCGGATATCGCCGACACCGGTGCGGCTGGCGGCATCCATTTCCATCACGTCCACATGGCGGCCTTCCATGATGGCGACGCAATGTTCGCAAACGCCGCAAGGTTCGGTGGTGGGGCCGCCGGTGCCATCCGGCCCGATGCAGTTGATGCCTTTGGCGATGATCCGCGCAGTGGTGGTTTTACCGGTGCCGCGGATACCCGTCATGATAAAGGCTTGCGCGATCCTGTCCGCCTCGAACGCGTTTTTCAGCGTGCGGACCATGGCATCCTGCCCCACCAGATCAACAAAGGTTTCCGGCCGGTATTTGCGCGCCAGAACGCGATAGGCTGTCGGGGTGTCTTCGGTCATGGGCCTGCCATTGGGATTCGCATCAATGCGCTAGGGTAAAGCGGGGCGCGGGCCGCGTCCACCGGCGCTGAGCCGAATTATCCGTTCACTGGCGCGGCGGGTCGCGTTATGCTGGGGCAGTATGCGGCAGCGAGGGCAAGGCGATGCGATTGAGGGGTGTTAAATCCAGCCGGAATGTGGATGACCGGCGCAGGGCAGGCGGGGGCCGCCGTGCGGGCGGTGTGGGCCTGTTTGGTGTGCTGATCATTCTGGCGATCGGGTACTTTGCAGGCATTGATGTAACACCGTTGTTGAACCAGACGGCAGCGCCCGCGCAATCGCAGGCCACGACGGCCGAGCAGGATCAGGCGGCGGATTTCTCAACGCGGGTTCTGGCGACCACAGAAGAGGTGTGGGACGATATCTTCGCAAACCAGCTTGGCCGCGACTACACGCCGCCCGTGCTGGTGCTGTTTTCCGGCATGACGCAAAGCCCCTGTGGCGGCGCATCAGGGGCGACCGGCCCGTTCTACTGCCCAGTGGATCAAAAGGCCTATCTTGATACCGATTTTTTCGTGACGCTGAACCGCCAGATGGGGGCGGGCGGCGATTTTGCGGCTGCCTATGTGATTGCCCACGAGGTGGCCCACCATGTTCAGAACCAGCTTGGTATTCTGGCCCCGGTCGATCAGCGGCGCAGGCAGGTGTCCAAGGTCGAGGCCAATGCGCTGACTGTCCGGCTTGAATTGCAGGCCGATTGTCTGGCAGGTGTGTGGGCGAACAATGTCGGCGAATTGCTGGAGCCGGGCGACATTGAAGAAGCACTGAACGCAGCAGTGCGGATCGGCGATGACCATCTGCAACGTCAGGCCGGACGGGTGCCCGCCCCGCACACGTTTACGCATGGTACATCGAAACAGCGCGCCGGCTGGTTTGCCCGAGGCTATCAAAGCGGCAACCTGTCGCAATGCGATACGTTCAGCGCTGCCAATCTGTAGGTTGGATTTTCCTGCTTCGTCGCCACAACGCGCGCACAACGGCGTGAGGCATGCAAGGTGAGAGGCTGACAACGACCCAAGCGGGGCTCGTTATGGCTGCTTCCTTCCGGATCTGACCAGGTTGGCGAGGCGCCTGCCCGCGCCAACCTCTCGACCGTGGATATAGGCATGCGGGCGCAGATTCGCAAGCGGCGGTAAAACGCACGCCTAAAGCGTCAGGTGCAATTTCAGGAACCCGCGATCGTTCACACCCATCGGCACGGGGTTGTAACCGGCAATGTCATCCAGATGCGCCATGGCACCGGGGCCGGTTTCAAACGAAACCTGTGCGCCGCCAAGGGGGCAAAGCTGCCACGGATCCGGCCACGGCGGGGCATACGGTGCGGGGGTGTTCAGGTCTTGCAGGATGCAATCGACCACGGTTGTGTCCGAGTCATAAACAACCGGTGCAGCCGCAAGCCCGGGGAAGTGTCCGCCACCACCTGCGCGATAGGTGTTTACGGCCACGACAAACGGTTGGTCTGCCGCGACCGCAGCGCCGTTCCAGCGCAGGTTGCGGATGCGCTGCGCAACAGGGTCGCGCAACCGGCCGTCAGGCGAAAACCGCGCAGGGCCGCGCAGATCGATTTCATAGCTTAGCCCATAGATCACATCGAAATTATACATCGGATAATCGCGGATCAGCAGCGGTTGAGGCGTGCGCAAGTCAGGGTCATGAGTGCAAAAAAACAGCGCCGACATCTCGAGCCAGTCTGCCAGAATGGCGCCGCTGATCCTGATCGCGGACAGGCGGTTGGGAAACACGTAAAGATCGGCAACATGGCGTTGCAGCAACGGACCTTTGGGAATGTCGGTATAATTCAAAGGGCCAGCGCGCCCGCCCGTTTTGAACGGCGCCACCGCCGACAGCAGGGGCAGTCTGCCCGAATCCGTGCCATCGAGCGCCAAGCGCACGGTTCGCGCCTGCGCCCGCGCCACAAGGGCCAGTGCATCCGACGGGAACAGGGCTGCAAAATAGCTGTGCAGTTTTGCGTCGGTCTGTCTCACATGCGCGCGCATCTGTGTCAGCGCTCTGGCGTGATACGGGGCGAACAGGCGCGACAGGCGCACATCGTCCGCCACAACCGCGCGTGTCTGGCCCGATGCGGTTTGAAGCGCGATGGGACGCAATGCGCTGCTGTGCTGCGCCACGAACCAGCCGGTTTCTGTCTGTTGCAATGTCAGGTCCATCACCCCCAGCACCGCACCGCGCGCCCCCGGCATCAGCGCCGGGACGGTACCCAGCCTTGCGTTTTCCGGATCAACTTCGGGCCAGCCGGCATGATCGGGGCCCGGCAGATGCAGGTGCGTATGCCCTGCGATCAGCGCATCGATTTCGCCGGTTCGGGCAAGATCCAGCGCGGCGTTTTCCGGATTTGGCCCGTCGCGCGGATCAGCGATGCCGGTATGGGCCAGGGCAATCACCAGATCGGCCCCGCCGCGCCGGAGTGCCCGCGCCTTTTCAATGCCCGTGGCCACGATATCGCGAACCGTCACCTGACCCGCCAGAATTTGGCGGTTCCACTGCATGACCTGTGGCGGCAACAGCCCGATCAGGCCGATGCGGATGAAATGGGCCTGACCGTTCTGGTCGTTGATATTACGCAGCAGCAGGGCGTGATCGGGCCACGCCCGCCCGTGCAGGCGTTTGGCATTGCTGGACAGGACCGGAAACCGTGCCTGCGCCAGAACCCGATCCAGATAGTCCAGCCCGAAATCGAAATCATGGTTGCCCAGTGTCGCGGCGTCGTATCCCAGATCGTGCATTGCGGTGATCAGGGGGTGCGGCACCTGCGATTGTGCCAGCACATCGGCCATAGGCGTGCCTTCCAGAAGGTCGCCATTGTCCAGCAGAACAACGGTCACGCCCTGAGCCTCTGCCTCGGACCGGGCCTGCCGGATCAGCGTGGCCGTGCGCACCAACCCGACCGCATCATCGGCCCTGTCGTTATGGTAGTCATAGGCCATCAGATGCAGATGCAGATCAGTTGTTGCCAACACGCGCAGCCGGAGAACGGGGGAAGGGTTTAGCATGATGTGTCCGGGGCATCGGCAAACGTTGAAATACAACTTTAGGTTTAGTTCTTTGGTGCCGTTGGGGAAAGCACATCGGTGCACAAAGCCGCGCACCTGTGTGAAAACAGATACAATCGCGCCGCCATTGCACACCGGTGCCGCGCATGCGATGCCCTAGGCAGATTGATCTGCGAGCAGGCACGGCATGAAACAGGCAGAAACAGTAACATTCGGTGGTTCGGGGCTTGATCGCGCGGGCGAATTGCGCACCAACGTGACCGAACTTGCGCTCGCCGCCGCCGATTCACTGGCGCGGGCGGTTCTCTACTGGCGCGGCAAACCGCTGCTGTGCGGAAAAGAGCGCAACGGACTGGCGCGCCTGGCACTGGATCATCCGGTTCTGGATCAGGCATCGGATGAACGGATATTTCTGGGCCGTGAAGACGGGCATGCGGTGTTTGCCTGCGTCCTGGATGGCTGGCAGCCCAAGGATGTCGACGAAGCCAAGATGGGCGCGTTTTTCGACCCGACAGAGCAGCACCATCCGCTGTTGCCGCCCGACCATGTGTTCGCCGAACTGCGCGGAGTGATGACCCGCCTTTCGCCGCGCGATGCCGAAATGGCCGCCACCGGCAAAGCGGTGTTTGCGTGGCATGAAATTCACCCGTTTTGCGCCAAGTGCGGGGCCGCGACCGACATGGCCAATGCCGGATGGCAGCGCGATTGCCCGGCCTGTGGTGCGCACCATTTTCCGCGCACGGATCCGGTTGTGATCATGCTGATCACCTGTGGCAACGCGGTGCTGATGGGGCGATCGCCGGGGTGGCCTGATGGCATGTATTCCCTGCTGGCCGGATTTGTCGAACCGGGTGAAACGCTTGAGGCCGCAGTGCGCCGCGAAGTCAAGGAAGAGGCAGGCATTGATGTGGGTGAAGTGACCTATCTGGCCAGTCAGCCGTGGCCGTTTCCCGCATCGCTTATGTTCGGGTGCGCCGGCGTTGCCACCAGCCGTGATATCTGCATTGATCCGCTTGAAATCGAGGATGCGCTGTGGGTGTCGCGCGAAGAGATGATGGACGCCTTTGCCGGCACACATCCCAAGCTGCATCCGGCGCGCAAGGGTTCGATCGCGCATTTTCTTTTGCGAAACTGGCTTGCGGATTCGCTGGATTGACGCGACAGTCGGGGTTAAGGGACAAAAGGGTGTGGGCGGTGCTGACTGACCGCAGTTTGATACACCACCGGGCGGGCTATGAAATTTTCGACCAGAGAAGATATCGACGCACCGATTGATCAGGTGTTCGAAATGCTATCGGATTTCGACGTTTATGAACGCAATGCGTTGCGTCGCGGGGCGGATGTGCGCCGTGTTGATGCGCTGACCGGCCCTGCGGTTGGCATGCAGTGGAAAGCGGCGTTTACGATGCGGGGTAAACCGCGCGATCTGGAAATCACGCTGGTCGAGTATAACCGGCCCGATTGCCTGTTGTTCCAGTCAAAATCGGCAGGCATCGAAGGCGCGTTGTCGATGGATCTGATGGCGCTGTCACGCGGGCGCACACGGCTGTCCGTGGCGCTGGAACTAAAGCCCAAGAACCTGTCGGCGCGGTTGCTGGTGCAATCGCTGAAATTGGCCAAGTCAAACCTGACACTGCGGTTCAAGCAGCGGGTGGCCGAATATGCCAAGGTCATCGAAGACCGTAACGCCGCGCCGGTTCGCCCGTTCTAGTCAGTGCCGTCCCGGGTCTGCCGGATAGACGCCCAGAATCTCAAGCATGTCGGTAAAGTAATCCAGTTCGTCCAGCGCCAGTTTGACGTTGGGATCATCGGGATGGCCTTCGATATCGGCGTAAAACTGGGTCGCGGTAAACGACCCGCCTACCATATAGCTTTCCAGTTTGGTCATGTTGACGCCGTTCGTCGCAAAGCCGCCCATCGCCTTGTAAAGGGCGGCGGGAATGTTGCGCACCTGAAAAACGAAACTGGTGATCATACCGTGTTTGCCGCGCCGCGATGTATCTGCCGTGCGCGACATGATCAGGAACCGGGTGGTGTTGTTGCCCTGATCCTCGATATGACGGGCCAGAACGTCCAGCCCGTAGATATCGCCTGCCAGTTCTGACGCCAGCGCACCCATTGTCGGATCGCTCGCCAAAGCCACCTGTTTCGCCGACCCGGCCGTATCCGCGCCGGTGACACGGTGGATACCGTGTTCTTCCAGAAATTTGCGGCACTGGCCCAGCAATACGGTATGGCTCATCGCGCTTTTGACGTCGGCCAGTTTAGTACCCGGCAAGGCCAGAAGGTTGATGTGCACCCGCACGAATGCCTCTTCGATGATGTGCAG
Source organism: Sulfitobacter sp. JL08 (assembly GCF_003352045.1). Classification (NCBI taxonomy): domain Bacteria; kingdom Pseudomonadati; phylum Pseudomonadota; class Alphaproteobacteria; order Rhodobacterales; family Roseobacteraceae; genus Sulfitobacter; species Sulfitobacter sp. JL08. Next base: position 239,315 of record NZ_CP025815.1, read on the forward strand.
CCCGGATTGCGGCAAAAGGGAATGAATGTCGGCCACCCGCCCGTAGGTCGAATTTTCGACCGGCAGCATCGCCAGTTCCGCCGCACCTGTGGATACGGCAGAAATCGCATCTTCGAATGTACGGCAGGGCAACGCTTCCATATCGGGGCGTGCGTTGCGGCATGCCTCGTGTGAATAGGCGCCGGGTTCTCCCTGAAATGCGATTTTATGGGTCATCCTGCCCTCTTTCCTGTGCAATCGCGCACCGGAAACTGACCGGTGGGCGTTTGGTCGCGGTAACTACACCTTGCCACAGCCAAGGGGAAGCAATAGATACGCGCAAAAGCAGTTTATGGAATGCGGATCAATGCTCGACACGATGACGTTCACTAAAATCGCCGGCGGCCTTTGTGCGGCTCTTCTGATCTTTCTTCTGGGCAAATGGGCGGCTGATATCCTTTACGGGGATCATGGCCACCATGAACAATCCTATGTGATTGAAACCGGCGATGATGAAGGCGGCGAAGCCGAAGAAGCCGGACCCAGCTTTGATGAGCTGATGGCGTCTGCCGATATCGAAAAAGGCGCTGGCGTATTCAGAAAGTGCAGCGCATGCCACAAGCTGGAGCAGGGCGCAAACGGTACTGGCCCCTACCTTTACGGTGTGGTTGGCCGTGAAAAAGCAGCTGCCGAAGGATTTGGCTATTCCGACGTGCTGGCCAGCATGGACGGTGCCTGGACCCCGGAAAATCTGGACGGGTTTCTTGAAAAGCCCAAAGATTACGCGCCCGGAACGACTATGGCATTTGCCGGTTTGAAAAAGCCTCAGGACCGGGCCGATCTGATCGCCTATCTTGACAGTCTGGACAACTGATCACCGGATCAGACAGAATTTGGGCCGCTTTTGCAGATGCAAGGGCGGCCTTTTTCATTGGCATGTGCCGCATCCGGTCAAATCCGCTTGTATCGCGCGCCTTGGGTCTTGAATATTGGCAATCGCGCCCTTTAGCTTAGATAGATGATAACGCAGGCAAGCTGCGACCACCCGACAGGACAAAGGATATCCCCATGACCCGATCCCGCGCTCGCGCCAAAGCCCTGCCCGATATTCGTGCAAGGGCGTTTCTGACGGCGGGGATTATGCTGGCGGTGTTGGTGATCTGGGGCAAACAGGTGGCCGCGCAAAGTGACGATATCATCATATCCCACGGCTATTCGTTTTACGGTGATCTAACCTATCCGGCGGATTACACGCATTTTGACTACGTGAACCCCGATGCGCCTAAAGGCGGCGAGATTTCCTTTGCCGCGCTGGGCACGTTTGATTCGATGAACCCCTATTCGCGCAAGGGCCGGCGTGGGCAGCTAAGCTGGATGATGTACGAAAGCCTTTTGGGCGACGGACCGTCAGGCGCGGCCGTACCTGCCGATACTTACGGTGAAGGATACGGGCTGCTGGCCGAACGGCTGGAATATCCGGCCAGCAAGGACTGGGTGATATTCTACATGCGCAAAGAGGCGCGGTTTTCCGATGGCACGCCTGTCACGGCGCATGACGTGTTGTTCAGCCACAACCTGCTGCTGGAACAGGGCCTGCCCTCATATGCGGCAGCGGTGAAAAAGCGTATTCCCAAGGCCGAAGTGCTGGATGACCACACGATCAAGTTCTATTTCACAGAAGACATTTCGCGCCGTAGCCTGATTGATCAGGTGGGCGGTGTGCCGGTCTGGTCGAAAAAATGGTTCGAAGACACCGGCGCGCGGCTGGATGAAAGCCGCATGGAAACATCGCCGGGGTCAGGCCCCTACATGATCGAAAGCGTCGATATCAACCGTCGCATCGTTTACAAACGCAACCCCGATTACTGGGGCAACGATCTGCCGTTCAATGTGGGCCGCAATAATTTTGATCGCATCCGCATCGAATATTTCGGCGATGACACATCCGCGTTCGAAGGTTTCAAGGCGGGGGAATACACATTCCGCACCGAGGGCGATTCCAAAAAATGGGCCACGTCCTACGATTTTCCGCGTGTCGCCAAAGGCGAGGTGGTCAAGAAAGAACTGCCTGACGGCACACCACCCACGCCGTCCGGTATCGTGTTCAATCTGGGGCGTGATGTGCTGAAGGACAAACGGGTGCGTCAGGCGATTGCTCTGGGATTCAACTTTGAATGGACCAACGAATCCCTGCAATACGGGCTGTTCAAACAGCGTGCGTCATTCACACAGGATACGCCATTGATGGCAACCGGTGTACCCGAAGGCGATGAACTGGCGTTTCTGCAATCGCTGGGCGATATCCTTCCGTCCGAACTGCTGACGGAACCTGCTGTGATGCCGCATACGTCCAAGGCCGACCGTCTTCTCGACCGGCGCAATCTGCGCACTGCGATGAAGATGCTGGACGAGGCGGGATGGGCCGTGGGCAGTGACGGAAAGCGGCGCGATGCGTCGGGCCGCCCGCTGCGCGTGACCTTGCTGTTCAATACGGCTTCGGATGGCACGTTAAGTGGCGTGATCGAAAATTTCATGTCCAATCTGACGGCCATGGGGCTGGATGCGGTTCTGGAAAAGGTCGACCCTGCACAATACACGCTGCGCGAACGCGACCGCGATTATGATCTGGTGTTCGACAGCTACGCATCGTTTCTGGGCACCGGCACCGGATTGATGCAACGCTACGGGTCCGAAGATGCCGCCGTGTCGTTATTCAACCCCGCCGGTCTTGCCAGCCCGATGGTCGATGCGATCATACAGGCGTCTTTGCAGGCGCAAAGCAGCGAAGAGGAACAGGCGTCTTTGCGCGCACTGGACCGAGCGTTGCGCTATGAATTCTTCATGATCCCGGTGTGGTACAATGACAGCTATTGGCTGGCCTATTACGATCAGTACGAACATCCCGAACCACTGCCACCCTATGCGCTGGGCCAACTGGATTTCTGGTGGTTCAATGCCGACAAGGCCGCTGCCTTGAAGGCCGCCGGCGCGCTGCGGTAAGTACAGCCACATGGGCGCCTATATTCTTCGCAGGTTACTGCTGATCATTCCGACACTGTTCGGCATCATGCTGGTGAATTTCACGCTGACCCAGTTTGTGCCGGGCGGGCCTGTGGAACAGGCGATTGCGCGCGCGCAGGGCGAAGGCGATGTGTTCGGCGGGTTTACCGGGGGTGGCGCAGGCGATGCAGGCGCCACAGATTTTGCCGCCAGCGAAAAATACGTGGGGGCGCGGGGGCTGCCGCCCGAGTTCATTGAACAACTGGAAAAGGAATTCGGCTTTGACAAGCCGCCGCTGGAGCGGTTCGGCAACATGCTGTGGAATTACCTGCGGCTGGATTTCGGGCAAAGCTATTTCAGATCAATCAGTGTGATTGATCTGGTCATCGAAAAGCTGCCCGTGTCGATCACCCTTGGCCTGTGGTCGACGATCATTGCCTATCTGGTGTCGATCCCGCTGGGCATCCGCAAGGCGGTGAAAGACGGCACACCTTTTGACACATGGACCAGCGGCGCGATCATCGTGGCCTATGCGATCCCCGGGTTTCTGTTTGCCATTCTGCTGCTGGTGCTGCTGGCAGGTGGGTCATACTGGCAGATATTTCCGCTGCGCGGCCTGACATCGGATAATTTTTCCGAACTGTCGACATGGGGCAAGGTTGTTGATTACGCATGGCACATCACGCTGCCGGTGCTGGCATCGACCATATCGGCCTTTGCCACGCTGACCCTGCTGACCAAGAACAGTTTTCTGGACGAGATCAAGAAACACTATGTCATGACCGCCCGCGCCAAGGGCCTGTCGGAACGGCAGGTTCTTTACGGGCATGTGTTCCGGAATGCGATGCTGATCGTGATCGCCGGGTTTCCGGCGGTGTTTATCGGTGTGTTCTTTGCCGGATCGCTGATCATTGAAACGATCTTTTCGCTCGACGGGCTTGGCCGGCTTGGGTTTGAGGCCGCGGTGGCGCGCGACTATCCGGTCATCTTCGGCACGTTGTTCATCTTTGGCCTGATTTCACTGGTCGTCGGAATCCTTTCGGACATCATGTATGTTCTGGTGGACCCGCGCATCGATTTCGAACGGCGCGAGGGATAATGGCTCTTTCTCCGCTGAACCAGCGCCGCTGGCGCAACTTCAAACGCAACCGGCGCGCCTTTTGGTCGCTGATGATCTTTTCGGTGCTGTTCGGCCTGTCGCTGTTTGCCGAATTTATCGCCAACGACAAACCGATCCTCGTGTCCTATCGCGGCGATTTCTACATGCCGGTGTTCAAATTCTATCCCGAAACCGAATTTGGCGGCGATTTCCAGACCGAGGCGATCTATCGCGATCCCGAAGTGGCCTGCCTGATCGAAACCGGCGGGCTGGAAATATGTCTGGATGATCCCGAAGCCACGATCGAGGACGCAGCAGACGGTGTTGTAGACGGGGAAGCGATCGAAAAAGGCTGGGCCATCTGGCCGCCCATTCCCTATTCCTACAAAACCGCCGTGGACCGGCCAGGCGCGGCCCCGTTGCCGCCCAACGCGGAAAACTGGCTGGGCACGGATGACACGAAACGCGACGTGCTGGCGCGGGTGATCCACGGGTTCCGCCTGTCGATCCTGTTTACCCTGATGGTCACGGCGGCCGCATCCCTGATCGGGATCTCGGCGGGCGCGGTGCAGGGATATTTCGGCGGTTGGCTGGATCTGGTGTTCCAGCGGATCATTGAAATCTGGTCATCAACCCCATCGCTTTATGTGATCATCATCATGTTCGCGGTGCTGGGGCGAAGTTTTTGGCTGCTGGTGTTCCTGCTGGTGCTGTTCAGCTGGACCAGTCTGGTGGGTGTGGTGCGCGCCGAATTCCTGCGGGCGCGCAATCTGGAGTATGTGCGCGCGGCCAAGGCGCTGGGCGTGGGCAACGTGACGATCATGTTCCGTCATATGCTGCCGAACGCGATGGTGGCCACGCTGACCATGCTGCCCTTTATCGTCACCGGCACCATCGCCACGCTGGCCAGCCTTGATTATCTGGGCTTCGGCTTGCCCGCTTCCTCGCCATCTTTGGGCGAACTGACATTGCAGGCCAAACAGAACCTGCAGGCCCCGTGGCTGGCCTTTACCGCCTTTACGGTCTTTGCGGTGATGCTGTCATTGCTGGTGTTCATATTTGAAGGCATCCGCGATGCCTTTGATCCGCGAAAGACATTTACATGACGGCCTTGCTGGATGTGCAGAACCTGACCGTTTCGTTCCGTCAGGACGGGGCAGAAACCAAAGCGGTGCGCGGTGTCAGCTTTGCGCTGGAGCGGGGCGAAACCGTGGCCCTTGTGGGCGAAAGCGGGTCGGGTAAATCAGTTACGGCACTCAGTACTGTATCCCTGCTGGGCGACAGTGCGCGTGTCGGCGGATCGGTTACCTATGACGGGCAGCAGATGATCGGTGCAGACGAGGCGCTGTTGCGCAAGGTGCGCGGCAACGACATCAGTTTCATCTTTCAGGAACCCATGACATCGCTGAACCCGCTGCACACGCTGGAACGGCAGTTGACGGAATCGCTTGCCCTGCATCAGGGCTTAAGCGGGCAGGCGGCGCGTGACCGGATTGTCGAGTTGCTGACCAAGGTTGGTATACGCGACCCTGAAAGCCGCCTGGGTGCCTACCCGCACCAGTTGTCTGGCGGGCAACGCCAGCGCGTGATGATCGCGATGGCGCTGGCCAACAAACCCGATGTTCTGATAGCGGATGAACCGACCACAGCGCTGGACGTGACCATTCAGGCACAGATTCTGGACCTGCTGAAAGAGCTGAAAGACAGCGAAGGCATGGGCCTTTTGTTCATCACCCACGATCTGGGCATCGTGCGGCGCATTGCAGACCGCGTCTGCGTGATGAAAGACGGTGAAATCGTCGAAACAGGCCCGACGGCGCAGATTTTCGAGAACCCCCAACACCCCTACACGATCAAACTGTTGGGGGCCCATGCTGTGGGCCAGCCCGGCCCGGTGCCCGAGGATGCCCCCGAAATCGCCCGGACCGAGCATCTGAAAGTGTGGTTTCCGATCCACCGCGGCCTGTTGAAACGCACGGTAGGTCATATCAAGGCGGTGAACGATGCCAGCATTTCCGTGCGCGCGGGCGAAACTGTTGGCATTGTCGGCGAAAGCGGGTCGGGAAAGACCACGCTGGCGCTTGGCCTGATGCGGCTGATCGCCTCTGAGGGTGGCATCACGTTCATGGATCAGGACGTGCGCCAGTGGTCGACGCGCGAATTGCGCCGTTTGCGCAAGGACATGCAGATCGTGTTTCAGGATCCGTTCGGATCGCTGAGCCCGCGCATGACCTGCGCGCAGATCATCTCCGAAGGGCTGGCCATTCACAAGGTCGATCCGGCGCGGGCCCCGCGCGAACTGGTGGCCGAGGTGATGGTGGAAACCGGCCTTGATCCGGCATCAATGGACCGGTACCCGCACGAGTTTTCCGGCGGGCAGCGCCAGCGCATCGCCATCGCACGCGCCATGGTGCTGCGCCCGAAACTGCTGGTTCTGGACGAGCCGACATCGGCGCTGGATATGACGGTACAGGTGCAGATTGTCGATCTGTTGCGCAATCTTCAGGCCAAATACGGGCTGGCCTATCTGTTCATCAGCCATGACCTGAACGTGGTGCGCGCGATGTCACACAAGGTGATGGTGATGAAACAGGGCGACGTCGTGGAATACGGCGATGCCGAAGCGTTGTTTGAACACCCGCAGACCGATTATACCAAGGCATTGATGAACGCCGCGCGATAAGCGCGAGAAAAACGGTGGCACTGCATGGTGCCAGCGCCGTGTTTTTGAGTATTTCCGGACAAATGAAGCCGAAGCCCGTGTGCCGCGATCAGATGGCCGAACTGTGCCCTGCCTTGCTGAGATCATAGGCATCCAGACTGCGTGCCATCATCCGCGTCAGCGCGCGCGCTTTCGGTGGCACAAACAGGCCGGTTTCATCGACGTTGACCATATCGGGAAACTGCGTGGCAATACCGTCCAGCATCTGCATCACCTGGGTCTGGGCAACACCGAACCGGTTGGTGATATCGGCCAGATCAACGCGGAAATCGCACATCAATGCCTCGATCATGCGCGCGCGCAATCTGTCGTCTTCGCTGAACACATGGCCGCGTGCGGTGGAAAACCGCCCGTCTCGAATCGCGCCGGTATGGGCCGAGGTCGCGGGCGCGTTCTGGGCATACCCTTGCGGAAATTTCGAGATCGAGGATGCGCCGACGCCGATCAGAACGTCTGAGGTGTCATCGGTGTAGCCCTGAAAGTTGCGCCGCAAGGTGCCGGCCTTTTTCGCAAAGCTGAGCCCGTCTGATTGTGTGGCGAAGTGATCAATGCCGATTTCTTCGTAATTGTCCCACAGGAACAGGCGGCGTGCGGTTTCGAACAGGTCGAGCCGTTCGGCGGGGGTGGGCAGGGCCTCGGATGGGATCATCGACTGGCGGCGCGCCATCCACGGCACATGAGCATAGCCATAAAGTGCGACCCGGTCGGGATTGAGCGACAGAAGTTTCTGAACCGAAGTTGTCATGCGTTCCTGGCTCTGGTGCGGCAGGCCGAACAGGATATCCGCGTTCAGGCTGGCCACGCCGCGTTCGCGGATCATGTTCGCGGCATCGCGGGTCACGTCATAGCCCTGAATGCGCCCGATCGTCTGCTGGATTTCCTCGTCGAAATCCTGCACCCCGATCGAGGCGCGGTTCATGCCCGACGCGGCCAACACATCAAGCCGCGCTTCGTCGATTTCGTTGGGATCGATTTCAACCGAGAATTCGGCACTTTCCCCCAGCGGGGCGACATCGAAAATCGTACCGGCCAGATCCTGCATCATGGAAGGCGACAGCAAGGTGGGTGTGCCCCCGCCCCAGTGCAGACGGTTCAGCGTTACACCCTGCGGCAATTCACGTTTCAGCAGGGCAAGTTCCGATTTCAGCGTGTCCAGATAGGCCATCACCGGTCTGTCGCTTTGTGTGCCCTGGGTGCGGCAGGCGCAAAACCAGCAAAGACGGCGGCAAAACGGCACGTGGATGTATAGCGATACGGAGGCCCCGGGCGAAATGGCGCGGATCCAGCTGCTGAAATGATCAGCCCCCACTTCGGTGCTAAAATGGGGTGCTGTCGGATAGCTGGTATAGCGTGGCACTTTCGCGTCAAAAAGACCCAGCTTGGCCAATTGTGTTTTTGTTTCCATGCAAATACCTTAGAAGATACAAATCCGGTACTTCTTTGACCTAAATCAAGCGCGAACAGAATATGCCCCAGCTGAAGACAACGCAGTTGAATGAATTGCCGCAGGAATGCAGCGGCTGCCCGATCCGGCATCGGGCTGTCTGCGCGCGGTGCGAATCCGACGAACTGGAACGTCTGGAAGGCATGAAATATTACCGGTCATACGAGGCCGGACAAACCATTATCTGGGCCGGCGACCGTATGGAATTCGTTGCGTCGGTTGTCAGCGGCATCGCGACGCTGACCCAGACCATGGAAGACGGCCGCACCCAGATGGTGGGCCTGTTGCTGCCGTCTGATTTTGTCGGGCGTCCGGGGCGTGAGGGATCCGCCTATAATGTGATTGCGACAACCGATCTGGTGATGTGCTGTTTCCGCAAGAAACCGTTCGAGGACATGATCCAGACCACGCCGCATATCGCACATCGTTTGCTGGAAATGACGCTGGATGAACTGGATGCAGCCCGCGAATGGATGCTGGTGCTGGGGCGCAAGACCGCGCGCGAAAAGATCGCCAGCCTGCTGAGCATCATTGCCCGCCGTGACGCCACACTGAAACTAGTCGGGACCGATGGTCCTTTGGTGTTCGACCTGCCGCTGACCCGCGAGGCGATGGCCGATTATCTGGGTCTGACGCTGGAAACGGTCAGCCGCCAGATGTCGGCACTGAAAAAAGAAGGCGTGATCCTTCTGGAAGGCAAGCGCCATGTCACCGTGCCGGATATGTCGCGTCTGATGGACGAGGCCGGGGATGACAGCGATGGCGGTATGCTGGCCTGATCGATGGAACGGCGCGCACCATAACGGATACGCGCCGTGAACCGTCAATGGGCCATGAATACCGGCACCTTGGCCTGTTCCAGCATATAGCGGGTGGCACCACCAAGGATCGCTTCTCGCAGGCGGGAATGGCCATAAGCGCCCATCACCACCATATCGGCGTCCACATCGGTGACATGCCGGTTCAGAATGTCCGATACCCGCGGCATGGTCTTGCTCAGCACGTCAATCTCACAATGAACGCCATGACGCGACAGCATCTGTGACAGCGGGCCGCCGGGATCGGACCGGTCCTGCCCGTGGGCGGGGGGATCGATCACCACGATATGGACGGCATCCGCCGCCTTGAGCAATGGCAGGGCCGCGCGGATGGCCACAAGGGCTTCGGCGCTTTGGTTCCAGCCGACCACGATGCGTTTGGGCGTTGTGAACGGCGCTTTGTCCATCGGTACAACAAGAACCGGGGCGCGACCTTCGAACAACGCAGCCTCGACCACGGCTTCAACCTCGGGGCCCTGATCGTTGCCATAGGGCTGTGGCAGGATCACCAGATCGGAAAACCGTGCGGGCAATGCCACATGGCGGCCCAGATCGGCCAACGCGGCCACAGCCGTATCGCTGGCCCAGCGCACATCGGCCTGTTTCAGCTTTTTGCGGGCCAGCGCATCCAGTTCTTCTGCTTCGTTCTGGGCGCGGGTAATGGTTTCCTGCAGGATCATCGCATTGGCGCCGGCATAATAATACCCGACCTGGCTGCGATCCACGCCCAGCGACACGACATCGATATGGGCGTCTTCTGTACCGGCAAGCGCAATGGCCTGATCCAGCGGTTCGTTCAAAAGCTGCGTATCCGTCAGTACGGTCAAAAGCGATTTGTAGCTCATGGACCTCTCCTTTGTTGGCTTTATGATTCGACCCTAGTGCGCCCGCGCGTGTGCTACCTTGACTCGGATCAATACGAATGCGGCACAGTGTTGATGCAGATCAAGGCACCAGCGCGGCGTTCGGCCCAAAACACCCCCAGTCTAAATCCGTTTTTCGCGACGACGAATCGCGAACGACATGACGAAGGGACGAAGGATGTCGAATTATATCAAGCTTGTAGCGCTTGGTCTGGTCACGCTGTTTGCGATGATCGCGACCAATTATGCGCGCGATGTGGCGTACCAGGTGCACGCCGTTATCATCATGTTGGTGGCAGGCGGTCTGTTTTTGCACACGTTGCGCCAAACCGGCGAAGCGATGGTGCCTGCACCGGCCAACGAATACATGGACGGTGTTGTAAGGGCGGGGGTTATTGCCACGGCACTATGGGGGGTCGTCGGCTTCCTGGTTGGTGTTGTCATTGCCTTTCAGCTAGCCTTTCCGGCGCTTAATCTGGACGTGCTGCAAGGCTATGGCAACTTTGGTCGCCTGCGGCCGCTGCACACGTCAGCGGTTATCTTTGCGTTTGGCGGCAACGCCCTGATCGCAACGTCATTCTTTGTTGTGCAGCGCACCAGCGCGGCGCGGCTTTGGGGCGGCAATCTGGCGTGGTTCGTGTTCTGGGGCTACCAGCTGTTTATCGTGCTGGCCGCAACCGGTTATTTGCTGGGCGGAACCCAATCCAAGGAATATGCAGAGCCTGAATGGTATGTCGATCTGTGGCTGACCATCGTCTGGGTGGCCTATCTGGGCGTGTTCCTGGGCACCCTGGTCAAACGGAAAGAGCCACATATCTACGTGGCCAACTGGTTCTACCTTGCGTTTATCGTAACGGTGGCGATGCTGCATGTTGTCAACAACATCAGCATTCCGGTGTCGATCTGGGGCTCCAAATCGGTACAGGTGTTCAGCGGCGTGCAGGATGCGATGGTGCAGTGGTGGTATGGCCACAACGCCGTGGGCTTTTTCCTGACAGCCGGCTTTTTGGGTATGATGTACTATTTCGTTCCGAAACAGGCCGAACGCCCGGTGTTCAGTTATAAACTGTCGATCATCCACTTCTGGGCGCTGATCTTCCTTTATATCTGGGCCGGTCCGCACCACCTGCACTACACCGCGTTGCCGGATTGGGCCTCGACCCTTGGTATGGTGTTCTCGATCGTGCTGTGGATGCCCAGCTGGGGTGGTATGATCAACGGCCTGATGACGCTGTCCGGCGCATGGGACAAGCTGCGCACCGATCCGGTGATCCGCATGATGGTGATCTCGATCGGGTTCTACGGCATGTCGACCTTTGAAGGTCCGATGATGTCGATCCGTGCGGTCAACAGCCTGAGCCACTATACAGACTGGACCATCGGTCACGTGCATTCCGGCGCTTTGGGCTGGAACGGTATGATCACCTTTGGCGCGCTGTACTATCTGGTGCCGGTGCTTTGGAAACGCGAGCGTCTCTATTCGCTGTCTCTGGTCAGCTGGCACTTCTGGCTCGCTACAATCGGTATCGTTCTTTACGCGGCGTCGATGTGGGTGACAGGTATCATGGAAGGCCTGATGTGGCGTGAAGTGGATGCCAACGGATTCCTCGTGAACTCGTTCGCCGATACCGTGGCTGCGAAATTCCCGATGTATGTGGTGCGCGGTCTTGGCGGGGTCATGTTCCTCGGTGGGGCGCTGATCATGTGCTATAACTTGTGGATGACTGTGAAAGGCAGCCCGGCCAAAGAGGCCAGCCTGTCCACAGCCGTTCCGGCCGAATAAGGAGGCCAGACAAAATGGCAATTCTCGACAAACATAAAATCCTCGAGACCAACGCGACCCTGTTGCTGATCTTCAGCTTTCTGGTCGTGACCATCGGGGGGATCGTACAGATCGCCCCACTGTTCTGGCTGGAAAACACCATCGAGGAAGTAGAGGGCATGCGCCCCTACACCCCGCTGGAGCTGACCGGTCGCGACATCTATATCCGTGAAGGGTGCTATGTGTGCCACAGCCAGATGATCCGTCCCATGCGGGACGAGGTTGAACGCTATGGTCACTATTCACTGGCGGCGGAATCCATGTACGACCACCCGTTCCAGTGGGGTTCCAAACGGACCGGGCCGGATCTGGCGCGGGTTGGCGGACGTTATTCGGATGACTGGCACGTGGATCACCTGCGTGACCCGCAATCGGTGGTGCCGGAATCCGTGATGCCGAAATACGGCTTCCTCGAGCGCAAGATGATCGAGCCGGAATATGTGGCGGAATTGATGTCGACCCATGCGCTGGTCGGTGTGCCCTATACTGACGAGATGATCGAAAACGCTGCGGCGGATTTCGAGGCCCAGGCCGATCCCGACAGTGACTATGACGGGTTGCAGGAACGGTATGCCAATGCGCAGGTGCGCAATTTCGATGGCAGTGCCGGAATTTCCGAAGCGGATGCGCTGATTGCCTATCTGCAGATGTTGGGCACGCTGGTCGACTTTTCGACCTTCACACCCGAAGCAAGCCGGTAAGGGGGAACAGCCAATGGAAACCTATTCTCTGTTACGCGAATTCGCCGATAGCTGGATGCTTTTGCTGTTGTTCACCGTTTTTGTCGGGGTTGTTATTTGGGTGTTCCGCCCGGGCAGCACCGCCACGTACAAGGACACGGCCAACATCCCCTTCCGTCATGAAGATAAACCCGCCACATCCAAAGAAAAGGAGGCGCGGCCATGAGTAAACCATCCAAAAAGTTCGACGACGATCCGGACACCACAGGTCACACTTGGGACGGGATCGAAGAATTCGACAATCCAATGCCGCGCTGGTGGCTGTGGACCTTCTATGCCACGATCATCTGGGGCATCGCATACACCATCGCCTATCCGGCATGGCCGATGGTGTCCAAGGCAACGGCAGGCGTTCTGGGTTATTCCACCCGCGCCGAAGTGGCCAAGGACATCGCAGCGGTGACCGAAGCGAACGAGGCGATCAACACGCAGCTTGCCAGCGTTGATATTGCCGACATTCCCGGCAATCCGGAACTGGAAAACTATGCGATCCAGGCCGGTGGCGCGGTCTTCCGCACGTGGTGCGCACAGTGCCACGGATCGGGCGGCGCAGGGGTTCAGGCATCGGGCTATCCCAACCTGCTGGATGATGAATGGCTTTGGGGTGGCGATATCGAAGCCATCACCACCACGATCCGTCACGGTATCCGCAACGAGGATGACGACGATGCACGCTGGTCGGAAATGCCTGCTTTTGGCGACATTCTGGAGCCTGAAGAGATCGAACAGGTGGTTAACTTTGTGACGTCCATTTCCGGCGGAACGCCGATGGATGCCAGCATGGTCGAAGCCGGCGCTGTGATTTACGAGGACAATTGTTCGTCGTGCCACGGTGAAAACGGCATGGGCGACCGCGAACAGGGCGCGCCCAACCTGACCGACGCCATCTGGCTTTATGGCGGCGATCACGACACGCTGGTTGAAACCGTCGCCTATAGCCGGTTCGGCGTGATGCCGCCCTGGTCGGATCGTCTGAGCGAGGCGCAGATCCGCGCTGTGGCAACCTATGTACACTCTCGCGGGGGCGGCGAATAACGCCCTTGCGATCCTGATACCTGCGGATTGTCCTTCGGCGATCTGCAGGGTCCGGCACCGGCTTTGCGATCTGTTCGCGCGTTTCCTGCAAAGCCGGTGCCGCTTTGCCAGTTCAGACGTTCTGAAATATCGCGGTCCGGTGTTCCGGGCCGCGATGTCTTATGATCCCGCCAGCCCGATCAGCATCGCCGCCAGCGCGACAACATGGATCAGGATGATCGCGCGATCCCGCCACAGGATCCCGACCGAAAGCCATCCGACCAGACCAACGACGAACAGATAGATGTTCATCGGGGTCCATCCGAACGCGGTGGCGGAGTACCCCATGATCTGAACGACAGAGGCCGCCCATTTCAGATAATGGGTAAATGCCGCGCGGCCCGGGCCGGGCCACGCGAGAACCGCGCGCGCCTGCATCAGAGGCTGTCCAGGTCGATTTTCCTGAACGGCGAAACCCACCAGTGTCCGCTGGGCAGCCAGCGGCGTTTGGGGGGTGTGGCCGCTGGGCGTACATCGCGCACGTTTACGGTGTTGGTTCGGGTCGCGGTCATGAAACTTTGGGCATAAATGTTCAGCATTGGATTGATCCTTTTGCAGTGTTTCCTCTGCCCCGATACTTGATCATCCGCTTCAAAAATGCGACTCAGGAAGAATTCTGTTATGTAAGTCAGGATTACATATGAACTGGCGTGAAATGCCACCCCTTTCAGGTTTGCGTGCCTTTGCAGCTTATGCCGAGGCCGGAAACATTACGGCGGCAGGTGATGCACTGAATGTAAGCCATGCTGCTATCAGCCAGCAATTGCGCAATCTGGAAACCCATCTGGGTGCCACGTTGCTGGATCGTTCGGGGCGGGCGCTGGCGATGACGGCGCAGGGGCAGCAGCTGGCCGATGCGCTTGCGTTGGGCTTTGGGGCCATCGAAAGCGCGCTGCGCGACATCACACAGGCTGATCAGGCCCGCCCTGTTCATATCTCTTCGACACCTATGCTGACATCGGCGTGGCTGCTGCCACGCCTATCCGAATTCCGCGCCGCCCATCCTGATATCGATCTGATGCTGAACCCGTCCTCAAAGCTTGTGACGCTGGAACCGGGCGGCATTGATGTGGCGTTGCGCTACGGGGCAGGCACATGGGCGGGGCTCGATTCTGTTCCGCTGTTTGATTCCCCCATGGTGATCGTTGCCGCAGAAAGCCTGATCGCCGGACGCGAGATCAATTACCCTGCGGATCTGGCCGCGTTTCCATGGCTGGACGAATACGGCATTTCCGAAAGCAGCCGCTGGCTGGAATCGCACGGCATATCACCCGACGCGATCAAGGGGCGCATCCAGTTGCCGGGCAATTTCATGCTGGATGGTGCGCGCGACGGGCAGGGGGTGATCGTGACGGTGCAGAAATTCGTGCAGAACGATCTGGACGCGGGGCGTTTGCGGGTCTTGTTTCAGGGCCGTTCCGGCGGCGGATACCATATCGTCACCCGCCCCGGTGTGCTGCGCCCTGCCGTAAAAACCTTTGTAACTTGGCTGCGCCGCCAGGTTGCGGAAACGGGCTAGAGGCCATCGTTACGGGCGCGGGCTGCCCCCTGCGACAAAAGATGACTGCACAATGCGCTTTTTGACCCATGTCAAAGTTGGAATGTCATTCCTATGTGACAAGCATGGCAAGATTCTAACGAACGGGATTCCCTCACGTGAGCAGTACCGACCCCGCCCCCAGCCTTTACGCCGCCCGCGAACCAATTTTTCCAAAGCGGGTTTCGGGCAACTTTCGCAATCTGAAATGGGTGATCATGGCGGTTACTCTGGGCATTTATTACATCACCCCGTGGATTCGCTGGGACAGGGGTGCAACCCTGCCCGATCAGGCGGTTCTGCTGGATATGGCAAACCGCCGGTTCTATTTTTTCTGGATCGAGATCTGGCCGCATGAATTCTATTTCGTCGCCGGCCTTCTGATCATGGCCGGTCTGGGCCTGTTCCTGTTCACATCCGCGCTGGGCCGCGTCTGGTGCGGCTATGCCTGCCCGCAAACGGTGTGGACCGACCTGTTCATGCTGGTCGAACGCTGGATCGAAGGCGACCGCAACGCGCGCCTGCGCCTGCACCGTCAGAAAAAGATGGATTTCCGCAAGTTCCGCCTGAACATGACCAAGTGGATCGCGTGGCTGTTGATTGCGGTTGCGACGGGTGGGGCGTGGGTGTTCTATTTCGCCGACGCGCCCACCCTGTTTGTAGACCTGTTCACGCTGAACGCGCACCCGATTGCCTACACAACCGTGGCATTCCTGACCGCGACAACCTTTTTCTTTGGCGGTTTTGCGCGCGAACAAATCTGTATCTATGCCTGCCCGTGGCCGCGTATTCAGGCAGCGATGATGGACGAAGACACACTTGTCGTGGGCTATCGTCCGTGGCGCGGAGAACCGCGCAAGCATTCCGAAGAGGTCAAGGCCGGCGCGCCGCAGGGGGACTGCATTGACTGCATGGCCTGCGTCAACGTCTGCCCCGTGGGAATCGATATTCGCGACGGTCAGCAGCTAGAGTGTATCACCTGCGCACTGTGCATTGATGCCTGTGACGAAATCATGGAAAAAACCGGCAAGCCGCGCGGCCTGATCGATTACATGGCGCTTAGCGATGAACCGCGCGAACGCGAAGGCCAGCCGCCCAAGAATATCTGGAAACACATCCTACGCCCGCGCACGATCATGTATACCAGCCTCTGGTCGATCGTCGGCTTTGCGTTGGTGTTTGCGCTGTTTATCCGTCAGGATATCGAAATGACAGTGGCCCCCGTACGCAACCCCACCTTTGTGACCCTGTCTGACGGGTCGATCCGCAACACATATGATGTGCGGATTCTGAACAAAAGCGGGACCAGCAGCCAGTACAGTATATTCGTCAAGGGCGACCCCACGTTGCGCGTTCAGCTGGAAGGCACACCTTACGGGTCGGTCGAAGTGGCTGCCGATACACAGAAATTGCAGCGGGTCTATGTGATTTCACCTTCCGGATCGGTACCGACAACATCGGACAGAACCGAATTCCGGTTCTGGGTCGAGGATCTGGGCAACGGGGATCGGGCCTATGCCGATTCCGTCTTTAACGGACAAGCGAGAAACTGATGCAAATGACACGTGAATTCACCGGTCGCCATATGGCCATTGTCGTCGTCTCGGCCTTTACCGTGATCATACTGGTCAACCTCGCACTGGCCTACAGCGCGGTCAAAACCTTTCCCGGGCTCGAGGTCAAAAACTCTTACGTTGCCAGCCAGAATTTCGATGAACGCCGCGATGCGCAAACCGCGCTGGGCTGGGATGTGCGTGCCGATGCCGTCGGCGGGCTGGTTATTCTTGCGATCACCGATGCGTCCGGCGCGCCAGTTCAAGTACAATCGCTTGAGGCGGTTCTGGGTCGCGCCACCCATGTGAAAGACGATGTCTCGCCGGCATTTGAATTTGACGGCACCGCCTATGTTGCGCCGGTCGAACTGGGGGCTGGAAACTGGAACATCCGCATGACAGCAATGGCGCCGGACGGCACGCCGTTTTCGCAGCGCGTTGTCCTGCATGTGAAACGCTAGGAAAATGGCGGCGGTTCTGCAAAGCTCTGGCGCGGCCTGTCCCGGTTGCATCGCGGCCCCCGCCCAGATGGTCGAGGCACCTGTACCCGAAACCGGACGCCTTGCGCTGTCGCTGCCGACAATTCACTGTCAGGCCTGCATTTCCAAGGTCGAACGCGCATTGGATGCCGTACCGGGTGTGCGCAGCGCGCGGGTGAACCTGACGCTGAAACGCGCGCTGGTGGATGCCGCTCCGGATGTATCGGCAGACGATCTGGTCGCCGTGCTGGATGGTATCGGGTTTGAAGCACACGAGTTGGATACCGCCGCGTTGCAAGCCACCCAGAATGATCGGGCCGGGCGCGAATTGCTGATGCGGCTGGCGGTGGCCGGCTTTGCATCGATGAATGTCATGCTGCTGTCGGTGGCTGTCTGGTCAGGGGCCGAAGACGCCACGCGCGATCTGTTCCACTGGATATCGGCGGCGATCACCCTGCCGGCCATCGCGTTTTGTGGCCAGCCGTTTTTCCGCAACGCATGGGCCGCCCTGTCTGTCGGGCGGCTGAATATGGATGTGCCGATCACGCTGGCGATCCTGCTGGCGCTGGCGACATCGCTTTGGGAAACATCGCTGTCAGGGCATCACGCCTATTTCGATGCGGCCCTGACGCTGACGTTTTTCCTGCTGGCGGGGCGCTATCTGGATCATCGCACACGTGCGGTTGCCCGTTCTGCGGCGCAGGAACTGGCCGCACTGGAAGTGCCGCGCGCTTGGCGCGTTGCCAGTGACGGCACCAGCGCCGAAGTCCAGGTTGCTGAACTGGCGCTGGGTGATCTGGTGCTGGTCCGTCCCGGCGGGCGGATGCCGGTGGACGGGATCATCGAAACCGGACGGTCCGAACTGGACCGCTCCTTGCTGACCGGCGAAACCGTGCCGGTCTTTGCCGAACCCGGCCAAAGCGTCAGCGCCGGCGAGGTGAACCTGACCGGCCCGCTGACCATTCGCGCGACAGCGGTGGGACAGGATACATCGCTGCACCGCATGGCCGATCTGGTCGCCATCGCCGAAAGTGGGCGGTCGCGCTATACCTCTCTGGCGGATGCGGCGGCCAAACTCTACGCGCCGGGTGTTCATATCCTGTCGGCGCTGTCTTTTCTGGGCTGGCTGTTGTGGTCGGGCGATCTGCGCATGGCGCTGAACATCGCGGCGGCTGTTCTGATCATCACCTGCCCCTGCGCGCTGGGCCTTGCCGTGCCGGCCGTCACCACGGCCGCATCGGGGCGACTGTTTCGCAAGGGGTTGCTGATCAAACACGCCACCGCGCTGGAACGTCTGGCCGAGGTGGATGCCGTAGTCTTCGACAAGACCGGCACCCTGACCGAAGGCACGCCGGTGCTGACCAATCTGGATGCAATCGACCCGCAGCACGCAGCCGTTGCACTGGCCCTGGCCGAGGCGTCATCGCATCCGTTGTCAATTGCGCTGGCCCGCGCCGCCCGCGCCGCTGGAATTACCCCCGCCACGCTGACCCGCATTGTCGAAGTGCCGGGCTATGGTACCAAGGCGATGCTGGACGACAAGGTGGTGCGGCTGGGACGCGCCGCATGGGTGGGTGCGGCGCCTGCCGCCGTAACGTCGACCTTCCTGCAGATCGGGGATCAAACGGCTGTGCCCTTCGAATTTTCGGATCGTCCGCGATCCGGCGCGGCATCTGCCGTGGCCGCCCTGCAAAAGGCGGGGCTGGACGTGGTCATGATGTCGGGCGACAGCCCGTTGGCAGTGGAAAATCTGGCCCGGCAACTGGGCATCACAGACTGGCGCGCCGAGGCTTTGCCGCAGGACAAATCCGCCGCCGTTGCCGCGCTAAGCGCGCAGGGCAAGAAGGTCCTGATGGTTGGCGATGGTCTGAACGACACGGCGGCACTGGCTGCCGCGCATGTCTCGATCTCGCCGGCGTCGGCGCTGGATGCGGCGCGCGTGGCGTCAGATATCGTTCTTCTGGGCAGCGATCTTGAGCCGATCGCTGATGCGCTGTCCGTGGCTCGCAAGGCGACAGCGCGCATTCGCGAAAACTTTCGGATTGCAACCCTCTACAATGTCATTGCTGTGCCGATCGCGGTAATCGGGTTGGCCACGCCGCTGGTGGCGGCCTTGGCGATGTCCACATCCTCGATTACAGTGTCGCTCAACGCGTTGCGCTTGCGGTGACAGCTGATGGATGTGCTGACCTTTCTGATCCCGATTTCGCTGATCCTTGGGGCGATCGGCCTCTTGGCCTTTGTCTATACCGTCCGCTCAAACCAGTATGATGACCCCGAAGGTGACAGCCGCCGGATTCTAAGCGACGAATACGACGATCATCCGAAACCCTGAAACAGCGCCATCAGGCTGCTTCTTTTTGCCAGAAATCGGGGCTGCCTGACTGCTGCGGCAGGGCGCGTGATCAAAGGATATGCACGCGCGCCTGCGACAACCCTTCGATTGCCACGGTGCAGGTTTCACCCCGTGCGATGGATCCGACCCCGGCGGGGGTGCCGGTATAGATCAGATCGCCGGTGGCAAGTGTGACCAGAGTGGACAGATACGCGATCACGTCCGGCACGGGCCAGATCATTTCGGCTATATCGGCGTCCTGGCGCAGATCGTCGCCGACATGCGCGGTGATACGGGCCTGTGTCAGATCGCCGGTTTCGCTGCGCGGATGCAGGGCGCCGATGATGGCGGAATTGTCGAACCCCTTGGACATGTCCCACGGGCGACGCGCGGCTTTTGCGGCAGATTGCATATCCCGCCTGGTCAGATCATTGCCTGTGGCGTACCCCCAGACATGGGTCATGGCGTCTGTCACGGCGATGTCGGCACCGCCGGTTCCGATTGCGACCACAAGTTCGGCCTCGTGGTGCAGATCCTCTGTCGCGGGCGGGTAGGGAATGCTGCGCCCCGAAGGGATCACCGCGTCGGCGGGTTTGGTGAAAAAGAAAGGTGGTTCGCGATCCGGGTCGTGACCCATTTCGCGGGCATGTTCCGCATAGTTGCGCCCGACGCAAAACACCCGGCGCACGGCAAACTGTGCGTCGCTGCCGGCAACGGGAACGAGGGTGGGGGCGGGGGCGGGAAAAATCAGATCAGTCATGGCCCAGATATGGCGGGCTTATCTACGCAAGGCAAGCGGGATCAGGGCCGCTTTGGCATTTGGCTGACGTCCCGGTTTCGGCCCGATCTTAGCCCGGACCGACCATAAAGCAGGAAACATTGCGCGCCTGCAATCTGCGGCAGGCCAGATCGGCGCTTTCCTTGGTCATGCCAAGGAAGTTCGCATCAAAGCCCTGTGGCCGCTTCACGACCTTGCGCAGGCTGTCATCAAGCGTGGACATTTCGGCCAGTGCTGTTTTCAGCAACACGCGCTCTGCCTCGTACCGTGTGTTGTAGCGGCCCACATTGATGCCCCAGTGGCGCCCGCCGGATGTCGAGACACGGGTGACAACCTCGGGGTCTGACGACAGGTTGGCAGAGGTGTCGACACTGGCCAGAACAATATCGCTGGGGCGCGCTTCGGGACGCAACGATGTCGTGGCGGCAAGTTCGGTCGCGGTTTTCAGGCTTTCGGCCTTGGTTGCCGCCAATTGCAGGGTTTCCGTTTCGGTCAGGGGGGTCTGAATTGGCTTGGCCTGTTTGGCATTGTCCGCGACGGCCACGGCTACAGCCTGATTTACAGCGCTTGCGGTTGTGGCCGCAGATGCCGGTGCCGGCGTGGCGGGCTTTGTGGACTGAACCTGTGCCAGTGCGGCACCGATCTGATCGCGAATAGCCGCTTCGTCCGCCTGCGCTTCGGCAACCAGAACCGGTTCGGTTGTCGGACGCGCTTGTGGTCTCAGGCTTTTGGGAACGGCCGTCACCAGCCTGATGGTTTTGCCGTAGGCACCGCTGGCAGTGGCGGTGTCGCTTGAACCCGCCGGGTCTTTGGCCTCGGCTATGTAATTCGGGGCGGCCGGTTTGACAGTCTTGGCGCGTGACGGCGCGCGACGAAATCCAAGATCAAGCAGTTCGGCAACTTTGGCGTTGCGTTGTGCGGTGGACTGGCCGCCAAAAACCGTGGCGATGATACGTTCGTTGCCGCGCACGGCGGACGCCACCAGATTGAAACCGGCGGCACGGGTGTAGCCTGTCTTGATGCCGTCAGCGCCTTTGTAGGCGGCCAGCAGGCGGCGGTTTGTGTTCGAAACCTCACGGATGCCCGCATGCGTCGAAGTGCGCGAAAACAGGTTGTAATATTCTGGGTAGTCAAACAGCAGATGGCGCCCCAGCAGTGTCATGTCGCGGGCGGTCGACAGGTGTCCGCTTTCCGTCAGGCCATGTGCGTTCTTGAAAGTGGTGCGTGTCATCCCCATCGCGTGGGCAGTGCGGGTCATGCGGCGGGCGAATTTCGCTTCCGAGCCGGAAATTGCCTCGCCGATGGCGGTGGCGGCATCATTGGCGGATTTCACAGCAGCGGCGCGGATCAGATACCGAAAGGCGATGGTCTGCCCGGATTTGAGGCCAAGTTTGGAGGGGGGTTCGGACGCGGCGTGCGACGAGATCTTGACCTTGGTATCCAACGAAATCTCGCCGTTTCGGACGGCTTCGAACGCGATGTACAGGGTCATCATCTTGGTCAGCGATGCAGGATGCAATCGGGTGTCGGCATTGCGCGAATGCAGCACCTCGCCCGATCTGGCATCAACCACCATGGCCGCATAAGGGGCCGCGGCTACGCTGAGCGGCACGAGTATGAACATCCACAAAGCTGCGAATACGAATAGCCCTACACGGGCCGGCTGGATACGCCGTACCTTCACGATTGAACTGCCTTCTTCTGCCTCATGCCGCCGGTTTTCCGGTCTGGCTTTTGTTATATCGGAAACGCTAGCACAAAGTCGTGTGCAAATAAAGCCTTTGATTCAAATGAATTAGAGGTGGTTTTTGACCTTGATCGCGCAAGATGTAGCGGCATCTGGCATGCCTGCCGCTAGGTGTTTGATTGTGTCAGGAATGTGGCATCCTTGACGATCGCAGGCGCGACACGACTCTTGGATGCGATGGCAGTGGTGGACAGCGGATTACAGCGGGGTCATTCTGCGCCGGATCAGCCAAACAAATCGGGGCGACAGGAACCGACCATGACCCAGGATACCGCAACGCCCAAATCACAAACGCAGCCCCCGGGCGTGCTGCCCTGGCGTTTGGTGATGATCCCGTTGTTGGTAATGTGCGCGGTGTCGATGGCTGCGGTTTATGCGTTCGGACCGGTCTATGCGGCCGGTGCCGGCGCCGGTGTTGCGCTGGGGTTCTTTGGCACCTTGTTCAGCACAATGCGGAAATCCGCGCTTGGTGTACTGGCCGTTGTGATCGCCACCGCCCCAACGATCTGGTTTCCCGAATGGGTGCGCTTTGCGGTGGTTATTCCCGTGATGGCCGCGTTGGCGGGCAGGGAACTGGCGCAAGACGGCACACGTACATTCGTATTTGCGATCATCAGCTGGATTTTGCTGCTTGGGCCCGCCCTGAACGGGGCCGATGGGGGCATTCTGGTGCTTGTTTTTGTCCTGTCAGCGTGTGTCGGGGCTGGATTGGCAGCAGCGATGGGTGCGCAGGGCAAGGTGCCACCGACCGATGTGGAAAGCGGCTATGCCGTAGCCCATGCGATCGCGCTGGCTATCGGGCTGGCGCTGGCCCTTTGGATTGCGAAACTGTTTGACACCCCGCACACACACTGGATTGCGATGCTGTTTGCCGTGCGTGCGCTGGATCCGCCGGGCCAGCATTTGCACCGCGCAACGCGGCGCGGGTTTGCCACGGTCGTCGGGGCGGGCGCGGCCGGTTTGCTGGTCATTCTGCCGCTATCGGCAGTTGTTTTCAAACTGGTCGGTGCGGCGTTCATGCTGGTTGGTATCCGCTATCTGACCAGCGGCGCGGCGCGATCAACAGCGCTGATGTCGGCGGGGGTTGTGCTGGCCACCGCCCCGACAGCCGAAACCGCGTTGTTCCGGATCGAGGCGGCGGTGATTGCAGCAGCGCTGGTTGTCGGGCTGTTTCTGGTGACCGGTTATATCCGGTCGCTGTTCAGGAACCGCGCAGGTCCGGTGCCTGATGAATCGCTTTCACAAGATCGCCCAACGATCCCAGATCATCCAGAGTGACATATCGGTCTGACCCGACGGGCGGGTCGGCCTTTTCAATTTCCCATTCCAGACCGTGGGGCACAAACACGCCCCAGCCGCCGCTTTCGATTACCGGAAGAACATCCGATTTCATCGAATTACCCACCATCATGGCCCGCGCCGCACCATCGCCGTGGCGCGCAAAGATATCCTGATAAATCTGTGGCGTCTTGTGCGACACGATTTCAACCGCGCTGAACAGGTCGCCCAGACCGGATTGCGCCAGTTTGCGTTCCTGATCCAGCAGATCGCCTTTGGTGATCAGGATCACGCGGTGTCGGTCGGCCATCTGTTCCACAGCTTCGCGTGCATGGGGCAGCAATTCGATCGGGTGGCGCAGCATCTCGCGGCCCGCCTCCATCAGTTCGGCGATCACCGATGCGGGAACGTTTTCTTCGGTGACTTCGATGGCGGTTTCGATCATCGACAGAACGAACCCTTTGATACCGAATCCGTAGTGCCCGATATTGCGCCGTTCGGCTGCCAGCAGCCGTTCGGCCAGATGATCGGGGTCGGCGTGATCGGCCAGAAGTTCGGCGAACCGCGCCTGCGTCAGGTGGAAAAACCTTTCATTGTGCCAAAGCGTGTCGTCGGCATCAAAGCCGATTGTCGTCAGGGTTTGGCCCATATCGTGTCGCTTCCTCTTTTCTAAATCGCAAGACAAGTTATATAACCATCATTCTACAAGGGGAATCGAGTGCGCAATATGGTGCAATCGCAGATCACAATGGCCGGACAACCGGATGACGGAGACAACGACTTGTCTGTCATTCTGGATGTGCGCCCGAAAACCAAGCGGCCACCGCTGTACAAGGTGATGCTGCTGAACGACGATTATACCCCGATGGAATTTGTCGTGCACGTTCTGGAACGGTTTTTTGGCCTGAACCATGCGCAGGCATTCGAAATTATGCTGACCGTGCACAAGAAAGGCTTGGCAGTGGTTGGCGTGTTCAGCCACGAAATAGCGGAAACCAAGGTCACTCAAGTCATGGATTTCGCACGTCGGCATCAGCATCCGCTGCAATGCACGATGGAAAAAGAAGAATAATCCAACAATGTCCGCACGGTTGACCCTGGCGCTGAACGCGGGCGGCCTTGTGCTGCCTGATACAGGCAAAATTGCCGTCTTTCATCCGCGCGATGCTGCCGATCTGGCGGAATTGCCGAAAGCCCGGCTTGTTGTCGTGCAACCCTTCCGCCCGGATTACGATGCGCTTTCAGCCGCCGGATACGACTGCCGGGCCGATGGGGCCGACTTGCCGCCATGTGCGGCGTCTCTGGTCTTTCTGCCGCGCGCAAAGGCACTGGCCCGCGCGCTGGTGGCCGGGGCAGCGGCCTGTAGCGACGGCCTGGTGATCGTGGACGGGGCCAAGACCGACGGGATCGACAGCATATTGCGCGACGTAAAGAAGCGCACGACTGTATCGGGGCCACTGTCCAAGGCGCATGGCAAACTTTTCTGGTTTGACGCAAACGCGGCAGACTGGTCGGACTGGGCCGCGCGCCCCGCACAGATCTCAGAAGGTTTTCAAACCTTGCCAGGCGTATTTTCGGCTGACGGGATCGATCCGGCCTCGGCGCTGTTGGCGGCGCAATTGCCCGCGCATCTTGGGGGTGTTGTGGCCGATCTGGGCGCCGGGTGGGGATTTCTGTCGGCACAGGTGCTGTCGCGGGCAGATGTCCGCGCACTGCATCTGGTCGAGGCGGACCAGACAGCTCTGGACTGTGCCGCGCAAAATATCAGTGATGCGCGCGCAGTATTTCACTGGGCTGATGCAACCACATGGCATCCGCCCGAACCGGTGGACTGTGTGGTGATGAACCCGCCCTTTCACACAGACCGGCGGGCAGACCCCGAACTGGGCCGCGCCTTTATTCGCGCGGCGGCCCGCATATTGACGCGGTCGGGCCAGATGTGGATGGTGGCCAACCGGCACCTGCCATACGAGGCCTTGTTGGAAGAGCTGTTTGCAAAGGTCGTCGAAACCGGCGGCGACACACGGTTCAAGATTCTGCACGCCACCAGGCCTACTCGCCGTGGGCGCTGAAACCCGCTACAATCCTACCGCCAAGACGGAGAACACATCATGTCCTTTTCGATAGCCGGCAAAACTGCCATCGTGACCGGGGCCGCCAACGGAATCGGACGTGCCATAGGGCGGCATTTTGCGGATCAGGGCGCGAATGTCATGTTTGCCGATATGGACGACAAGGCACTTGCCGAGGAGTTCGGCGAACAGGATGATGACAGCAACACCCGTTACTTTTCAGGCGATTTGCGCGAAAAGCTGACGATTGCCAATCTGCTGTCTGCCACAATAGATGCGTTCGACCAGATCGACATTCTGGTAAACGCGTCGCGCCAAATGATCCCTTCTGATCCCCTGAACCACGATGATACGTCGGTGGAAACACTGCTTAGCCAGAATCTGATGACGTCGCTGCGGCTGTCCCAGGCTGTGGCAAACCGGATGATAAAACAGTCGGCGGATAAAACCGAAGGGCAGGCCGGGTCAATTATCAATCTGTCTTCCATCGCGGCACGGCGGACCACACCCGAATTGCTGGCCTATTCGGTGTCGACAGCCGCACTTGACCAGATGACGCGCAGCCTGGGCGTGGCGCTGGCACCCCATCGCATTCGGGTAAACGCGATCGCGTTCGGATCGGTGATGAGCGCGTCTTTGCAGGAAACACTGAAGGAAAATTCGGATTATCGTGATGATATCGAAAGCCATACGCCGCTGCACCGGATCGCCGGTCCGGGAGAACTGGTCGATGCGGCGCAGTTTCTGGCCTCGGACGGGTCGGGCTTTATGACCGGCCAGATCATGACAGTGGATGGCGGACGCACCCTGATTGATCCTGTCGCGTCGCCCGCACACTAACGAAAACAACTGAACAGGCCCAAATCTGTGACAGATACATTCACATCCGAAAAAGCCCGCGCCGCGGATTGGTTTCACGATCTGCGCAACCAGATCGTTGCCGCATTTGAAGGGCTGGAATCCAGCCACGATACCGGCCCATTGTCAGATCGGCCTGCCGGTGTGTTCGATGTCAGCCAAACCATACGGTCGTCAGATGACGGATCGGATGCGGGCGGCGGTTTGATGAGCGTGATGCGCGGCGGTCGCGTCTTTGAAAAGGTCGGCGTCAATATCTCGACTGTATACGGCACCTTGGGCGAACGGGCGCAGGCGGCGATGGCCGCGCGCAAGGGCCTGCCCGGAATGGCCGACGACCCGCGGTTCTGGGCCTCGGGCATATCGCTGGTGGCGCATATGCAAAACCCGCATTGCCCCGCCGTGCACATGAACACCCGGATGTTCTGGACACCGCACGCATGGTGGTTTGGCGGCGGATCCGATCTGAACCCTTGTATCGAATATGACGAGGACACAGCCCATTTTCACGCAACCCAAAAAGCGTATCTTGATCCGCACGGCCAGGATATCTATCCGCGCCTCAAGGCGTGGGCAGACGAGTATTTCTATATTCCCCATCGCAAGCGTGCGCGCGGCGTTGGCGGTATTTTCATGGATGATCATTGCACCGGCGACTGGAACAGCGATTTTGCCTTGACGCAGGATATCGGCCGCGCCTTTTTGCCTGCATTCGTGCCCTTGACCGAAAAGCGCCGCATACAGGACTGGACCGCAGCCGACAAAGAGGCACAGCTGATCCATCGCGGCCTCTACGCGGAATACAATCTTGTCTATGACCGTGGCACCAAATTCGGTCTTGAAACTGGCCACGATGCCAATGCCGTTCTGATGAGCCTGCCGCCGCTGGCCAAATGGGTCTGAGCGACTGAAACCGGGCCCGGCCCTGTTCAGCTGTGCCAGTCGAAAAAACCCGGCCCGGCACGATGCAGAAGACGGGCGGCCATGGCGCGGCCAAGGTCTGCGCCATCTTCTATCGGGGCATCGCCTGCGTCGCTTAACCGGTCGGACCCGTCAGGGCGCAAAACCTCACCGCGCAAATGCACTGTTCCGCCCTGCAACTCTGCCAGTCCGGCAATCGGTGTTTCGCACGATCCATCCAGTGCCGCCAGAAATGCGCGTTCCGCCGCCAGCCGCTGACCGGTGACAGTATCGTGGATCGCGTCAAGCAGCGCAGCGGTGGCGCTGTCGTCCGCGCGCCGTTCGATGCCAATGGCCCCTTGCGCCACGGCGGGCAGCATATCGGATGTGTCAACCGGTGTGGCAGGGACATCAGCACGACCCAAACGGTTCAGACCTGCCATCGCCAGAAACGTACATTCAGCCACGCCGTCAGCCAGTTTTTTAAGGCGGGTTTGCACATTGCCGCGAAATTCGACCACGTTCAGATCGGGGCGCGCGTTCAGCAACTGCGCCTTGCGCCGCAAGCTTGAGGTGCCGACAGTGGCCCCCCGTTCCAGATCGTCCAGCGCGGATTTACTGGCCGAAACGAACCCATCGCGCGGGTCTTCGCGGGGCAGGTACGTGTCCAGCAGCAACCCGTCGGGTTGCAACACCGGCATGTCCTTCATCGAATGGACCGCAATATCGATCTTGCCAGCAATCAGGTCTTCTTCGATCTCGCGGGTGAACAGCCCCTTGCCGCCGATCTCTTTCAACGGTCGGTCCTGCACCGCATCGCCTGTCACCTTGATGACGACAATGGCAAACGCCTCTTCGGGCAGATCAAACGCGGCCATCAGCCGTGCGCGGGTCTCGTATGCCTGCGCCAGCGCCAGCGGAGAGCCGCGGGTGCCAATTTTCAGCGGTGAATCGGGGCTTGGAAGATTTGAGTTCATCCGCCTTCTTTATTCGCGGCAATTTGACCTGACAACCGTGTGTGGCTTGACAAATTGCCGCTTGGGCGAAACCACAGGGCTGAAATTTGCACATCCGAGGAACGATATGGCCCAGAACAAGACGATCTTGCGCGCCCTTGCGGGGGAAACACAGGCGATCCCGCCGATCTGGATGATGCGGCAGGCGGGCCGTTACCTGCCCGAATACCGCGCCACCCGTGCGCAGGCAGGGGATTTCCTGTCGCTGTGTTACAACAGCGAGCTGGCCGCCGAGGTGACATTGCAGCCGATCCGCCGCTACGGGTTTGATGCGGCGATCCTGTTTGCCGACATTTTGCTGGTACCACAGGCGCTGGGCGCGGATTTGTGGTTTGTCACCGGCGAAGGCCCGCGCCTGTCCACGATCACCACGCAGGCCGATTTTGACAAACTGGGCCCCGCGGACGAGATTGATCCGGTTCTGAACCCGATTTACGAAACGGTGCGTATTCTGTCGCGTGAATTGCCAAAGGAAACCACGTTGATCGGTTTTGCCGGCGCGCCATGGACCGTGGCCACCTATATGATTGCGGGACGCGGTACACCAGATCAGGGGCCTGCGCATGCGCTGCGCGAGGAAAACAACCCCCTGTTCGAAGCGCTGTTGGCGCGGATCACCGAGGCAACGATTCTGTACCTGTCGGCCCAGATCGAAGCGGGTGCCGAGGTCGTGAAAATCTTTGACAGTTGGGCGGGATCGCTGAAAGGCGATGATTTTCGCAAATACGCACTTGAACCCGCGCGCGAGATTACGGCGGCGCTGAAGGCCAGGTATCCGCATATTCCGGTCATCGGCTTCCCGCGAGAGGCCGGGGATAACTATATCGGATTTGCAAAGGCCACGGGCGTGGATTGCGTGGCGCTGGACAATTCCGTGTCGCCCGACTGGGCCGCGCGCAATGTGCAGGTTGATGGCTGTGTGCAGGGCAATCTTGCATCCTATCACATGGTCAGCGGTGGCCAGCCCCTGATCGACGACACCCGCGCGATTGTGAAAGCGTTTTCAAACGGCCCGCATATCTTCAATCTGGGCCATGGCATCACGCCGGATGCCGATCCGGACAACGTGCAACTGATGATCGACACGGTTCGGGCCGGGTAAGTAAAGTCGGGGAATGTATGGTGGCGTGAGGTGGACTTGAACCACCGACCCCAGCATTATGAGTGCTGTGCTCTAACCAGCTGAGCTACCACGCCATACACTGGCGCTGCGATACGAAACCGGCGGCGCGGAGTCAAATAGAAAACGGCAGTTTTTTTGCCCGACAGGCAGGTTATTGCGGCCTGTGATCCGCGCGGAAAAGATCGACCGGCCCCTGGCTGATCTCTTCGATAAACTGCGCGGTGAAATCCCACACATCTTCGGTGTGCACCAGATGGTGTGTCAGCAGCCCCAAGGGTTCGGATGCATCGGCGTCGCCGGTTCTGCGGTCACGCAATCGGGCGACCAGACCGGCAATCACAATGTCCGGCGCGATCTGGCCGCGTGTTCCGCGCCAGTCGATCGGGTCAAGATGGGTGTTGATCTGGGTCAGGTACGGCACTGGTTGCGCCGTTTTGCGCGGCGTGAAGGTGGACACCATGTCAAACCCAGCCGAAACCAGATCGGGATAAAGATCAGGCGCAATCCGGTTCCACGGCGGGACGAACATGGGCGCAAGCCGCGTGCCGAACAGGTCACGGGCCGTACTGATGGCCAGTTGGATGTCGTGGCGCGCACGGGGCACAGCCGTGCCGAATTCCGATTTCTTGGCATCAGGCAGGGCGTGGTTTTCATGGGCCCATCCATGCACCACAGGGATAAGCGGCGCATTATCGGCAACAAACGCCGCCAGATCGGGCGTGGCAGGGCGCGGAACGACAGCCAGATGAACGGGCATACTTGTCCGCGCAGACAGCTTTGTCAGACGTGACAGCGCGGGCGTCGGTGCCACGGCATCATCATCGCGCCACCAGACCGGAAGGCGCAGCCCCCGTGCCTGCCATTCGGCCAGTTCTGTGCGCAGATCGGACCAGTCGATATTCATCGGCGTCTCCGTTGCAAGCTGACCGCGATGTCAACCGAGCGTTGCGCGCCATCAAAGTGGAGGTCAAGCCCCGCAGGTCTGCGGTGGCCTTTGGTGGCCGTCACGGCCTTTATCAGGATGTCGGGTGACAGGTCTGATGTTTTCACAGCATAGATGCCGTCAAGACGCGTCAGGCTTTGGGCGCGAAGGGTCTGTTCCACTTCGCCCCCATCATCAAACGGCACAAGAACCGCAGGACAGCCCGATTGCAGCACGTCCAGCGCGGTATTGTAGCCGCACATCGTGACTGCGCAGTCGGCATGATACAGCAACTGGCGGAAATCGGGGCGCACGGGTTCGACAATCGCGTTGCCACCCGACAGTTCCAGAAGGCGCGCGATGCGCGGTTCCGGATGCGCGCCGCCGACCAACAGACGCCATGTGGCCCCATTGGACTGACGCGCTGCACCTGCGGCGGCCTCAAACAAAGCATCGCCAACCGATCCGGCTCCGGCGGCGACAATCACCTCGCCCTGTCCGGCACACTCGGGGTGCGGGCCGGCGGCGGGCGGGGCGACATAGCCTGTATAGTGCAGCCTCTCTTGCAACCGGTCGGACACCGGCCAGCTTTGATCCAGCACCGTGCTGCGCTTGTCCGAATGCACCAGCACGCCGTCGTAATATCGATCGATCACCTCATCGGCAGCGGTGGCCCGTTCCGGTTTGGACGGCGGCGCAAGTATGTCGCGCACCGACGCCAGAACAAGCGGACGGTGCGGCAAAGAATGTGCCGCCTGCAACAAGGCCTGAAATTCGTGGCGCAACACGCGCCGCCCAAACGGGTATAGTTCGGTGATCAGAATATCGGGCTGCATTTTTTCCAGTGTTTCAAGCAGCACGGCCCGGCGCGATTGATAATCCGCCTCGGTCACTGGCGCGCCGTCTTTCGTCAGCAGGTGCGAAAAGTTTGTCCCGTCCGAATGCAGCGCGCGCAGTTGTACCATATCCACGCCCCTTGTGTCGAAATGTGGCACAGGCCGGCCGCCGGACACCAGCGTTGTGTCATGCCCCCGCGCTGCAAAGGCCCGCGCAAGGGTGAGTGCGCGGCTTAAATGCCCTGCGCCCAACAGGTGGGTGACAACCACCATCACCTTCATGGCGTACGGTCCGGCAGCCGGACAATTGCGGGATCGGACACTTTCATTTCGGGGCCAAGTTCGATCACGAACAACCGGTTGCGTTTGATCTGGAACGGGGCAGGTCCGGAAAAATCCCATCCGGTGGCGCGGGCCAGCAAAACGCGCATGATGCCGATATGGCAAACCGCGATGCTGTCGCGGTGCAGGGTTTGCAGCCAGGGGCGCAGACGATGCCAGACCTCCAGCGGGGATTCTCCGCCCGGCGGGCGATAATCCCAGCCCCAGTCTTCGATATCGCGAAAGCCGCTGGCCGGATCGGCACGCAGATCAATGCCTTTCAGACCTTCCCAATCGCCCCAGTTCATTTCGATCAGCGCGGGGGACGTGCGCGGCGCGTGCCCCGCCACCAGTTGCGCCGTATCGGCTGCGCGCAACAGCGGGCTGGACCACAGATCGGCATCCTGCCATCCGTCCGGCAGGCACAAGGCGGCAAGAGCGTTGGCGGCTTCGGGATCCAGCGCGATATCACTGCGGCCCTGAATACGGCCGGCGCGGTTCCACGGGGTGTGACCGTGGCGCAAAAGGGCCAGGCGGGTCATGGTGTTACTCCGATCAGGGGACAGATGGCGCGGGTCAGCGCATCGGTCGCGGCCGGTTGCAAATGCTGGGTCTGAACGGCTGCGCGCCCGGCTGCGCCCAGAGTGGCCCTGTGCGCGGGATCACCCAGCAGGCGGTCGATTGCAGCGGCGAAATCCTGAACATGCGCCGGATCGCACAGGATACCGCCATGCACCACATCGCGCACGCCGTTGCGATCCTGGGCAACAATCGGCAGACCGTGGGCCTGCGCTTCAAGATAGGTCATGCCGAACGCTTCGTTCACGCCGGGCCAGACCAGCAGCGTGGCGCTGTCATAATGCCGGGCCAGTTCATCTGCGTCCAACTGTCCAGTGAAACGGACGCGCGGCCCGAAAGGGGCGAATGCCGCCTCGATCCCGGCGCGGGCGGGGCCAGCGCCGACGATGGTCAACCGCCAGTCCGGTGTTTTCAACTGACCTGCGGCATCGGCAATAATTTGATAAGACGCCAGTTTATCACCCGCCCGCATCATACCGACGCACAGCAGATTGTTATCCAGACGGGGTCCGCCCTGTGCGACAGGCAGATCGGTTTGCGGCAGAAATGGCGCCAGCGGCAGAATGGTTTGATTTGGTGTCTGGTGTTTCATCAGGGTTTCGCGGTCGTGTGTTGTCATGTGAAACACAAGATCGGCCTGATCACACGCGGCCTCGGCCTGTTTAGCAAAGGCTGCCCATGGCCCGGTCAGTCGTTTGAGCGCGCGGCTGGCTTCGATCTGGATATAGGGAATGGACAGGCTGGCACAGATCGCGGGGCCGATCAGATCGGGGGCTTTGTA
Source organism: Sulfitobacter sp. JL08 (assembly GCF_003352045.1). Lineage (NCBI taxonomy): Bacteria > Pseudomonadati > Pseudomonadota > Alphaproteobacteria > Rhodobacterales > Roseobacteraceae > Sulfitobacter > Sulfitobacter sp. JL08. Next base: position 271,991 of record NZ_CP025815.1, read on the forward strand.
ATAGTTGTGATATGTCACCCATGCGCGCCAGCCGCATTGCGGCGCAATCGCAAGCAACCGTTCGATTTCCTGCTGTGCCTTGGCTTGCAGATCGGTCTGCACCGTTGGATCGCCAGAGCGATCCAGACTGCGCAGTTGCGACACAAGGTCGGTTTTGAACGGGCCGGCATCCAGCGCCTGCATCACGGCCCGCGCCATCGCGCGGTCGCCCGACGGAACCGGATGGCGCGGGGATTTCAGCGGGGCATAAAACGCGATCGGGATCATGGGGTGGCCGATGCGCCCATTTCGGTCAGGCGGCGAGAGAGTTGTGCAACTCCGGGATCAACCGCGAAATCGGATGTCAGACGGTCCAGCGCGGCCTGCGCCATGCGGGCGGCGTTTTCGGGGTCTTCGACGATCGTCATTATTGCCTGTGCCAAAGCGGCAGGTGTATCATCCGTCAGGATACCATGCGCGCCATTGTCGATGAATTCAGGGATCGCGGACACTGCCGTTGATATGATCGGCAGGCGTTGTGATGCGGCTTCCATCAGAACATTGGGCAGACCGTCGCGGTCGCCATCGTCGGCAATGCGGCTTGGCAGAACAAACAGATCGGCGGCGCGCATCGCCTCGATCACTTGCGGCTGGTTGCAGGCACCGCGCCAGTCGATCCGGTCGGCGATGCCCAGATCTGCGGCCTGCTTGGCCAGCGTATCCTTAAGCCCGCCGCCCCCGATATGGATCCAGCGCCAGTTCAGATCTAGGGGCAACAGGGCCAATGCAGCGATCAGCCGGTCGAACCCCTTTTTTTCAACCAGCCGCCCGACCGACAAAAGGGTCAGGGGATCGGACTTGCCGCGCAGCTTACGCGCGGGCGGTGCGGGGAAGCGCGACAGATCCAGCCCGTGATAGACCAGATCAATGCGCGCCGGATCGCTGGACAGGGCGCGCAGATGCCGGGCACCATAAGCAGTGCAGGTGGCGCCAAATTCGGCGCCCGTCGGCGGAGCGTCCAGTTTTTCGCGCAATTCCCATTCCGGTGATGTCCAGATGTCTTTGGCATGGGCCGAAAACCCCCACGGATCACCCCGCAGGATCGCGCAATAGCGCGCCACAGATGACGGGGTGTGCAGGAAGTGGGCATAAAACGCCGTTGCCTCGGGGGGCAGTTCGGTGGCCAGAACGCAGGCCTGTCCAAAGCGGCGGATGCGGTTGCGTGTCCGGTCGCGGGCAAAATCGGCCTTCCAGATGGAAAAAGCGGTCGCAAATCCGGGCAGATGGCGCGCGGCCAGCAAGGCGGCTGTCACGCGCTTTGGCTCCTGATGCAGATATTCCGGCAGGTAATACACGGGTGCGGTGATTTGATCGTGCAGCGGGTGGCGTTTTTTGTCGGTTGGATGACGCAGCGACCAGATGTCGAACCGGTGGCCTGCGGCCTCAAGCGCGGCCAGTTCCTGCGCGATAAAGGTTTCCGACAGGCGCGGCCAACCCTTGACCACAATGGCCAGTTTGCGGGCGGATGATGTCATTCTGCGGCGGGAACCGTCGGTTTGGTTGCCATAAGGGCGCGGGCGCGATCCACGACAACGTCCAACCCGTCCAGCAGGCCGGGAATATAGCTTTGTGACGGCAGTTTCTGGAACGGCAGGTTGCGGATTGCGTGGATCATGGATTGCGGGGTCAATTGGCCCTGATCTTCGTCCAGCATCTGCACCAGACCCAGCGCCTTGCCACGGCTGGCGCGGATATGCTGTTCGCGGCGCGGCACGGTGCGCGGCACAATCACGGCGCGCTGGTCAAAAGACAGCACCTCGCAGAATGTGTTGTAGCCGCCCATGCAGACAACGCCCTGCGCCCCTGCAAACAGCGTTTCGATCTGGGATTCAAAGCCGACGGCACGCACCCGACCGTTCAGGTTGCGCACCCGCCGTTCAAACAGTTCGCGCGTGTCGCCCGACAGGAACGGCCCGTAGACCAGCACCGCCATCGGCGACAGGTCTGGATCCTGTTCATAGGCAGAGAGCACCAGATTGACCATCGCCTGCCCGTCACCACCACCACCCGGTGTCACCAGAATATAGGCCGCGTCCAGCGCAGGCGCGTCGACATGAACCTCGCGGCGCAGATATCCGGTATAGGTCATGCGCGCGCGGGTTTCTTCGTTCAGATCAAGGCCGCTGGTCGGATCATAGAACGACCGCAGGCCATAAACCCAGATTTCATCGTAAAAACGCTCTGTCGCGTCGATGCCGCCTTTGCGGTCCCATTCGGTTCCCATGATCTCGGGGCTGTCCAGAACATCGCGCAGGCCCAGCACCAGCTTGGTTGTGCCGCGGTCTTTCAGCATTTGCAGAGTTGGCAAAACCTCGCCCCGAAAGCCGGTGGGTTCCTTGTCAACGATCAGCAGATCGGGCTGATACTGTTCGGCGGCCGATTTGATCAGGCCGGCACGCATGGCCGTAGTCTGATCAATGCCCATATCCAGCGATTGCGATACATAGGATCCGTCGGCCTGTTTGGTCACACCCGGCAGGCGCACATGATCCACCCGTTCGGGAAATGCGAATCGCCCCGCCACCGGTGATCCGGTCAGGATGATGGCGGTTGCGTGCGGATCGGCAGAGGTGATGGCTGTGGCCAGGGCCCGTGACCGGCGCAGATGGCCCAGACCGAACGTATCATGGCTATATAGCAGAACCCGCCGCGATTTCTGCGGTTGTGTGCTTAGGCAGGTCGGCGACAGGGCGGCAATATCCATAGCTATTCTTCTGCTTTAAAGTCTCAGGTCGGAACCGGCTTTACCAAGAACACCCTTGATATCATAGACAATTGCGTTGGGTTTGCCCAATGCCCGAATGGCATCTGCACCCATTTCGACAAATTCGCGATGGGCCACGGCCAGAACGATCGCATCATAGTGGCCGTTTTCGGGTGCGGGAATGGTGCTGATCGCGTGTTCGGCGCGCATGGTTTCCGGTGTGACCCACGGTTCGTAAACATCGGTGGAAACAGAAAAGGAATGCAGTTCGGATACGATATCGGCCACCTTGCTGTTGCGCGTGTCGGCGCAGTTTTCCTTGAACGTGAACCCCATGATCAGAACCCGCGCCCGTGTCAGATCAACCTGCCGCGCCAGCATGGCCTTGATCAGGTCTGATGCCACATGGCGCCCCATATGATCGTTGATCCGGCGGCCCGCCAGAATAACCTCGGGGTGATAGCCCAGTTGTTCGGCCTTGTGAGTCAGGTAATAGGGATCAACCCCGATGCAGTGCCCGCCGACCAGACCGGGGCGAAACGGCAGAAAGTTCCACTTGGTTCCCGCGGCTTCCAGCACTTCCAGCGTATCAAGCTGCATCCGTGAAAAAATCAGCGAAAATTCGTTGACCAGCGCGATGTTTAGATCGCGTTGCGTGTTTTCGATAACCTTGGCCGCTTCTGCCGTCTTGATCGAACTTGCACGGTGCAGCCCTGCCTTGACCACCGGGGCATAGATCGCTTCCACACGGTCCAGCGTGTCGGCATCCTGCGCCGAGATGATTTTGACAACGCTTTCAAGGGAATGTTCCGCATCCCCGGGGTTGACCCGTTCGGGCGAATACCCAAGCTTGATCTGCGTTGTGGGGGTAAGGCCACTTACGCGCGCCAGAACCGGGCCGCAGATGTCTTCGGTGACACCCGGATAAACCGTGCTTTCGACCACCACCAACGCGCCGTCGGTCAGATGGGGCGCAACGGTTTCACACGCGCCGACCAGCGGCCCGAGATCGGGTTTCTTTGCACCGGTGATTGGTGTGGGTACGGCGATGATGAAAACGGTGCATCCCGTCAGGCTGGATGGATCATGCGAAAACCGGCACTGCGTCGCTGCAAGAGAGGCCGCGTTCACTTCGCCATTGGGGTCGGTGCCCATATGCAAAGCATCTATCAGACCCGTGTTTGTATCAAACCCGACCGTTTCAAACCCCGCACGCGACAACGCCAGCGCAAGGGGCAGACCGACATAGCCCAGCCCCAAGACGGCAATACGTTCCGGTAAGGTCGTGGCAGTCATCCGGCGTTCCTGTTCCTTCGTCGCAAGGCCGTTTTAACGCGGCGCTGCCGATATTGCCGCTTTCCTAGTGAAACATGTGCCAAATGCAAAGGGTACATCATCAAATCCGTTTCCGGGCGCTGGTGCGCAGTTCAATTCAGCGTAGCCGCCATTGCGCGCTGCAATGGCTTGGCCTAGCGTGGCCGGATCAAACCGGAAAGCCCCTTTCATGCCTGTGTTCGTCGTTCGATTTCTAAGCATCCTTGTTCTTGCGATCACGCTGGGAACGGCCAGTCTTGCCCAGAGCGTGACATCAATGGCGACCGCGGAAAGCCCTGAAACGGCGACGGATTTGCAACCGTCAGAGCAATTCAGCGAAACTTTGCGTCTGGCCGCAGAAAACGGCGTTAACGTCATCGTAGTTGATTCGACAGGCAAGGTTCTTGCGGAATCTCAAGCAGACAGTCCGGCACCGCCCCCCGAAAAGGCCGAGGCAGGCGGGTCAAGCCTGATGAAGCTTCAATCGCAAGGCGACCGGTTCCGCACCATTCTGAAGACCAAGCTGAATGCACTGCCCGTTGCCTTTAACGAGGTGATGTTCATCCTGCGCGCCAGCAGCCCCGACGGGCGCATCATGACCTTTGTCGAAGCTTTGTTGTTCAGCCTGGCACTTTTCGGACTGGGCTATCTGGTCGAGCGTGAAATCTACGGCAAGCGTTTGGTCAAAAACTTTGTTGTTGGACGCATCAAGGTGGATCCCGAAGGCTATTCCGAAAAACTGCCGTTTCTGGTGTTCCGTTTCTTCATGGGGGTGATCGGCGCGCTGGTCTCGATGGCCGTCGCTTATATTGTCGGATCGCTGATTTTCGGTCCGTTGCAAGATACGGCAATGCAATTCACCGTGACGGTCATATACACCGCCTATTTCGCGTCGCGCGTTGTGGCCGGCATCTGGCGTATGGTGTTGTCACCGTTTTTAAGCCAGTATCGCATCCCGCGGTTTTCGGATCATGACGCGAAAAGGCTGCACAGGTGGCTGTGGATTCTGGCGGTTCTTGAAATCTGGTCACTGAATTTCACCATCTGGATTCGCGAACTTGGCCTGAATTACGATGTCTATGCCGTGATGGCATCGCTTTTGTCTTTGGGTCTGGTGATGTTGAACATCACAATGGTTCTGACCAACCGGCGGGCGATCACCAATGCGATACTGAACGGCCGCGACCCGGGCGAGGTGCCCACTGCGACGCGCATCGTTGCCAGGGCCTGGGCACCGCTTTCGATCCTGTACTTTGTCTTCGCGTGGTTTGAACTGACCTATGAACTGGTGATGGAACTGTCGCAGTCCATACCACTGATTGCGGGGGCTTACGGCATCCTGATGTCGATCATCGTGGTATACGGCGTCATCAATTACCTGATCGAACGGTTTTTCCAGCGCTCGCGCGCCCTGAAAGAACTGAACGAAGAGCTTGAGAATCCGGACGAGACGCTAACCGAGGCAGAGGAAGAGGCGCTGATCGAGGCGGCCCATGCCAGTCAGGCGCGCGAAATGCACAGTTTCGAAGATCTGGCGCGGCGGGTGTCCGGTGTTCTGGCGCTGGTTGCGGGGCTGTGGGCCTTTGTTTCCGTCTGGGGCGTCGACAGCGACATGATCGGAGACTCTCTGCTGGACCGGTTTGCCGATGTGATCGTGATCCTGTTTCTGGGCTATATCGTCTATCACGCCTTTCGCATCTGGATCGACCGCAAGATCGATGAAGAAGTGGGCGATGCGCCGGAAGCCATTTTGGGCGATGAAGGCGCGCATTCCAGCGCAAGCCGTCTGGCCACCTTGCTGCCGCTGTTCCGTAATTTCATCCTGATCGTCATTCTTGTGACCATCACGCTGATCGTGCTGCTGGAACTGGGCGTAAATGTCAGCCCGCTGTTCGCCGGTGCCGGTGTTGTTGGTCTGGCTGTGGGTTTCGGATCACAGGCGCTGGTGCGCGATGTGTTTTCAGGTGCGTTTTTTCTGTTCGATGATGCGTTTCGCAAAGGCGAATACATCGATATTGGCGATGTCAAAGGCACGGTCGAAAAAATCTCGGTCCGGTCGTTCCAGTTGCGCCACCATCGCGGGCCGCTGCATACGATTCCATTCGGCGAAATCCGGTTTCTGACCAACTTTTCCCGCGACTGGGTGATAATGAAACTGCCGTTGCGCGTGACCTATGACACCGATGTGGAAAAAGTACGCAAGCTGATCAAGAAACTGGGGCAGGAATTGCTGGAAGATCCGGTCATCGGCAAGGATTTCCTGCAACCGCTGAAATCGCAGGGCGTAATCGAAATGCAGGACAGCGCGATGATCATTCGCGTCAAGTTCATGACCACGCCGGGCGAACAGTGGATGATCCGCAAGCGCGTGTTCGAGGAAATCCGCGATCTGTTCGAACGCGAGGGCATCAAGTTTGCCCATCGCGAAGTGACCGTGCGTCTTGCCGATGGCAAGGTCGATGATCTGACAGATCAGGAAAAAGAGGCGGTCACGGCAGCAGCGCAATCGGCCATCGAAGATGCCGAGGCCGCAGCCGCCCCAAATGAAGCAAAGAAACCCTAGGCCCGTTTCACCGAAGGGCGCGCCCCTTTAATATCGCATCGCTGCCAAAGCGTTGCCGGATCTGATCGGTTGCCTTTTCGGCCTTGCCGCGCCGCACGGCATCGGGATCAAGCAGATCACCGGACAGATCGGCCGCGGTTTCGGCACACAGATCAGACAACCCGCACCCAAGCAGGCGGTAAGGCCCCTGATCGCCCACCTGCTCAAACAGGCCGCGCGCAGTGCGGTAAACCGTATCGGCAAGCTGGGTTGCATCACGCAGCGCAACGCGGCGGGACAGCAGCGAATGATCGGATCGTTTCAGTTTCAGCGTTACGACACGCCCGGCCAGCGCCTTGGCCTTGGCGCGGTCTGCGACCTTTTCGGCCATGCGCCACAGATGTCCGTCCAGAATATCGGGATCGCTGGTATCATCGTGAAATGTGGTTTCATTGGAAATGGATTTCATCGGTTCGTGCGCGCTGACACGCCGTTTGTCCTGTCCGCGCGCAAGATGCCACAGCCGTTCGCCCATCGCCCCGAACCGTGCCGACAAATCCTTTCGATCCCAGCGCAACAGATCGCTGAAGGTGCGGATGCCGGCGTTTTCCAGTGCGCCCTGCGTTGCCTGCCCGACCCCCCAGATCATGCGCACCGGTTTATCCTTGAGGAAAGCGGCGGTTTCACCCTCGCCGATCACGGAAAATCCGTGTGGTTTGTCCAGATCCGAAGCGACCTTGGCCAGAAATTTGTTGTGGCTTAAGCCGATGGACCCGGTCAGGCCCAGTTCGGTGCGCATCCGGCGCACCAGTCGGGCGAGCATCACGGCCGGCGGTGCCCCATGCAGTTTCTGTGTGCCTGTCAGATCAAGAAACGCCTCGTCTAGCGACAGGGGTTCAATGGCCGGTGTCAAATCCTCCATCATGGCGCGGATCGCTCTGGATGCTTCGACATAGGCGTCCATACGGGGTTTGATCACCACCGCATCGGGGCACAGTTTCAGCGCCTGAAACATCGGCATTGCCGATTTTACACCGCGGATGCGTGCTACATAGCAGGCGGTGGATACAACGCCGCGCCGCCCGCCCCCGATGATCACCGGTTTGTCCGCCAGCGACGGATCATCGCGTTTTTCCACGCTGGCATAGAACGCATCGCAATCCATGTGTGCGATGCTGAGATCGAACAATTCCGGATGCGCAACAACACGCGGGCTGCCGCAGGACGGGCACCGGCGGGTGGCGTCAAATGGGGTCAGGCAATCGCGGCAAAGGGATGGCATATACGGATGGGACCAGACAGCAGATCTAGGGGCAATGGTCACAGTATATGGCGTGCGCAGCGCGAAACAAAACAGGGAAAATCCGGTGCCCCACATAAAGCCCCCCGCGACTTGATGCGGGGGGAGTTAACGAACCGCAGGAAGAACCGGCCCGTTGGGGAGTATCACCTAACGTCAACTGTGCGTCAGAAGCCGGATTTTCCAAAGTAGGGAATACCGTACTTTCGGCTTATCCTGCAGTCTGTGCCCGAATAAGCACACTTATAGCGAGAATCATGCCCGAATAGAGTAGGCGCTGGACTTTTTGGGCGGCAATGTGACCGCGTTCAGGGCAATTCGGTCAAAATGGCCCGTGCGGCCTGCTGCGGGTCTGCCGCTTGCCAGATGGGACGGCCCACAACGATATGATCTGCCCCGTCGGTAATGGCGGCTGCGGGCGTGGCCACCCGTTTCTGATCCCCCAGCGCGGCCCCTGCCGGACGTACCCCCGGTGTCACGATCAGGCGGTCGGTCGCTTCGGGCAGGGCGCGGATCATGGCGGCCTCTTGCGGAGATGCGATAACGCCGTCAGCGCCGGCAAGAAATGCCCGCGCCGCACGTTCTGCAACGATTTCGGGAATGTCGCCGGCGCGGATCAACCCGTCATCCAGATCGGATCTGTCCAGCGATGTAAGAATGGTGACGCCCAGGATTTTCATGGCACTTCCGCTCGCGCCTTCCTTGGCGGCGCGCACCACGTGCGGATCGCCATGCACTGTCAGAAAATCAAGATCGAACTGCGCTAGTCCGCGCACTGCCGCTTCGACAGTTGCACCGATGTCGAACAGTTTCATGTCCAGAAAAATGCGCTTGCCGTGATCCTGCTTTAGCTCGTTCGCCAGCGCCAGCCCGCCACCTGTCAGCATTCCCAGACCGATTTTGTAGAATGAAACGGCGGCCCCCAGCTTTTCAGCCAGATCAAGGCCGTGCACGGCCGAGGGTACATCAAGCGCGACAATCAGGCGGTCATCAGACATTGGCAAACCTTTGGTTGGGATGTTTGCGACTGCCTAATCTGTTCGGTGCGCCCTGTCTATCGGGCGCATGCTCCTTTTATACCCCGGGTGTCAGGCGATGCGACGGCGCAAAAAGCCCGAATGGCTCCACCGGCGCAAGATCCGGACCGGATTGAACTCTGGCTCCGGGCGCGGGGCGGGGTGCAGCGGCGCCATGCGGGCCCGCAACCCGGATGGTGTTTTCTGTTGCCTGCGCGCCTGCGCGATTAACCGGTGCGTCGCGTCCTTGAACGACATGGTAATCGGTGCAGGTACGGTGCAGGCGTGTTTCACGGTTGTGTTGTTTTCATACAAAGTGACCGTCGCTTCGAAACTTTGGTTCGCTGCATTATAAATCACGTCGGAAACGCGCGCTTGGGGAAATGGGAAACGAAAATGTTTCATCTGCTCATCCTATTAAAAGACGTTTGTATGGCCTCAACGCGCTAGATAGGAATCGGGTTCATATGTTTTTATGGGGAACACGCTGATGTGACGCCCCGTAACATATGATCGGCATGGTTTCGCCGATGCTGAAATCAGATCAGTTTGCGTGCCACATCGGGCAGGGCGCCGGGTGCGAATGTCAGGGTCTTTTTGTCGCGCGGGCTTGCGTTCAGGCGGTGTAACTGGCGGATGGCATCACTGATCAGCGCAGAAGCGACCGCATGTTTCGATTGCTCGGGCGCCAGAAAGGCGGCGCAGTCCAGCGTGATGTCCGTGTCGGGACCGACCAGATGGATTTTCGCGATATGGCAGTTGGATGCCGTGTGATAGGCAATGTCAGCCAGATTAATGTGATCAACACGCATGGGTACTCTCTCACTCGTTTACGATGTGAAAGCTATTGCGCGCCAGAATGGCAAAAAAGGGGCATAGGCCAAAGTTTTTCCCCGCACGGGCCTGTTTCGGGTGGCACCCTCTTGAAGCGAAAGGGCTGCTTTCACATATTGAGGTCGAGGCCCGAGCCAAGCGTGCTGCATGTCAGGCGTGAGATAAAACGGGTGCTTTGAAAAGGAGACAGACCATGGACTTGAGCAAGTTCACGGAGCGGTCGCGCGGGTTCGTGCAAGCCGCCCAAACCATCGCAACACGCGAAAACCACCAGCGTTTGACGCCGGAACACATCCTGATAGCTTTGATGGACGACGATCAGGGGCTTGCCAGCAACCTGATCAAACGTGCCGGTGGCGCACCGGAACAGGTCGTTCAGGCACTGGATCTGGCGTTGTCCAAAATCCCGCAAGTGACAGGTGATGCCGGTCAGGTCTATCTGGACGGGCCGACAGCAAAAGTGCTGACCGAAGCAGAAGCGCTGGCCAAAAAGGCAGGCGATAGTTTTGTGCCGGTCGAACGCATTCTGATGGCGCTGTGCATGGTCAAATCCAAAGCCAAGGATGCGCTGGATGCCGGTAACGTGACGGCGCAGGGGCTGAATGCGGCGATCAATGACATTCGCAAGGGGCGCACCGCAGACACGGCCAGCGCCGAAGAAGGGTATGATGCGCTGAAAAAATACGCGCGTGATCTGACCGAAGCGGCAGAGCAGGGCAAGATTGACCCGATCATCGGGCGCGACGAGGAAATTCGCCGTGCGATGCAGGTGCTGTCACGCCGCACCAAGAACAACCCTGTGCTGATCGGGGAACCGGGCGTGGGCAAGACCGCCATCGCCGAAGGAATGGCGCTGCGCATCATCAACGGTGACGTGCCCGAAAGCCTGCGAAACAAGAAATTGCTTGCGCTGGATATGGGCGCGCTGATCGCCGGTGCGAAATATCGCGGTGAATTCGAAGAACGCCTGAAGGCGGTATTGAACGAAGTGACCGCCGCTGCCGGTGAAATCATCCTGTTCATTGATGAGATGCATACCCTGGTCGGGGCTGGCAAGGGCGATGGCGCGATGGACGCTGCCAACCTGATCAAACCGGCGCTGGCGCGGGGTGAATTGCACTGTATCGGTGCGACCACGCTGGACGAATACCGCAAATACGTCGAAAAAGATGCCGCTCTGGCGCGCCGTTTCCAGCCTTTGGTGATCGCGGAACCCACTGTCGAAGACACCGTCAGCATTCTGCGCGGGATCAAGGAAAAATATGAGCTGCACCATGGTGTGCGGATTTCCGACAGCGCGCTGGTCGCGGCGGCAACGCTAAGCCACCGTTACATCACGGACCGGTTCCTGCCCGACAAGGCGATTGATCTGGTCGACGAGGCCGCGAGCCGGCTGCGCATGGAAGTGGACAGCAAACCCGAAGAACTGGATGCGCTGGACCGTGAAATCCTGCAAAAGCAGATCGAAGCGGAAGCCCTGCGGCTGGAAGATGATGCCGCCTCCAAGGATCGGCTGGAAACGCTGACCAAGGATCTGGCCGAATTGCAAGAACGTTCCAGCGAGATGACTGCACAGTGGCAAAGCGAACGCGACAAGCTGGCCAGTGCCCGCGATCTGAAAGAACAGCTGGATCATGCCCGCGCCGAGCTGGATATCGCCAAGCGCGAAGGCAATCTGTCCAAGGCGGGTGAATTGTCTTATGGCGTCATTCCCGAGCTTGAAAGAAAGCTGAACGCGGCGGAAGGCAGCGAAAGCGAGGTCATGGTGGCCGAGGCCGTACGCCCCGAACAGATCGCTAGCGTGGTTGAACGCTGGACCGGTATTCCGACATCCAAGATGCTGGAAGGCGACCGCGAAAAATTGCTGCGCATGGAAGAGCAATTGCATGCGCGCGTGATCGGACAAAACAGTGCCGTGCAGGCCGTTGCAAACGCGGTGCGCCGCGCGCGGGCGGGTCTGAACGACGAAGGCCGCCCCCTTGGCAGCTTCCTGTTTCTGGGGCCGACCGGTGTTGGTAAAACCGAACTGACCAAGGCCGTGGCAGAATTCCTGTTTGACGATGAACACGCAATGGTGCGCATCGACATGTCGGAATTCATGGAAAAGCATGCTGTATCACGTCTGATCGGGGCACCCCCCGGATATGTCGGATACGACGAAGGCGGTGTGCTGACAGAAGCGGTGCGGCGCAGACCCTATCAGGTGGTTCTGTTTGACGAGGTCGAAAAGGCGCACCCGGATGTGTTCAACGTGCTGTTGCAGGTGCTGGACGATGGTGTTCTGACAGATGGTCAGGGCCGGACGGTTGATTTCAAGCAGACGCTGATCATCTTGACATCCAACCTTGGCGCGCAGGCACTAAGCCGGCTGCCCGATGGCGCGGATGCTTCCGATGCCAAACGTGATGTTATGGATGCCGTGCGGGCGCATTTCCGCCCCGAATTCCTGAACCGTCTGGATGAAACGATCATTTTTGATCGTCTGAACCGCGAAGACATGGACTCGATCGTGACCATTCAGTTGGCGCGACTGGCCAAACGTCTTGTCGGCCGCAAGATCACGCTTGATCTGGACGATGCTGCGTTGAAATGGCTGGCCGACGAAGGCTATGACCCTGTGTTTGGCGCACGGCCGTTGAAACGGGTGATCCAGACTGCGTTGCAGAACCCGTTGGCAGAAATGCTGTTGGCAGGGGATGTGATGGATGGCGATACCGTCAAGGTATCTGCCGGGGTTGACGGCTTGCTGATCGGGGATCGGGTATCCCGTTCCAACCGAACACCGCCCGAGGACGCCGTCGTGCATTGACGCGCGGCGTTGAAAAGACCACGAAAGGCCGGACTGAAATGTCCGGCCTTTTTTCGTAATCGGGTTGCGCAGGAAAAAGCCCGCACATGACTGCACGGGCTTTCGTGGCTGTATGGGCAGAAGTGCCGCGCGATTATTCGGCAGGGATCAGAACGGTGTCGATCACGTGGATGACGCCGTTGGATGTTTCGATGTCTGCGGCTGTGACTGTTGCAGTGTTCACCATCACGCCGTTGTCCAGATCAATCGTTATCTCTCCGCCCTGAACGGTGGCGGCTGTCATGCCGTCGCTAAGGTCGGTCGACATCACTTTGCCGGCGACCACGTGATACGTCAGAATGGCGGTCAGCTGATCTTTGTTTTCCGGCTTCAACAGCGTTTCAACGGTGCCTTCGGGCAGGGCCGCGAACGCCTCATCTGTCGGGGCAAATACGGTGAACGGGCCATCGCCTTTCAATGTATCGACTAGGCCGGCAGCCTGAACTGCAGCCACCAGAGTGTTGAACGATCCGGCCTCGACGGCGGTGTCGACGATATCTTTGGAATGGCCACCGGCAAAGGCGGCGCCCGCGATGAAGGTTGCTGCGGTTGCGAAGGCAAAAGTTGTAGAGCGAAGCATGTCGATCTCCCTTATGAGAATGTCGAAAATACCTTGTTGGTATCGGGGAAGTTACGACGCGAACGCAGGGTCGGATCAGCGGGGATTCCCGCCGATTGCGGCTTTCTTCGGCTTGACGGAAAAGGCGCGTGCGCTAAGCCGCGACAGTTTCTGCGGACCAGTCAAATAAACGTGATGAAAGGGCGCGTTACTCTACGCCGATTGCGGCCTTTGTAATGTCATCCAGCAGGGTCTGAACCTCTTGCATCGGGCCTTCTGGAAAGGTGCGATAACCGATCATGGTCTGATCCGGTGCATCCGGGCTTTGGGCAACAAAGATCGTATAGGGGCAGTACATCAGGTTCATCGGGTCCGCTTCCATCACCTTGCGCGACAGGAATGCGGAACAGAAACTGTACACATCCGCCGCCAGAAACACCGTCACATCTGATCCCACATCCGGGCCGGTGCGTTCCAGCATGTCACCGACATGATTGACACCTTCGATCACCAGCCCCTGATCCAGAATGGCGTTTTCAAGACCAAAGATCACATCGTCAAAGCTTTCGTCGGTCGTGTAGGTCACGACATCGCCAGCCAGAGAGGCGGTGGCTGTCAGGCACAGGGCGGTCACGGTCAAAAAATGTCTCATGCTGATCCTTCCATTGCGCAGCGGGGCGGCTTGCGACACTGTTCCGGCCATCAGGGGGCCGGGCGTTACACCCGGTCCGGAAACCTGAATCACCGTGCCGTGGCACAAGTATCGGAGAACACATATGGGTTTTGCAATGACTGCTTTGGAATTCATGGTCTTTGCCTTTGTCGGGCTGGTCGGAATTGCGGTTCTTGCCGTGCTTGTGTTCTTTGTGGTGGACCGGATGCAGACCAGCGATGCCATCCGCCGGAATTATCCGGTGATCGGACGATTCCGGCATTTGTTTTCCGCGCTGGGTGAGTTTTTCAGGCAGTATTTTTTCGCAATGGATCGCGAGGAATTGCCGTTCAACCGCGCGCAGCGGGAATGGATCAAGCGGGCCGGAGAAGGCGAGGCCAATACTGTCGCCTTCGGGTCTACCCGCAACACATCCGTTGTGGGCACGCCGATATTCGTCAATGCCGCCTTTCCGCCGCTGGACAACCAGTTTGCCAGCACCGAACCGATGATCATCGGGCCGGGGGCGCGTATCCCCTATGTCGCGCAATCCTTTTTCAACATATCGGGGATGAGCTTTGGCGCGATTTCCAAACCCGCGGTGCAGGCGCTCAGCCGCGGCGCCAAAGAGGCGGGCATCTGGCTGAACACGGGCGAAGGCGGGCTTAGCCCGTTTCACGTCGAAGGCGGGTGCGATGTGGTGTTCCAGATCGGCACGGCCAAATACGGCGTACGCACAGAAGACGGCCACATGAACGATGAGAAGCTGCGCAAGGTTGCAGAACACGAAACTGTCCGCATGTTCGAAATCAAGCTGGCGCAGGGGGCCAAGCCGGGCAAAGGCGGCATATTGCCGGGTGCAAAAGTGTCAGCGGAAATTGCCGCCATTCGCGGCATCCGCGAAGGACAGGACAGCATTTCACCGAACCGGCACATAGAAGTAGACGATTTTGGCGATCTGCTGGACATGATCCATCATATCCGCGGAGTCACGGGAAAACCTGTCGGCATCAAAACGGTTGTCGGTGCGCAGGAACCGTTGCGCGAATTCTTTGATCTGATCGTGCAGCGTGGCGCAGAATGCGCACCGGATTTCATCACCATTGACGGCGGCGAAGGCGGTACCGGGGCCGCACCGATGCCACTGATTGATCTGGTGGGAATGTCGGTACGCGAGGCGCTGCCGATGGTTGCCAACCTGCGCGACGAACATGGGCTGAAGGATCGCATCAGGCTGGTGGCGTCGGGCAAGCTGGTCAATCCGGGCGATGTGGCGTGGGCGTTGGCGGCGGGGGCCGATTTTGTCACGTCAGCGCGCGGCTTCATGTTTTCGCTGGGCTGTATTCAGGCGCTGAAGTGCAACAAGAATACCTGCCCGACCGGCATAACCACCCACAACCCCAGATTTCAGAATGGTCTTGTGGTGGAAGACAAATATGTGCGCGTGGCGCGCTTTGCGAAAGAGATCATTCACGAGGTTGAAACGATCGCCCATTCTGTCGGCGTCGCCGAACCCCGCCTGATGCGCCGCCGCCATGTGCGGATCATGCAGGCGGACGGGCGATCCATTCCGATGAACGAGATTCTGCCAAGTTACAGTCCGGTCGCCAAGATGTGAGTCAAAGTGGTTTGGCGTATGGCTCGCTGCCCCCTAGATAGAGTGGAAAGCCGAAAACAGGAGATGTGAATGGCGAACCGTTGGAAAAGCGACCTGACTGAAAAAGATGTCACGCCGGAATCAGTATATCTGAACCGGCGTCAGTTGATGACAGGTGTGGCCGCTGGCATCGGGTTGGCCGGGATCGGGCAACAGGCCCGTTCTGCAACTGGCGATCTGACCCCGAACACCTGGGAAGAGATCACCAGCTATAACAACTTCTATGAATTCGGCGCGGACAAGGGCGATCCCGCGCGCCATGCCGGCCAGATGACGATCGATCCCTGGTCGGTCGAGATCAACGGTATGGTCGACAAGCCCGGGAGCTATGCGTTCGAGGACATCATGAAAGCGATGACCATAGAAGAACGTATCTACCGGCTGCGCTGTGTTGAACGCTGGTCTTTGATCGTGCCTTGGAACGGTTTTGAACTGGCCGATCTGCTGAACATGGTCGGGGTGCAATCCGGCGCGAAATACGTGGCCTTTCAAACATTGAACCGCCCCGAGGAAATGCCGGGCATGCGCTATCCGATTATCGACTGGCCCTATGTCGAAGGTCTGCGCCTGGACGAAGCGATGCATCCGCTGACGATCATGGCAACCGGTCTTTACGGCAAGGACATCCCCAAGCAGAACGGCGCGCCGTTGCGATTGGTTGTGCCGTGGAAATACGGATACAAATCGATCAAGTCGGTCGTGCGGATTACCCTGACCGACAAGGAACCACCAACCGCCTGGAACAAATACAGTGCGTCTGAATACGGGTTTTATAGTAATGTGAACCCGAACGTGGATCATCCTCGCTGGTCGCAGGCATGGGAACAGCCCATCGGCGGCGGCCTGTTTGCCAAAAAGGTGCCGACGCTGATGTTCAACGGGTACGAGGAAGAGGTTGCTTCGATGTATGCCGGTATGGATCTGGCCAAGTACCACTAAATGAGCGTGGACAGGGCAAATGACCTGATCCGGCGCGTTCCGGTTTGGCTTGTATATATAGTGTGTGCCTTGCCCGCGCCTTACCTGCTGTATCTGGGACTGACCGGCGGTCTGGGCGTTGAACCCATCAAGGCCTTGGAACACGAACTGGGCGCACTTGGGCTGAAGTTTCTGGTGGCCGGTCTGGCGATCAGCCCGTTGCGCCGATACACCGGTTTGAACCTGATCCGGTACCGGCGTGCCATCGGGTTGGTGACGTTCTATTATATATGTCTGCATTTGCTGGTGTGGCTGGTGCTGGATGTCCAGATCCCGAGCGAGGTTTGGGCCGACATTGTAAAGCGCCCCTATGTGACAATCGGCATGGCCGCATTTCTGCTGATGGTGCCGCTTGCGATCACGTCCAACAACTGGTCCGTGCGCAAACTGGGCCGGACGTGGCGCACGCTGCACAAGGCGATCTATGGAATCGCGATTCTGGGATGCGTCCATTTCATCTGGCTGTCCAAGGGATTTCAGATTGAACCGCTGGTCTATCTGGGGCTTGTTCTGGCTTTGCTGGCACTCCGGCTGCCCAAAAGGCGCAAATCACAAGCAGCCTGAAACCGCTTTGCCTGCGGATCGGGCAGAATAAGAACGCTGGGGACGCTGTGCCTGCACTGAACCACGCGGGAAACTGCACCATCCAGCGCTGCCGACTCGGGAAATATCACCAGACTGCATATGAATCGTGACGAGTCGGCGGGTGACTCGGCCTTGTTACGGGGACGAGTCGCGCCCAAATCGCCCTAACTTGGGGGTATGTCTGTGGATAACCCAATATGTAGTTGTTTGATTCCGTCGCCAGCGGGCCCTGCCGCATAACAATCGATCCAATAGGCGGGAATTTTCGCAATTTTTGTAACTCAATGTATTGAATTAAATGGATAAAGTGAAAAAATGAAAAAAAGATGACATTTCTTAAAAAAAGCGCTTGCGGCTTTCTGCGACTAAGCCTAGAACCCACTTCACCGGCGGCGCAGAGATGCACCAACGGGGCGCCAGACGGGCCAGACACACTGGACGGCAACGAGGCGGAAGAATAAAATCAGAGGTAAACGAGGCGGGGCGCGCCATAAAAGATAGGGCGCATCTCAGTCATTTTTGTCTCTACGCTTTTTGAAATTGATAGTTTCTGAAGAGATATGTGGGCGGTTTGGTTCATTCGATGGATCAACCTCTACATATCGCGCTAGTAGACCTTCGGGTCGATGATCTAGTGTCAGCTTCACTGTTTGGACGGTTTCTTGTTTTCTTATGAAAACCTGAAGCACAACAAACAGAGACTGAATTTGTTTGAACAACAAATTCGATGTGCAGAGGTTCGAACGTCAAGGATAAGCTAGCAATAGCTTTTCAACTTGAGAGTTTGATCCTGGCTCAGAACGAACGCTGGCGGCAGGCCTAACACATGCAAGTCGAGCGCACCCTTCGGGGCGAGCGGCGGACGGGTTAGTAACGCGTGGGAATATACCCTTCACTACGGAATAGCCTCGGGAAACTGAGAGTAATACCGTATACGCCCTTCGGGGGAAAGATTTATCGGTGATGGATTAGCCCGCGTCTGATTAGATAGTTGGTGGGGTAATGGCCTACCAAGTCTACGATCAGTAGCTGGTTTTAGAGGATGATCAGCAACACTGGGACTGAGACACGGCCCAGACTCCTACGGGAGGCAGCAGTGGGGAATCTTAGACAATGGGCGAAAGCCTGATCTAGCCATGCCGCGTGTGTGATGAAGGCCTTAGGGTCGTAAAGCACTTTCGCCAGGGATGATAATGACAGTACCTGGTAAAGAAACCCCGGCTAACTCCGTGCCAGCAGCCGCGGTAATACGGAGGGGGTTAGCGTTGTTCGGAATTACTGGGCGTAAAGCGCACGTAGGCGGATCAGAAAGTTGGGGGTGAAATCCCAGGGCTCAACCCTGGAACTGCCCTCAAAACTCCTGGTCTTGAGTTCGAGAGAGGTGAGTGGAATTCCAAGTGTAGAGGTGAAATTCGTAGATATTTGGAGGAACACCAGTGGCGAAGGCGGCTCACTGACTCGATACTGACGCTGAGGTGCGAAAGTGTGGGGAGCAAACAGGATTAGATACCCTGGTAGTCCACACCGTAAACGATGAATGCCAGACGTCGGGCAGTATACTGTTCGGTGTCACACCTAACGGATTAAGCATTCCGCCTGGGGAGTACGGTCGCAAGATTAAAACTCAAAGGAATTGACGGGGGCCCGCACAAGCGGTGGAGCATGTGGTTTAATTCGAAGCAACGCGCAGAACCTTACCAACCCTTGACATCCTAGGACAACTCCAGAGATGGAGCCTTCCTTCGGGACCTAGTGACAGGTGCTGCATGGCTGTCGTCAGCTCGTGTCGTGAGATGTTCGGTTAAGTCCGGCAACGAGCGCAACCCACATCTTTAGTTGCCAGCAGGTTAAGCTGGGCACTCTAAAGAAACTGCCCGTGATAAGCGGGAGGAAGGTGTGGATGACGTCAAGTCCTCATGGCCCTTACGGGTTGGGCTACACACGTGCTACAATGGTGGTGACAATGGGTTAATCCCAAAAAACCATCTCAGTTCGGATTGGGGTCTGCAACTCGACCCCATGAAGTCGGAATCGCTAGTAATCGCGTAACAGCATGACGCGGTGAATACGTTCCCGGGCCTTGTACACACCGCCCGTCACACCATGGGAGTTGGGTTTACCCGAAGGCCGTGCGCCAACCTTTCGAGGGGGCAGCGGACCACGGTGAGCTCAGCGACTGGGGTGAAGTCGTAACAAGGTAGCCGTAGGGGAACCTGCGGCTGGATCACCTCCTTTCTAAGGATGTTTCTAGTCAGATTAGCTTGCTAATCTCGTGAAACACTTAGCAACGATCGGCAAACAAAGCCGATCAACATCGGACCGGACCGTCCTCATATCTCTTCAGACAGTAATCACAGACCTACCGGTCTGTCTTGGGTCGGTAGCTCAGGTGGTTAGAGCGCACGCCTGATAAGCGTGAGGTCGGAGGTTCAAGTCCTCCTCGACCCACCAAAATTTTGGGGCCTTAGCTCAGCTGGGAGAGCGCCTGATTTGCATTCAGGAGGTCAGCGGTTCGATCCCGCTAGGCTCCACCAACACCGCACACGATTTGACCGTTAAGCACTGCTTCAAGTGTTTAACCGTCCAATCGGACGAATTGACATCGTAAAGAGAGATACAAAATCAACAATGTTTGGTTTTCCCGAGTAAGGGAAAAACCTCAACTTTGTGCTGATGCCTTCGGGCTGACGCGAGCGTTTGACGTGGCTGTTTCCTCGGCCGCCCATGCGTATGCATCGTTGAAAAGAACATGTTGTCCAAGTCAAGTACACTAACCCGAACGATCCGCACGGATCGTTCAATTGTCCGCTTCACCGACATGAAGCGGGCGGGAAAGTATGCTTTTGGTTCAGAATAAAGATGACAGTTTCTTACCAGCTTCTGTTGTCGCGATTGACGCAAGTCTTTCTTTTTCTGGATCAAATCAAGCGCGAAAAGGGCGTTTGGTGAATGCCTTGGCAGTAAGAGGCGATGAAAGACGTGATACTCTGCGATAAGCCATGGGGAGCTGAGAATAGGCTTTGATCCATGGATTTCTGAATGGGGCAACCCACCTGATACTTTGTTATTACTGCTCTTAGGAGCAGCTAATAATGAGGTAAACCAGGTATTTATAGACTGAATACATAGGTTTATAAAAGCAAACCCGGGGAACTGAAACATCTAAGTACCCGGAGGAAAGGAAATCAATTGATACTCCCCTAGTAGCGGCGAGCGAACGGGGACCAGCCGAGCCGTAATTGTGATTAGAACGTGTTGGAAAGCACGGCCATAGCGGGTGACAGCCCCGTATAAGAAGCATGATCGGACGTATTAAGTAGGGCGGAACACGTGAAATTCTGTCTGAAGATCGGAGGACCACCTTCGAAGGCTAAGTACTCCTTACTGACCGATAGTGAACCAGTACCGTGAGGGAAAGGTGAAAAGCACCCCGACGAGGGGAGTGAAACAGTACCTGAAACCGAACGCCTACAATCAGTCGGAGCTTGACTGGACTCTAATAACAATCTGCTTCATCACAGTGAAAAAACAAATCACTGAGGGATTAGCATGTCGGATTTAGCATTTATAACGGACGGAACGTTTGCCGTATTAACATTGGTCGCAGGACTGATTGATATGAGCGTTAACCACTGTCCGTATAACGGTTGCCTCGCTCAAAACGAGGTGCAGTCATATGCTAGTCTTTCAGCCGGCCAGACCGTCTTTCAAGACGATCATGTTGGCGAAGAGATTTATTTTCGACGGGATACAAGCGTTGCAAGCGGCCCGTTTCAGTGGATTTATGGCTTCTCTGCCACCACTGACGGAGAGCTTTGGGGCGGTGTAGGCCAAGCCTACACTCTCTCGGACAGCCGCAGCGGAATGTTTGTACAGCTTCACACAATGGCAGGGCTTTATGCACCTGGCAGTGGCGTGGATCTGGGTGGCCCGATCGAATTCAGATCCGGACTTGAAGTCGGATATCAGACACCCAAAGGCATACGCCTTGGACTGTCTGTCGATCACAGATCGAATGCCGGCCTCTACAGCAGCAACCCCGGTTTGGAAACGGTTCAATTCCGCGTTTCCATCCCGACAAATTGATTGTTATCAGTGTCCAGTCTTGTGACGGCGTACCTTTTGTATAATGGGTCATCGACTTGGTCTCACGTGCAAGCTTAAGCCGTTAGGTGTAGGCGCAGCGAAAGCGAGTCTTAATAGGGCGTCGAGTTCGTGGGATCAGACCCGAAACCGAGTGATCTAGGCATGGCCAGGCTGAAGGTAAGGTAACACTTACTGGAGGGCCGAACCCACATCCGTTGAAAAGGATCGGGATGAGCTGTGCCTAGGGGTGAAAGGCCAATCAAACTCGGAGATAGCTGGTTCTCTGCGAAATCTATTTAGGTAGAGCGTCATCCGAATACCCTCGGGGGTAGAGCACTGGATGGGTAATGGGGCCCCACAGGCTTACTGATCCTAACCAAACTCCGAATACCGAGGAGTACTAGATGGCAGACACACGGCGAATGCTAACGTCCGTCGTGAAGAGGGAAACAACCCTGACCTCCAGCTAAGGCCCCTAATTCATGGCTAAGTGGGAAAGCAGGTGGGACGACCAAAACAACCAGGAAGTTGGCTTAGAAGCAGCCATCTTTTAAAGATAGCGTAACAGCTCACTGGTCTAATTAAGTTGTCCTGCGGCGAAGATGTAACGGGGCTCAAGCCATGAGCCGAAGCTGAGGATGCCGTAAGGCATGGTAGCAGAGCGTAGTGTGACATAACTCCTAGTCTCTTTAGCCACTTAGGTGGTTCCGGAGACAAGGAGTTTTCTGTGAAGCCGGCGCGTGAGCGATCCGGTGGAGAGATCACTAGTGAGAATGATGACATGAGTAGCGACAAAGAGTGTGAGAGACACTCTCGCCGAAAGTCCAAGGGTTCCTGCTTAAAGCTAATCTGAGCAGGGTAAGCCGACCCCTAAGGCGAGGCCGAAAGGCGTAGTCGATGGGAACCAGGTTAATATTCCTGGGCCAGGAGGATGTGACGGATCGTGAAGGTTGTTCACCCTTATTGGATTGGGTGGGCCGCTGATCGGTTCCAGGAAATAGCCCTCCATTAGATCGTACCCTAAACCGACACAGGTGGACTGGTAGAGAATACCAAGGCGCTTGAGAGAACTATGTTGAAGGAACTCGGCAAAATACCTCCGTAAGTTCGCGAGAAGGAGGCCCGGTTCCTAGGCAACTAGGGGCTGGGGGCACAAACCAGGGGGTGGCGACTGTTTATTAAAAACACAGGGCTCTGCGAAGTCGCAAGACGACGTATAGGGTCTGACGCCTGCCCGGTGCCTGAAGGTTAAAAGGAGAGGTGAGAGCCTTGAATTGAAGCCCAGGTAAACGGCGGCCGTAACTATAACGGTCCTAAGGTAGCGAAATTCCTTGTCGGGTAAGTTCCGACCTGCACGAATGGCGTAACGACTTCCCCGCTGTCTCCAACATAGACTCAGCGAAATTGAATTACCTGTCAAGATGCAGGTTTCCCGCGGTTAGACGGAAAGACCCCGTGCACCTTTACTACAGCTTCGCACTGGCATCAGGCACGATATGTGCAGGATAGGTGGTAGGCTTTGAAGCAGGAACGCTAGTTTCTGTGGAGCCTTCCTTGAGATACCACCCTTATCTTGCTTGATGTCTAACCGCGGTCCGTTATCCGGATCCGGGACCCTGCGTGGCGGGTAGTTTGACTGGGGCGGTCGCCTCCTAAAGCGTAACGGAGGCGCGCGAAGGTTGGCTCAGAGCGGTCGGAAATCGCTCGTTGAGTGCAATGGCAGAAGCCAGCCTGACTGCGAGACTGACAAGTCGAGCAGAGTCGAAAGACGGCCATAGTGATCCGGTGGTCCCGAGTGGAAGGGCCATCGCTCAACGGATAAAAGGTACGCCGGGGATAACAGGCTGATACTGCCCAAGAGTCCATATCGACGGCAGTGTTTGGCACCTCGATGTCGGCTCATCTCATCCTGGGGCTGGAGCAGGTCCCAAGGGTACGGCTGTTCGCCGTTTAAAGAGGTACGTGAGCTGGGTTTAGAACGTCGTGAGACAGTTCGGTCCCTATCTTCCGTGGGTGTAGGATACTTGAGAGGAGTTGCCCCTAGTACGAGAGGACCGGGGTGAACGATCCACTGGTGGACCAGTTGTTATGCCAATAGCAGTGCTGGGTAGCTACGATCGGAAAGGATAACCGCTGAAGGCATCTAAGCGGGAAGCCCCCCTCAAAACAAGGTATCCCTGAGAGCCGAGGTAGACCACCTCGTCGATAGGCCAGAGATGTAAGTGCAGTAATGCATTCAGTTGACTGGTACTAATTGCTCGATAGGCTTGATTTGATCCAGTAAAAGTCAGACTTTTACAGACAATCAAAAGCATACACATACAATCAGCGTATTTGACTTGGAATTTTCAGAGGTTTTTTCTCGGTTTGGTGGTCATAGCACAAGTGAAACACCCGATCCCATCCCGAACTCGGCAGTTAAGCACTGTTGCGCCAATGGTACTGCGTCTTAAGGCGTGGGAGAGTAGGTCACCGCCAAACCTAGTAAAGACCTTTGGAACATGTTGACCGGCAGATGTCGATTAACGTGACGTATCTCTCTTTCGATGCTCCCTAACCACCTGTTTTGATTAGGGAAGCGCTTTGGCGCGGGATGGAGCAGCCCGGTAGCTCGTCAGGCTCATAACCTGAAGGTCGTAGGTTCAAATCCTACTCCCGCAACCAACAAGAACGTACCGCCGCCCTCCGGGGCGGCGTTCGTTTTTGTACCAAGCGCCAAGATCCCCGCCAAAGTTCCAACCAGCGTCACTTCGGTCTCACCCCGCTTGGTGCCAGCGCGCACTTCGATGCGGTCAACCAGGCTGCGGATGGCTGTCATGGCATCGTCACGCGTTGCCTCATCAGAGAGAAGGCCCGCGAGTTCGCCGACTTTCTTTCGGTAGAGATCTGCATAGTTCGGATGAAACCTTACCACAGGCGAGACCGGGTTGCGGGCGATTTGCGCCTGCAGGGTGGATTTGCGGTCTTCCAGGGTGGTCAGCCGTTCACGTACCGAGACAGGCGCTCCATCTCCCGACATTATGAAATCGACGCAGCGGGTGATCCCACGTTCGACCTCTGCCAAGTCCTTTTGCAAGGCAGCTTGATCGGAGGTACTGCGCTTGCTCAACCTTGCGAGTTCGGCCTTCAGTTCGGAGGTAAACTCGTCAACGAGAGTGTCATTGCCAACAAGGATATCGCGCAACCCGTCCAGCACGCGGTTCTCGACCTCTGCGGCGGCGATGCCAAAGGCCGCCTCGCAGGTGCCTTTCTCGCGGCGTGCGGCGCAATAGTATCGATCCTTGCGGGCAATCGTCATGTTGCCACCACAGCAGCCGCATTTAACGAGCCCCGTGAGCAGGCGCTTCTTGGTCTGGCGCTTATTGCCAGCATGACTGGCATAGCGAGACTTGAGCGCTTGCGCCTTTTGCCAGGTCTCATCGTCAATAATCCGTAGGTCAGGCACTTCTGTGGTAATCCAGTCTTCAGGGGGATTCAGCCGCGACTGCCGTTTGCCAGTGTCCGGATCCTTCACAAAGCGCTGTCTGTTCCATACGAGGCGCCCAACATACATCTCGTTGTTCAGAATGCCATTGCGCCGCTGACGGCTGCCGTGAATCGTTGAAGCATTCCACTCACCTCCGCGCGGGCTGGGAATGTGGTCGCCGTTCAGGCCTGCTGCAATTTTACGGGCAGACCGCCCGGCGATATATTCTGCAAAGATACGCTGCACGACGTTGGCTTCTGCGGGCTCGATGACCCGCTCGCCTGTGGCAGCCGTGCCATCAGCCAGCATCCGACGGACCACACTGTAGCCGTAGGAGTTGCCGCCGCCCGAGAGGCCTTGTTCAACGCGACCGCGCAGGCCGCGCCTTGTCTTCTGCGCCAAATCCTTGAGAAACAGCGCATTCATCGTGCCCTTCAGGCCGATGTGCAACTCGCTGACATCACCTTCGGCCAGGGTAGTGAGCTTGATGTCGGCATATTGCAGGCGTTTGTAAATACCGGCGATATCTTCCTGATCCCGGCTTACGCGGTCGAGGGATTCGGCAACGACCGTATCGAACAAACCCAGACCTGCATCCGCGATAAGCGCCTGAAGGCCGGGACGTGTCTTGATCGAACCGCCGCTAATGGCCGCGTCCGTGTAGACCTGAACCGTCGTTCCGCCCGCCGCCATGACATTTTCTTCACAGGTGCGGATCTGGTCCTCGATCGATGCAGGGTTCTGCATGTCCGTCGAATACCGTGCATAAATAGCGGCTTTCATCAGCGTTTCCTCCGCTTTGCGTTGACGCCAGCGGGCTGGAGTTGCGCCCTGAGCTCTTTCACAGACTGCCCCAACGTTCTGCACGCATGCAAGTGTTGGGCTTGCATGTAGTGTTTCTCTGTTGTCCTGGGATCTGTGTGCCCAAGAATTGGGGCGGCAATACCGATGTGCTTGGGATCCTCGATGGCAACGCTGGTCACAGCACAATCCCGAAACAGATGTGGGTTGATCGCGCGACCAAAGGCGCGCTCTGTCGCTTTACAGATCCCGGCATATATCGTGTTTCCGGTCATTGGCTTCCCATACTGTGTGATCCACAGGCGATCGTTTTCATTACCGTTGAGTAATGTATGCCGAACTTGCTCGATATAGTGTTCGATGTACGTGGTGAGCCCTACCGGCACCGGGATTTCAACGGGCTTGCGGGCCTTCATCTCTGACGCCACAAAACGCAACTCGTAGCGCCCCTTGAGCTTTATCAGATGTTGATCGATCTTAATCATCGTGAGATTTCCCAGCCGCATGGTGGGGCAGGCAATCAACAGCCCCACAAGCAGCGCATCCCGAAACTTGGTCTCGGCGTGCCGTGCCGGTGGCGCTTTGAGGATCCGGTCAAGTTCTCCATAGGCCCAACCCGAGATCTCTGCTGCGGGCCGCAACCGCGAATGCTTGTCCTTCGAATCTCTCCCCTGTGCCTCAAGACGCCGCACTGCCCGATTGAGCCAGGACCAGTCTGCTGCCGGTGACATCGCTTTGCAAACGGCGAGGAGTTCGGCCAACCGCCCCCAGACGGTCCAGCTTGCCACCTCTCCAGAGAGTTGGCTGATGTAGGCAGACACGGCCTCTAGTGTGACGCGGTCTTCAGGCGCATGATTGACCTCGTACTGACCGCTTGTGATCAGGAAGGTCAGCCACCTTCCGTATCCCTTGCGGTACTTTTCCCGTGTATCGTCACACCAGTGCTGTCCAAGACCGGCTGTGCCCTCCAGAATATCTCCGGGCTCAAAAAGCTTTTCCCAGGCGCTCTGGTCGGCTTCTGGCCATTCATGAACCTTCAGGCAGCGACGCAGGGGATCTTCATGTGGCAATAGCTGGGTCATCCTGCCCTCCGTGCGGCCGTAAGGGAGTTCTGGTAATGCTCCAACGCTGAGCGACGCTCGAACTGCGCATAGGCCTTCATCGCGGTCCTGAGAGAGTTGTTCAGCACATGGCTCAGCGTGGTGACATCGCCCGGTTGCACCAGGCTGTGGATCTTGCCCGCGATACTGCGGAACAAGTGCGCATTGATAGTCAGACCTGTGTGTTCAAGGATGGTTGTCTTGATCAAGTTTGAAACGCCATTTGGCCGTTTGGAGCCGCCATTCATGGCGGGAAACAGAAAGTCTGAACGCTCCACCAATAATACCGGGCGTGCCTTCTCCAGATAATAGTTCAGCAAGACCGTGGCGTCCTTGCCGAGTTCATAATCCAGCGCCACGTTATTCTTCACCTCATGCGACGGTATATGAATGTGGGTCCGATGCTCGCGTTTGATCCTGATCGGTTTGAGGTGCCGCTCGAGGTTCAGTGAAGCGAGATTACCAACCCGCATCGGGGCATTTAGCAGGATCTCGATGGCCAGTGCGGCCTGCACAAGAAGAGCGGCCTTGCGGGGCTTGGTTGCGAAAAGACGCTCTGCCTTTGTGACCAAGACTGTTGGTAAATGCAGCAGCCTGGCGAGGTTGTCGCTGTCTTCGAGCTGAAGCAGGCGCTGACGGTTCTTCTCGCGCAAGCCGTCAGCATCACGGCCGAGGCGTTTGACAATCCCCCGAATGTCATCGAGGTGAACTGCATCGACGCCGACATGATGCTTCGCGATGGCCTGCAGGCAGACAGCCACGCCTTTGATGGCTTCTGTAGGCTTGTCATCAAAGCGTCCCATCATCCACCGAAGGGCGGCCTTGAGATTGTCCATGTCGACGAGCAAGGCGAGGCTTGTGATCTCAGCCATTGGTTTGCCGGAGTGCACCAACGCAGAGGCCACCTCCTGGATCTGAAACCGACGGTGCGCGATGGTGGTCGGGCGCAACGCCTGACTGGGACCCGAGGCATCGAAAAGATCAGGATTGCCCAGCCGTTTGAGCCATGCGTCGACATCAGACTGGAACGCGTTCGGAAATGTCTCGATGGGAAAGGTCCAGGGCTCTTTCTTGCGGGGCAGGGGTGAGAGCGAAACATCCGGCCAATCGCAGATCTGATCCTTCAACCTGTTCCATGTCTTGATGGCATTGGCGACGACATGCTCTGGCCGGTTGACGAAGCTTTCAGCGATCAGGGTCTCCAGCAACGCGTGAGGATGTTGGTCCCTGATCTGGTGGGGTTCCACCGACAGCGCTGAGCAGAATTGCGCAAGCTGGGTCAGTTTCCAGAGGTCATGCTTGTTCTCAATCTTACCCAGCAGGTCTGACCAGCCCGGGCTGACAGGTGCCAGCCAGTCGGCGCGCTTGCGAGAGCAGCCCGTCAGTTCCAGCGCCTTCAAGGCATCGCTCTTGATATTTGCCAAGCGCTTTTTGGTGATGTCGTGTCGCGCTGGGACAATCTTGCGCACACGGATGTAAAGCCAATTGATATTTGCCGGAATCTCGGCGGGAGGCCGTCCGAGCATGCGCGCCAGCGATCTGAGCGCCGACTTCAAATCCCGGCGCCGTGTCAGAGACAGATCTTCCATGTTGGAAAGCTGTGCAATAACACTGTCGAGCATGGGCGCCTTGACCGAAACAAAGGGGCTGACAGCCGTCTCTTGAGGGGTCTCTTTAGTCATCGGGCGGCACTCCTCATGTATAGGGATGACCTCGGGTGGTCACGGGTGGACAACGCGTCCCAGTCGGGAAAGCGTAGCATAATAATCCGGTTCGGATTGTGCAGGCACGCTGTCCCGACACCTCCATAAGCCTCTGAAAACAATAGACATGAGTGGACAACTTTGGTCACCGGCTCATCCGCTCCAAAACGAAGGTTCTGAGGTCGCGCGGGACGATCCTCCACTGGTTGCCAAGCCGCGCAGCAGGCAGATCGCCGGCGTGAATCCAACGGCGTACGGTCTTCTCAGACACACGACAGGTCTCCGCGACATCAGTGATGTCGAGCATCGGATCGGGTTTGGGGTTTGGCTTATGTGACATGATCGTTCCCTTCGCTTGGAAGAGAAGAGCCATGCTCCTGGTCTTCCGTTCGGGGAGTGGCCGCCAAAGCCTCACGGGCAGCTGCACGTGCCAACAGCCGCACCAGCGTACGCAGCGTCTCATCTGCGCGACCGGTCTTCTGTTGATGTGAAACGTCCCGGCGCATCGGCCACTCCTGTTCTTCATTGAGAACAGTTAGGCACTGCTGACCCGGCCCGTCAGCCCGCCATTGGCCCATTAATCAGACGGGGCATGGGCTAGTCAGGTCTAGGTGTTGATTTTGCGCTGGATACTGGAGCGGCTGGGAGCGTCTTTCTTCAAACGATCTTCATAGGTGCCTTGAAGCTCGAGGATCAGTTCGTTTTGGCTCATCTCTGAATTTTGACGTTGCAGTTCATCAAAGATCGCACGAATTGCATCCCAGTCATATTTGCTTCGGCCACTGACTTCATTGATGCTGCGCCAGAACCGCTTCATGTCGGCGCTGAGCAACCGCACGGCGCTCCATGGTTGATTGTTTGGCTGCCCTGCAAAACAGACTAACGGGGGCCGTATCGCAAGGTCAGTCCACTCAGCTGCGGGGATCTCTTCTAGCTGCCCTGGAGTATTGTTGCGATATCCATATGAGACTATCCGCCTTTGCTCCAACGCGCGCCTGAGGTCCTCGATTGCACCATGTCGTTCCCGGTTGGCTGGCCACATCGATGGATACATGCCAAGCGCGATATAGGCGTCGCGATCACCGGCATCAAAGTCTTCGACCAGTTTTTTCTCGCGGTATTCAACCCACACCGATGCCTGCGCCAGGTTCCAGTATTTGTGGTCAAATGGCGAACGTTTGCTCATCTGAAGACCTTTCTTGAAGGCTTGGCTGTTGAATGTCACTCAGAACTGACCCGGTGTTGTCACCGAGATTTGACCCGCTCAGTCGTTATGCTTTCTTCGTCATGATGTGGTCAATGCTGTTGTTTCCTTCCTTTTCTGTTTCGCAATTTCTGAGCTGGCTTTGAAGCGATAACTATCATTGCCGGTCTCGAGAATGTGGCAGCGGTGGGTGAGCCGATCGAGCAAGGCCGTGGTCATTTTGGCATCACCGAAGACCGTCGCCCATTCGCTGAAGCTGAGGTTGGTGGTGATGACAACGCTGGTGCGTTCGTAGAGTTTGCTCAAAAGGTGGAACAGCAGCGCGCCGCCTGATGTGCTGAACGGCAGGTATCCGAGCTCGTCAAGGATGACGAGGTCCGTTTTGACCAGTGCCTCAGCGATTTTCCCAGCCTTGCCGAGGGCCTTTTCTTGCTCCAGCGCGTTGACCAGTTCGACCGTTGAGAAGAAGCGCACACGTTTGCGATGATGCTCTATGGCCTGAATGCCGAGTGCAGTCGCAACGTGGCTTTTCCCCGTACCTGGCCCACCGATCAGCACGACATTCTCAGCGCCGTCTATGAACTCGCACCGGTGTAGTTGGCGGACCAAAGCTTCGTTGATCTCACTGGCGGAGAAGTTGAAGCCGGAAAGATCCTTGTAGGCCGGGAAGCGTGCGGCCTTCATGTGGTAGGCGATTGAGCGCACCTCGCGTTCGGCCATTTCAGCCTTGAGCAACTGCGAGAGCACCGGGACGGCTGCATCAAATGCAGGTGCCCCCTGTTCAAGCAGATCGCCGACAGCCTGCGCCATTCCGGGCATTTTCAAGCTGCGCAGCATGATGACGATAGCCGCACCGGCGGGGTCATGACGCATGACGCGTTCCTCCTTGCCGCAGCCCGTCGTAGCGGCTGACATTGGCCTCAGGTTCCTTATTCAGAGCTAGGGCTGAAGGCGGGGTCACATCGGGCTGGTCTGTCGGAGTGCCGTCCACCAGCCTGTGAAGCAGGTTCAGCACATGGGTCTTGGTTGGCACACCTGCCTCCAGCGCCATTTCTACCGCACAGAGCACGGCCTGTTCATCATGGTGCAGAACGAGTGACAAGATATCGACCATCTCTCGATCTCCTCCGGGCTTACGCAGTAATTGATCCTGCAATTGTCGGAAGGGATCGGGCATTTCCATGAATGGGGCACCATTGCGTAGCGCCCCCGGTTTGCGCTGGACCACCGCCAGGTAATGCCGCCAGTCATAGATGACGCGCCCAAGCTGGCGGTGGGATCTTTCAATGATGCGCTGGTGGGCGCAAATGACCTGCCCCTCGGTAACAACGACCAATTTCTCAGGGTAGATGTGCAGGCTGACACGGCGGTTTGCGAAGCTTGCGGGCACAGAGTAGCGGTTGCGATCAAAGGTGATCAGACAGGTTGGTGACACGCGCTTGCTCAGCTCAACAAAGCCGTCAAAGGCTGTTGGCAGCGGCATCAGCGCGGCTTTCTCGCCTTCCCAGGCATCGGCAATACTGCCGGGCAAACTGCCGTGCGCCGTCTCGGCCCACAACATCTTGCAGCGACCTTCGAGCCAATCATTCAGGGCTACAAGGTTTCGGAAGACAGGCGCGACCTGCCACAGACGATGGCGCGCATCGCGGACGTTCTTTTCAACCTGGCCTTTCTCCCAGCCCGCCGCTGGATTGCAGAACTCTGGCTCGAAGACGTAGTGGCTGGTCATCGCCAGAAAGCGCGCATTCACATCGCGCTGCTTGCCGCGACCGACACGGTCAACAGCCGTCTTCATATTGTCATAGATGCCACGGCCCGGAATGCCGCCAAACACACGGAAAGCATGCCAATGCGCGTCAAACAGCATTTCATGCGTCTGCAACAAATAGGCCCGCACCAAAAACGCCCTGCTATGTGACAGCTTGATATGGGCGACCTGAAGCTTGACACGCTCGCCGCCGATCACGGCCCAGTCCTCGCTCCAATCGAACTGGAATGCTTCGCCAGGTTGGAACACCAAAGGCACAAATGTCCCGCGCCCAGTTGTTTGCATCACATGCTGCCGCTCTGCTTTCCAAGCCCTGACAAAAGCTGCGACCCGTTCATATGATCCATCAAAGCCAAGCTGCACCAGATCTGCGTGCATCTGCTTGGCCGTGCATCGATCTTTGCGCGATTTGCGCTGCTCCGTAATCAGCCAGCCTGACAGTTTCTCCGCAAACGGATCCAGCTTGCTTGGCCGCTTGGGCGTCTGGAAACTGGGCTCCACTATGTCAGCCCGCAGATACTTCCTGATGGTGTTGCGAGACAGTCCCGTCCGCCGTGAAATCTCGCGAATGGGCATCTTGTCCCTCAGTGCCCATCGTCGAATTACGCTCAAAAATCCCATGTCTATCACTCCAATGACCCCCGACAAATCCCGTCAGGGGCACGGTTGCACATGGGTCATTTCTCAGTGACAATTCTGGCCCTTACCGGGTCAGTTCTGAGTGACATTCAACAGTCAGAGACGTCAGAGATCGATAGCCCGCAAAATCCGAAAATCCAAGGCGAACAAGGTCAGGGAAGAGCGCCTCAGCATAAGGTTCGAACGCATAGCCGTCATCTGATAAAAACAGTCGAAGGTCTGCACCGAGCCCAAATGTATGTACCGGCTGCTGTTCGCAAGTGTTCAATTGCATGTCTTCTGGAAGTCGCTGATATGTATCCGGCCTTTGGATCGGCTTGTGTTGCTTGCCGTGGCCCTGTTGGGAGTACGCACGCGCCTTTGTCTCATTAGCGGACAGGTCGATTATGACCATTCGGGCTCTCAGACTTTGAGTGCGTTTTTATTCCGTTCCATGCATTTGAGGTTTACGAACGTCGTTTGCGGCTGTGATCAGATCGCAGTCGCCAATTCTTTTTCCATCCAATCGAAGTCCTTGCCTGAGTTAAGAACACTCCATGCGATCCGCGCTAGCTTATTGGCAAGCGCCACGCCGAGCTTGTTGTGCTGCATGCGCGTCGCGGCGGCTTCCAACCATGCGCCAAAACTAAACTTATGCCAGTTCTTCGGTCGCATCATGATGACCTGCGCGGCCTGCACAAACAGCATGCGGAGATACCGGCTGCCTCGTTTTGTGATACGACCCAGGATGGTGCGCCCGCCGGTGCTGTGTTGTCGCGGAACGAGCCCCAGCCAAGCCGCAAAATCTCGCCCCCGATCATAAGCCTCGCCGGTCCCGACAGCTGCAACCACAGCCGTTGAGATGATTGGCCCGATGCCCGGAATGGTCATCAGACGTTGGCAGCTTTCCTCGGTCTCGCTGACCTCTTTGATTTCAGATGTGGTCATATCGATCCGTTTATCCAGCCATATCCAATCCTGTTGGAGCCCCAGGATCAATCTCCGCATCCGCAAGGACATCTCGTCGCCGCGATTGCTAAGAATGGCTTCGAGCGAGGCGCGCAGAGCCGCGACACTACGTCGGACAGTGATCCCCTGTTCGATCAGAAAGGCCCGGATCTGATTCATTGCTGCTGTCCGACGTGACACAAGCCGTGACCGAACGCGATGCAGCGCCTGGAGATCAAGCTGCTCCTGCGTCTTCTCCGATACCGTCTTGAGATTGGGACGCAAAGCGGCTTCTGCAATAGCTTCAGCGTCATTGTAGTCGTTCTTCTGGCCCTTGTTGAAAGGCTTCACATAAATCGCGGGAATGATCCGGGGCTCGAACCCCATCTTGCTCAGCGTTCGGCTGACAAAGTGCGCGCTCAGGCAAGCTTCCATCCCGACAATACATTGCGGCAGCTCCTCAAACGTCGCAACCAACGCCATGCGTTTGATCTTCTTGCGCAAAACAAGCCGACCTTCTTTGTCAAAGCCAACCAAGTGAAATACGTCTTTGCCGATATCAACGCCAACTGACATCAGCTCATCAAAATCATTCTTCGCCATGCTACTTCTCCTTTTTGCAGTATAGGCCAAGCCTAACCTGCTGGGTGAAGCAGCCGGTACATCCCATTAGCAGACCTCCTTGACTTGGCGTGAGTTAAGCTATTCTTGATCGGCATGACTGACCTTTCAACCCAATTACTGGACGACCTCAGCCTCAACGAAGCTGGCCGACCAAAGGCGCCGCCAGTGCCGGAGGCAACAGACATACACCGTCGCCAAGGACGACAACTGGCCGCTATCCACCGTCATTATCTGATGGAGATGGCCCAAATCGGTGCGGTCCTGGCTCGGATCGAAGCGGGGGACACTCCACCTGAGCACCTGAAGCGTATCGTGCTTTCACTCGATATGGCTGAGAATTTTCGTGCGTTCGGATCTCTTTGCGGGCGTGAATGTCAGGTGCTAAAGTTTCACCACGACATTGAAGGCGCCGACATGTTTCCCCGGATCGAGGCAGCGGGTGGAGGTAAGTTCCGCGACATTGTGGCCAAATTGAAGGCAGAACACGAGGTGGTCCATGAGTTAATCATCCGCCTCGGTCGTGCAGCGGAGGCATTGGCGGAAGACCCTCGAGATGCGAATTTCGTTCAAGCCGCCACCACGTTTCGAAAATTGGAAGAGGTCGTACGCTCCCATTTCGGCTACGAAGAAACTGAATTAGCGGAGGCCATCGGGTATTACCTCGGAGCGATCTGACGGCGCATTTTAGACGATTCAGCATCATCGACATCAAAGATATTTCATCGCTCAAGGCAGACAAGCAATCGTCAAATTGGAAAGTCCGATTAGTCCGCTCAGCCGACATCGGTGCAGTCTGCGGCGAATGACTGGTCAGAGCCCCGAGCTGAAGTTTCAAGATCTCGCTGCGCGTGCTCGCAGCACGTAGGATGCTGCAAGACTGCAAGACTGCATGCCGCAATGCGGCAAGAAAACCGGACACTCATGCAGGTTACAGCGTGAACTCACGCTAAATGCAATTTCTGATACGCCGTTCTACACGATAGGTTTGACCATTTTTGTCAGGCGGTTTTCGTCGAAATCGACGGGTATTCGATGCTCAGGGCTTTCGCGCGGGATGGCAACGATTCTTCGGCGATCGACTGCAAAAATCCGCTTGTCGCTGTCACCCGTTCGGTTCATCAGGCGAGATATCGGCACCATCTGTCGTTGTTGATCTCGACCAAGCCCGTTTGCTTAATGCGTTTGCGGGTCGCAGAACCATACGGTTGTACCAACCGCGCCTTTGGCGCAGCAAACCCTGACAGATGTAGGGATGTAGCTCGGCTTTCGGAATGTGGCAGGCGATATGATGGAGGGGGAGGTGCGCGTATTGCCTATCGTTACGATGCGAGAATATCCCAGATCGCATTCAACCGTGCAGACCAAAGTTGAGATGTCTGATCCAGTGGCGGCTGTATTCCGTCGATGTCCGCAAAACCATAGTGATGTGCCAATTCAAGGAGCGGAAAACAACGCCCGGACCGCCCGGTCAGGTCAGGATCACAGAACAGATGCGCAATGGCGCGCCCTGTAAATTCCGGTGTGTCCGACTGGGCAAGGTCCTCTGATGAGACATCAAACCCCAAATCGGTATTCTCGGCCGCCATCAGGACACGCTCAGTGCGCACCCAGCGGGGCCAGACCGACACCGCGCTCACGCCGTGGGGGTGCAGATCATGGGCGATAGCGGACGTCATACGGTCGACTGACGCCATCGCCATACGGAACATCGGACTGTAATATTCGTCTTTTGATGCGCCTGCCGAGATATTGACGATCAGGCCGTGCCCCTGCGCCATCATCACTGGCGAGACGAAATGCGCGAGAAGATATTTCGAGCGCACACCAATTTCCATCATGGCGTCCCAGTCGGTGTCATCGCTTGACCAGATGTCGCCCTTGTAGTCGGCAGGAAACCCCATGGCACAATTGGCGAGGATGTCGATCTTGCCATGCTCGGCAACCACGTGGGCGACCATTTTCTTGATCTGAGCCTTATCTCTCAGATCGATCTGAAAGGGTTCCGCGCTGCCGCCCGAGGCGCGGATATGTGCGACGTTTTCGGCAAGCGATCCTGGCACAGTGGGGCCACCGGCATGCCAGTTGCGCCCCTCACCCTCGTTCAAAGTGCGTGCAGCCAGGACGACATGCGCGCCTTGCGCAGCCAGTTCGCGGGCGATGCCCGCCCCGATCCCGCGGCTTGCGCCTGATACCAGCGCGATTTTTCCCTTGAGCATTTGGCCTTCCATGTCGCTACTCTTGCCCCCGCTGTTCTGTTTCGTCATCTTCCTCAAGAGCATAGACCGAAGCAGAGGTCTTGGGCACCGGTACAAATTCAACCCGTTGCCCGCGTTCGCCCGGTGTTGCCGCCGTCGTCAGCAATCGCGCGCAGACGACGACGGCGAGCCCAAGCAGCAAAACCGCGATGAACAGGAACAGCCCACCAGGGCGGTCTCCCGCCATCAGCAACGCCGCCGCAAGGGGGCCCAGTGCCGCCCCCAGACTGTAGATCAACAAAAGCCCGCCGCTCAGTTCCACCAGCATCGCATTGGGGGCATTGTCATTGGCGTGGCTCAGACACAGCGGATAAAGCGGCACCATCATCGCGCCAAGCAGCACCGCCATGCCGTAAACCGGCAAACCGGGTGGCAAATGCACAAATCCGATGATGATCCCGGTGACGAAGGTGCCAAAGGCAGTCGCGCTAATCACCAACCGGCGGTCCATGCGATCCGACAGCCAGCCGATGGGCCATTGCGACAGGGTGCCGCCGAGGACAAAGCAGGACATCAGGATGGTCACATCAACCACATTCAACCCGCGCTCCTGACCGAATACCGGACCCATGGACCAGAACGCGCCTTCGACCGCGCCTACGAACAGACATCCGACCACCCCAACCGGCGACACGGCAAGAAGTTTGCGCAGGTTGATCCGTGCCGAAGGGATCGGCTTGGGGGTTGAGGTGCGGATCAGGGTCAGAGGGACAATCGACAGACAGATCAGCATGGCGATTGCCATGAATGCGCCGGGGGCATTGATTTCAAAGAGATTGACCATTTGCTGGCCGACCATCGTCAGAAGGTTCGATACGATGATATAGGCCGACAGCACACGCCCGCGGTTGAGATTGGTCGAACTGTCGTTGAGCCAGCTTTCCACAACGATAAAGAGGGCTGCCAGAATGATACCACTGAAAAACCGAAGCGCGCCCCAGACATAAGCCTCAACGGCCAGTTCATAGGACAGGCTGAGCGCGGTCAACACCGCTGCCAGCCCGGCAAAGGTTCGGATATGCCCGACGGACATGATCAACCGAGGCGCGAAGAAACACCCGACCGCGAAACCGCCAAAATATGCCGACCCCAGCACGCCGATATAGGTTGTCGAAAATCCTTCGAGGTTCGCCCGCATCGGCAGGAGGGTCAGAAAGAGGCTGTTCCCGGCAACCAGCAGGCCTGCGCAAAACAGGATCGTCGCGATTGTCCTGACAGAGCCAATCCGAGGGTGTGTTTCAGGG